>NZ_VOJB01000086.1:2244-145722 GCF_007910085.1 Klebsiella sp. ME-303 | reverse complement strand
GTAGACAACGCTGAACCCGTAGCCCGGGCAAGGCGCTTTGCGCCGCCCCCGGGAGCGGTGTGCGGTACGGCTGGATTTCCCGGAGGCGATGCTGCGCATCTGTCCGGGCTACCGGCCCGCAGACAACGCTGAACCCGTAGCCCGGGCAAGGCGCTTTGCGCCGCCCCCGGGAGCGGTGTGCAGTACGGCTGGATTTCCCGGAAACGATGCTGCATATCAGTAAGGACGACAAAAACAAAAAAGCCTGCTCGTTGAGCAGGCTTTTCGAATTTGGTCGGTGATAGAGGATAACTCGCCACTACGTGGCTCGCCCTGCGGGCCGTTGCTGACGCAACGTTCTCTCGCTCCGCTCGAGTCGAACCTCTACCCCCGGAGGTTCTCATCCTCACAAACTTCAGGTGCAAAAAAGCCTGCTCGTTGAGCAGGCTTTTCGAATTTGGTCGGTGATAGAGGATTCGAACCTCCGACCCCTTCGTCCCGAACGAAGTGCGCTACCAGGCTGCGCCAATCACCGAATGCGGGCGCATCTTACTGCTGCGATACACACCCGTCAATGCCTTATTATGAAAAAGTCGCTCAAGCGGCGAGAAACTCGCCACTCTGCTACTCCTTCTTCGCCGCAGCGTCAGGAACGTGGCACCAGTTGTTATATTGGTTAATCCCGCCGTCCGGCGAAGTATAGCCAAGGCAGCCCATAATAGTGTCATACAGCTCTACGTGACGACGCGGCACCTTCATGGCCGCCTGCTGCTTCAGGTGCGCAAAAGAAGCTGCGTGGTCGGGCGACGCCAGATACTTATCCGACATCCACACCAGCATCGGCACGCGGAACTGCTCCGGCGGCGCCATCTTGCGCGGCGTACCGTGCAGGTGTTCGCGCTCGTTGATAGACTCGCCGTGGTCGGCCGCATAGAAAACAATCGCCTTCTTGTCCCGCAGCTGATCCAGCACGCTGACGATAAAGTGATCGACGTAGGTCACGCTGTTATCGTACGAGTTAATCAGCTCAGCCTTCGAGCATTTATTATCGACGCCGACGCACTCCGGCTTCCACTGCGCAAAGCTGCGCGGATAGCGCTGGGTATAGTTAAAGTGCGATCCTTTGGTATGCAGAATGATCAGGTGCTTACCATTGGGATTCTTCGCCAGACCGCGCTTCATTTCATCCACCAGCAGCATATCGTCTACGCTCTTGCCGCGGTTACTCGGCTCAGCGCCAATCTGCTCGCGATAGGCGATATTGTTCGCCATCGTGTTGCTATAGAACCACATCTCGCTCTGCATGGCGTACAGGTTGCCGCTAAAGCCGAGCTGGTGCAGGACGGCAAAGACGTTCTGTTCTTTCAGCGTCCGCTGCGGGTTATCATCCGCCCCGCCCTGACGAACGAACATACAGCGCAGCGACAGCTTAGTAGCGGTATCGCAGGAGTATCCGCGGAAAGCGACCAGGTTTTTCTCCTGCGCCAGCTTAGGCGTGGTATTGCGGCTATAGCCCAGGATGCCCATATGGTCCCAGCGGGTGGTTTCGCCGATGATAAACACCACGTAAGTATCATCCAGCCCTTGCGGCTCAACGTAGGTGAATTTTTTCGCCGGATTGATCAGGGATTTATTATCGGAAGACTCGTCCACCTGCGCCCACGCGTAAAGCCCCAGCGCTGATAGCCAGTTAGACGGCAGATAGGAGTTAGCCACCACCCCGCCATAGCTTGGCAGATCGACTTCGGAACTGCGCTCAAAGTTCTTCTGACGAACCTCCAGCAAGCGAATAGGCCCCCAGACCATCAGGCCAGCCAGCAGCACGATAGTAATATTCTTCATCCGCTGGCCGGGCGTACGAATTTGACGCAGCAGGGTGAAGCGACAGCGGTTGCTCCAGATAAGCACCAGCGGCAGCGCGCTCATCAGCACCAGCCAGAGAATCAGGTGCCAGCCGATAACCTCTCTGGACAAGTCGATGTCAGTGGTCATCACCGAGGCAATAATCCCGTAGCCGATCACCACGTTCAGGAAGGTCATGTAATAGCTGGCGGCGGCGGAGAAGAGTACGACGATGGTCGCGAGAATACGCCAGACCCGGCGGCCAAACAGCGACAAAATACGCAGCAGAAAGAAGGTGACCAGAAAGGTCCCTATCAGCTCAACTGCACCTGAGAGTCCTTTCCAGATGGTAAACTCCTGAGCGTACCCCTCGAAGCGGCGGAAGAATACGGCAGCGTTCATAAACCAGCCGATGTACAGCGCCAGCCAGATACTGAGCTTCAGCTGCGTCATCGTTTTAATGTATTTCATGCAAAAAACCTGGAAAACGAAGAGATAAAACCGCCCGACTTAAGCGATATAAGTAAGCAGGTTAATAAAGTGCGTTTAGCTTGGTTATAAGAAACCTCTACAAAGCGCGATAAGTAGACCACAGCGGAAGGAAAAAGTATCAGGAGGGAATGTGATCCAACCAAACATTTACAAAACATTTGGTTGGATTGGCACTATTAGCTTAGGTAATTAATCATCGGGGCCGGGATAACACCCGGTTTCAGGCATGAGCCTGGTGGTAAATTTCACTTTTCGGCTGACGAATCGTTGTCGAAAGCGCCAGAGAGAGAATCAGCAGCGCAAAGATGACGCAGAAGGTCACGTAGAAACCGCCGAACAGGGAAGCAATCAGCGAACCGCAGATGCTGCCGATACCAAAGCCGAGATAAATCACGCCGTAGTTTTTCGCCAGGTTATTGAGGCCAAAGAACTCGCTGACCAGCGACGGGAAGACGGTAATCGTACCGCCGAAGTTAAAGGCCACGCAGGCGATAGCGGCGAAGAACGTCATGGCGTTCAGCGGAGCGAACAGCAGCGCCGCCATACCGATAAGCGAGACAACCTGTCCGATGGTAATCACCCGGATGCGGGACATTTTATCGGACAGAATGCCCAGAACCAGGCGCCCGCTCAGGTTAGCGATAGAGATCACCGTCACCGCGTTGGCGGCCGTCGCAACATCGAGATGCACCATCCCCTGGGCGATATCTTTCGCCACGCCAATCACGTACAGGCCGCTCATGCAGGCGGTCAGGAACATCACCGCCAGCATCCAGTACTGAGGTTTACGCATCGATTCGGCGAGGGTGAAGTCATTTTCGACGACGCCGTTGTTGGCGGTAGCGGTGTGGTTCGGCGCGTCTGTCATCAGCGTCGCGCCAAAAACGATCATCACCAGCACGATAGCGCCCCAGATAATAAAGGTTTTTTCCAGGCCGACCGTCGCCAGCAGATGGGAGTCAATAAATTTAAAACCCAGGCTGCCAAGCCCGTAAGCACCGATGGAAAAAGCCGAAATCAGTCCCTTACGTTCCGGGAACCATTTGACGCAGTTCGACAGCGTCAGCAAATAGCCAGCACCGTCGGCCAGCCCAACCAGCAGACCCGCGCTCAGCCACAGCATCATCAGGCTGTTTGAATGCGCGGTAAGGAAGAACCCGAGGCCCAGCAGGACGCCGGAAGCCATGGTGACGCGTTTAACGCCGAAACGTTCCTGTAATTTACCGGCCACGGATGAAGAGAGCGCCAGGCCGAGGCTTAACAGGCCGAATGAAAACGCCACCTGGCTTACCGGTTCGTCCAGCTTGGCGGAAAGCGAACTATTGAACAAACTCCATGTATAAACCGATCCCAGCGCAAATTGCGTAATGATAGTGCCGAGCAGCGTAAGCCAGCGGGTGTATTGACGGTTTGCAGCGTTCATAGCAGTTGTCCTGAATAATTAACTGCCGCCACCATAACGAAGTCCCCTGTAAGTCTGGGGAAAAAAGGCATGAGCTGCCGCTACCGCGGAATGAAATGCATTAAAGGCGGAATGAATGGCATTGCAAAACATTCACGCCTTAACGATTTATCGAAAAGTTAGTGACCGCTACCGCTGGAATATGCGTCATTACTGTAATGATAAAGTAAATTAAACGTATCAACTATGCTACATATTTAGCCTGAATAACTCGAGTGGCAAATGGCGGCATGCCGCAGCCCCATCCGGGTGAGGCTCAGGGATGAGCCGAATCACAAGCGCCGCCAGCGTATCCGCAATAAATTAAAAATTGGCGCTCACGCCCATTAAATAAAGATAGTTTGCCCCGGTGGGTAAATTGTCCGCCTGGGATAGCGCCGCCCAGGCGGCAAGATGAGAGTTGAGCGACATATCTGCGCCCAGCGTCACGTCACGCCAGGCACCGTCCTGCGCGCGGTTCGCCCCGCCGAAATCCGTCGTCAACTCCTGGTTATAGCTCACCTGAGCCCACGGATGTACGCCCCATAGCTTCTGATAATCGACCCGCCAGCCCAGCGTATTCACGTAGCCGGTTCCGGCCGCATTGCGGGTAAGCGGCGGCGACGTCAGATCGGAATGTAAACTGGCGACCGGGCCGGACGTCATCCCCTCGGTCAGAGAGAAATTCCAGCCGACGCTCATACCGCGTGCGCTATCCACCGGAGAGACCGCCTGATTAAACGCCAGTCCGGAAGGATCGTCGGACGCATTTATCCGCTCCGCGAGAATATCTTCATAGCGCGGTTGGTGATCGCTGTCCCATGTATAGCGTTCCGCAGTATTACTTTTTGTATCGATAGCGATATATTCCTGTTGCCAGGCATTCGCCCCGGCAACACACGACGCCCAGACGGATACGCACGCCGGGACCAGGAATACCCGGAGGCCATTGCATTTCTTTATTATCATTAATGCGACTCCAAAAAGAGCCGAAACGGCAAGGTTGCTGTGTTTTTTTTTATGGGTGTCCTATCCCTGCTTGGGGAATAATAACCCTGTATTAACTATTATCTTTATCTTTCAGCCGTCAAGTTGAACGACTGAGTTTTTATCACAAAAGGGAGAGACAGATGCAACGTTGCGGATGGGTCAGTCAGGATCCTTTATACATTGAGTACCACGATAAGGAGTGGGGCGTTGCTCAAAAGAATCCCCGCAAGCTGTTTGAGATGATTTGTCTCGAAGGCCAGCAGGCCGGACTGTCGTGGATCACCGTGCTGAAAAAGCGTGAAAACTACCGCCGCGCTTTTCACCAGTTTGATCCGGTTCGCGTCGCGGCAATGGACGAAGAAGACATTGAACGTCTGGTTCTCGACGCCGGTATTATTCGCCATCGCGGTAAAATTCAGGCCATCATCGGCAACGCCCGCGCCTTCCTGGCGATGGAAAAAAATGGCGAACCTTTCGCAGATTTCGTCTGGTCATTCGTCGATAATCACCCCCAGGTGACGGCCGCCGCCACGCTGGCGGAGATCCCGACAACCACCCCGGCTTCTGACGCATTGTCGAAAGCGCTGAAAAAACGGGGCTTTAAGTTTGTCGGCTCCACTATCTGCTACTCCTTTATGCAGGCCTGCGGTCTGGTCAACGACCACGTCATCGACTGTTTCTGTCGCTCAGGAGGCCAGGATGATTCGTAACTGGGACGCTAACGAAACCGGCCCGCTGCTCGAGCTGTGGCTTGAGAGTACGATCCACGCGCATCCGTTTATCGCCGAAAGCTACTGGCATGACAGCCTGGCGATAGTGCGCGACGTTTACCTGCCCTCCGCGCAAACCTGGGTATGGGAGCAGGACGGCGTGCTGAAGGGTTTTATCAGCGTGATGGAGTCACGCTTCATCGGCGCGCTGTTCGTCGCGCCGGATGCCGCCAGGCAGGGTATCGGCAGCGCGCTGATCGGCGAAGTCAAAAAACACTACGGTTGGCTAACCCTTGAGGTATACCAGAAAAACGTTCAGGCGGTGAATTTCTACCATGCGCAGGGCTTCCGCATTGAAGACTGCGCATGGCAGGATGAAACCCAGCATCCGACCTGGATTATGCATTGGTCGGCGGATCAAATGCCGTCAGCGTAAGCTCGGGCCCGGTATACTTTTCCAGCCAGGCCAGCGCCGTATTTCCGGCGCAGCCGTTACCCAGCCGCGATGTCGGAATATCTTTGGTCAGCACGTTCACCGCACCGTTTTTGCAGATCCCCACCTGAGGGTCGAGATCGGGCCATGCTCCTTCGTGCAAGCAGATAACCCCGGGACGAATGCCGTCGGTCACTACCGCGCCGGCCAGTACCTGGCCGCGTGAATTCCATACCCGCACCAGATCGCCATCGGCGATATTGCGCGCCTGCGCATCGCGCGGATGAAGGGTTAACGGTTCACGGCCCGCCACCGCGTACTGTTCGCGCAGCGGCGTATGGTTGAGCTGGCTGTGGAGGCGGTGCGCCGGATGCGCTGACAGCACCTGGAGCTGGCCTTCCTGCGCATTGCCGTGCCATTCGTCCGGCTCCAGCCACATCGGGTGCGGCGGGCAATCCGGATAAGCAAACCCGGCGATGGTCGGCGAGTGTATCTCAATTTTACCGCTGGCGGTTTTCAGCGGATTCGCCTGCGGATCGGCCCTGAAGGCGGCAAAGCGGGCGAAGCGCGCGTTTTCAGGGTTCTCCGGCATTTCAATCAGCTGATTATCCTGCCAGAACCGGGCGAACGGCGGCAGCGTAACCTGCTGCGCCGCCCCGCGCTGGGCGGCAATCTGGTAAAACGTCTCCAGCCACTGCAGATCGTTTTTACCCTCGGTGAAGCGCTCCCGCCCGCCCGCTTCCCAGCGCTCGCTGAGGTCGGCGAAGACCTCGAAATCATCGCGCGCTTCATCGCGCGGCGCGACCACCCGCTTCATCGGCACCAGATGCTGGTTGCTGTAGTCGCCGGTCATGGTCATATCGTTGCGTTCAAATGAGGTCGTCGCGGGCAGCACGATATCGGCATGGCGCGCCGCGGCGGTCCAGAAGCATTCGGAAATGACGATAAGCTCCGGTTTTTGCCAGGCGCGGATCAGTCGGTTGGTATCCTGATGGTGGGTAAAGTTGGCGCCGCCCGCCCACCAGATAAAGCGGATATCCGGGAAACGGCGTTCCATACCGTTATGTTGATAAGACGCTCCGGGGTTTTCCAGCGCTTCAACGATACGCGCGACCGGGATTTTTTCCACTGCATCGGTCCCGCCCGCCACGCTGCCCTGCATTGAGGCCAGCACCGCCGCGCGGCGCGTAGGGTTGCCGCCGTTGGCAAAGTGATAGGAAAGGCCAAAGCCCCCGCCCTGGGTGCCTATCTGGCCGAGCATGGCGGCAAGGGTCACCAGCATCCAGTGTTTTTGTTCGCCAAACTGCTGGCGCTGCATTCCCCAGCCGGACATCAACATGGTGGTGTTTTCGTGGAAAAGTTGTGCCAGTTCGCGAATTTTCTCCGCGCTAATGCCGCAGATCGCCGCCGCCCATTCCGCCGTTTTTGCCGTTCCGTCGCTCTCCCCGGTCAGATAGCGGGCGAAAACGTCATAGCCGCTGGTGCAGTGGGCCAAAAACGCGTCATCCTGCCAGCCGTTTTCCACCAGCGTATGGGCGATACCGAGCATCAGCGCCACGTCGGTGCCCATATGCGGGGCGATCCACTCCGCCGCGTCGCCAAAGAATTCCGCCGTTTCCGATCGCATGGGATCGATGCAGATCACCCGCTTCCCGCTCTGACGCAGACGATCGAACCACGGGATGCCCTGCTCATCGGAAGCGTTCCAGGCAATTTTTAGCGTATTTAATGGGTTAGCGCTCCACAGCACCACGACATCGCTATGTTCCAACACCATTGGCCAGCTGGTCTGCTGCTGATAAACCTCATTACCGCCAACCACGTACGGCATGATCGCCTGGGCCGCGCCGGTGGAATAATCGCCCAGATGCCCGGTATAGCCGCCCGCCAGGCTCATATAGCGCTGGAGCAGCGTCGCCGCTTTGTGCAGCACGCCATTTGAGCGCCAGCCGTAGGAGCCCGCAAAAATCGACGCCGGGCCGTAGCTTTCGCGAATGCGCCGGTGCTGGGCGTGAATCAGATCCAGCGCCTGCTCCCAGCTCACCCGCACAAACTCATCCTGCCCGCGCACGCCTTGTGGGCTTTCTGGCGAGGCGAGAAATCCCTTACGCACCATCGGATAACGTACGCGGGTTTTGCTATGCACCTGATCGCGCACTGCGGTTTGCAGCGAGTTGGGGAAAGGGGTATCAAGCGCCCCGCGCGAAGAGATGACGTTCTCGCCATCGGTTTCGACCAGCATTGGCCCCCAATGGGCTGCGGTCAGGATAGTTTTGGTAGCAGATGAGGTTGGCAATGCGGGCTCCTGGTCAGCGATAGCAGGTGTGGTGACGGCACGTTATTCAGCCGTTCAATGTTATTTACAAATTGAGATGCTCTCTGCGGAATTTTCTCCGGTTTCGGGCGTCATAATCAACCGTCACGGTCGCTGTGGCAAAGAATAAAAAGGATTAAGGAAATAAGATGAAAAAACGCGTACTCATGATTGCGGCTGTCGTTAGCGGCGCACTGGCCATTTCTGGCTGTACCACCAATCCCTATACCGGGGAGCGCGAAGCGGGTAAATCCGGGATCGGCGCGGGCATTGGTTCGTTAGTCGGCGCAGGCGTTGGGGCGCTCTCCTCTTCCAAACATGACCGCGGCAAAGGCGCGCTGATCGGCGCAGCGGCCGGCGCGGCGCTGGGCGGCGGTATCGGTTACTATATGGACGTGCAGGAAGCGAAGCTGCGCGAGAAAATGCAGGGAACCGGCGTAAGCGTGACGCGAAACGGCGACAATATCGTGCTGAACATGCCGAACAATGTGACTTTCGACAGCAGCAGCGCCAACCTGAAACCCGCGGGCGCCAATACCCTCACCGGCGTGGCGATGGTGCTGAAAGAGTATGAGAAAACCGCCGTTAACGTAGTGGGTTATACCGACAGCACCGGCAGCCAGGATCTGAACATGCGCCTCTCTCAGCAGCGCGCGGAGAGCGTCGCCAGCGCGCTTATTACCCAGGGCGTGGCGGCTAATCGCATCCGCACAACCGGTATGGGCCCGGCAAACCCGATCGCCAGCAACAGCACGGCGGAAGGCAAAGCGCAGAACCGCCGCGTTGAAATTACCCTCAGCCCGCTGCAGTAATGCCCTCTTTGCCCGGCGACTCGCCGGGCAAAATGCTTGATATAGCGAATTTTCGCGCTAAGGTGTGTGCAGATTTCAGCAAAGGAAGCCACCATGGCGAAAGCGGCGCGAGCAACCATTAGCGATGTGGCGAAAGCCGCAAAGACCGGCAAAACCAGCATTTCACGCTATCTGAACGGCGAGAAGCATCTGCTTTCCGACGATCTGCTGGGGCGCATTGAAAAAGCCATTGCCGAGCTCGACTATCGTCCCAGCCTGATGGCCCGCGGCCTGAAGCATGGCCGCACCCGGCTGATCGGCCTGATCATCGCCGATATCACCAACCCCTACTCCGTCAACGTGCTCAGCGGCATTGAAGCCGCCTGTCGCGAAAAAGGATTTACCCTGCTGGTATGTAATACCAACAATGAGCTGGACCAGGAGCTGCACTATCTCGACCTGCTGCGCAGCTATCAGGTGGAGGGGATCGTGGTCAACGCGGTCGGGATGCGCGAGGACGGCCTCAACCGCCTGCAGCAGTCGGCGCTGCCGATGGTGCTTATCGACCGCAAAATTCCGGAATTCGCCTGCGATGTCGTCGGCCTCGATAATACCCAGGCCGCCACCACCGCCACCGAACACCTGGTGGAAAAGGGCTTCGAAGCCCTGCTGTTCCTTAGCGAACCCCTCGGCTCGGTCAATACCCGCCGCGAGCGCCTGAGCGCGTTTCGCCAGACCCTCCTGCGCCATACCGGTATTGTCGCGGAAAACGCCGAAGTACCGTTGAACGATGGCGCGATGCTGGATAACGTCCTGCGCCACTTCCACTCCCACCATCGCGGCATGCGCAAGGCGGTGATTTCCGCCAACGGCGCGCTGACCCTGCAAGTGGCGCGCTCCCTTAAACGCGTTGGCCTGATTTGGGGCAGCGATATCGGCCTGCTGGGCTTCGATGAACTGGAGTGGGCCGAGCTGGCGGGCGTGGGGATCACCACGCTCAAACAGCCGACCTGGCAGATTGGCTTCGCCGCCGTCGAGCAGGTGGTGCGTCGGATTGAAGGCAGCAACGACCCGGTCTGCGAACGGGTGTTTTCCGGCGAACTGATCGTCAGAGGCTCCACCTCCCGCTAACGATCCTTCGTGATGGCGATCATAAATTAGACATCCTGGCCTTTGCTTTGGAACCGATACCATCTAGCGTAATAAACAACGCATCAGATTATCGTCGGGAGTATTGGGATGGCCAGAAAGATTATTGTCGTTACCGCCGCGTACGGGAATGACCATGTTAAAGCGCTGGGCGGGCAGTCCGCCGTCCTGCCGTTTATCGCCGGCTCCGGCGCCGACGGCGTAGAGATCCGCCGGGAACTGTTCAGCGCGGATGAGCTGAACCGCCTGCCGGAACTGGCCGCCGATATTGAGCGCCGCGGCCTGCTGGTTTGCTATTCCGCGCCGGAAGCCCTGTTTACCGCAGACGGCTCGCTCAACCCGCGCCTCGCCGACTTTTTGCAGGAAGCGCAAACCCTTAACGCATTGTGGCTGAAGCTCTCGCTGGGCCGCTTTACCCACCAAAACGATCTGGACACCCTGCGCGATATCCTGCGCGAGAGCGGCATGGCGCTGGTGGTGGAAAACGATCAAACCGACTGCGGCCAGCTGGCGCCGATGCAGCGCTTCAAGGCCGCCTGTCGGGTTAACCAGCTGCCGATCACCCTCACCTTTGATATGGGCAACTGGCTGTGGGTTGGCGACTCGCCGGAAGATGCCGCGCGCCACCTGGCGCCTGCCGTCAGCTATATTCATGTAAAGGCGGCTGAGCCGCACCATTCGCAGTTTCGCGCCGTACCGCCGGATGAAGCGTCCGGGCGCTGGCTGGCGCTGCTCGACAATCTGCCCGCAGACGCCCCGCGCGGGATCGAATTTCCGCTGACTGGCCATGACCTGACGGCCGTGACCCGCCGCTACGTCAACCTGTTACGCGAGGATTAAGTTATGCAAAAAGCGTTAGATGTCATCACGATAGGCGAAGCCATGGCGATGTTTGTCGCCACCGAAACCGGCGAACTGGCTGAAGTAGAACATTTTATGAAGCGCGTGGCGGGCGCGGAACTGAACGTCGCGACCGGGCTGGCCCGCCTCGGCTTAAGCGTCGGCTGGGTAAGCCGCGTCGGCGCGGACAGCTTTGGCCGCTTCGTCCTCACCGCGCTGACGAAAGAGGGGATCGACGCCCGCGGCGTGAGCACCGATGGCCGCTACGCTACCGGCTTTCAGCTGAAATCTAAAGTCGAAAATGGAACCGATCCCATCGTGGAATATTTTCGCAAAGGCTCTGCCGCCAGCCATCTGTCGCCGGATGATTTTAACGAATCATACTTCGCCAGCGCCCGTCACCTGCACTTAAGCGGCGTAGCCGCCGCGCTGTCGGAAAGCTCATACGCCCTGCTGGACCGCGCGGCGCGTACCATGAAAGCGCAGGGAAAAACGATTTCGTTCGACCCCAACCTGCGGCCCACGCTGTGGAAAAGCGAAGCCGAGATGGTCGAGAAGCTTAACCGCCTTGCGTTTCAGGCCGACTGGGTTCTGCCAGGGTTGAAAGAAGGCATGATTCTGACCGGCCAGCAAACGCCGGAAGCCATTGCGGACTTTTATCTCAGCCACGGCGTTCGCGCGGTCATCATAAAAACCGGCTCCGACGGCGCCTGGTATAAAACCGCCGACGGCGAACAGGGGGCCGTTGCGGCGATAAAAGTGGATAACGTCGTCGATACCGTTGGCGCCGGCGATGGCTTTGCCGTCGGGGTGATTAGCGCCCTGCTGGAAGGAAAACCGCTGCCGCAGGCGGTGAAACGCGGAAACAAAATCGGCTCACTGGCCATTCAGGTCCAGGGCGATAGCGAAGGCTTACCCACGCGTGAGGCGCTGGGCGAGTAAGCAGATTCAGCACAACGTCAGGCCGTTCTGTACCCTACATGCAGCGCGGCGTAACGGATCTTTTCTATGATGAGCGTCACCTCACTCACAGAGGCAAACCTATGAATAGTTCGACGAATGCAACAAAACGCTGGTGGTACATCATGCCTATCGTGTTTATCACGTATAGCCTGGCATATCTCGACCGCGCTAACTTCAGCTTCGCTTCGGCGGCCGGTATTACTGAAGATCTGGGGATCACCAAAGGTATCTCCTCCCTGCTGGGGGCGCTGTTCTTCCTCGGCTACTTCTTCTTTCAGATCCCCGGCGCGATTTACGCCGAACGCCGCAGCGTACGCAAACTCATTTTTATCTGCCTGATCCTGTGGGGCGCCTGCGCCTCGCTGACCGGGATGGTGCACAATATTCCCGCGCTGGCGGCGATTCGCTTTATTCTCGGCGTCGTCGAGGCCGCGGTCATGCCGGCGATGCTGATTTACATCAGCAACTGGTTTACTAAATCTGAACGCTCTCGCGCCAATACCTTCCTGATCCTCGGCAACCCGGTGACGGTGCTGTGGATGTCGGTGGTGTCCGGTTACCTGATTCAGGCCTTCGGCTGGCGGGAAATGTTTATTATCGAAGGCGTTCCGGCGGTGATTTGGGCCTTCTGCTGGTGGGTGCTGGTAAAAGACAAACCTTCGCAGGTCAACTGGCTGGCGGAAAGCGAAAAAGCCGCGTTGCAGGAGCAGCTGGAGCGTGAACAGCAGGGAATCAAACCGGTGCGCAACTACGGCGAAGCCTTCCGCTCGCGCAACGTTGTCCTGCTGTGCATGCAGTATTTCGCCTGGAGCATCGGGGTTTACGGTTTCGTTCTGTGGCTGCCGTCAATTATCCGCAGCGGCGGCGAGAATATGGGCATGGTCGAGGTCGGCTGGCTCTCATCCGTTCCCTATCTGGCGGCGACCATCGCGATGATCGTGGTCTCCTGGGCCTCCGATAAAATGCAGAACCGCAAGCTGTTTGTCTGGCCGCTGCTGCTGATTGCCGCCTTCGCCTTTATTGGTTCCTGGGCCGTTGGCGCCAACCATTTCTGGGTCTCTTATACCCTGCTGGTGATTGCCGGCGCGGCGATGTACGCCCCCTACGGACCGTTCTTCGCCATCATTCCTGAGATGCTGCCGCGCAACGTCGCCGGAGGCGCCATGGCCCTGATTAACAGCATGGGCGCGCTGGGTTCGTTCTTCGGCTCATGGTTTGTCGGTTACCTGAACGGCACCACCGGCAGCCCCGCAGCCTCGTACATTTTCATGGGAGTGGCGCTTTTCGTCTCGGTATGGCTTACTTTGATTGTTAAGCCTGCTAATAATCAAAAACTTCCGCTCGGCGCACGTCACGCCTGAAACCTTAACGCAACGGAGAACCGCATGAAGCCGTCAGTCATTCTCTACAAAACGCTTCCCGACGACCTGCAACAGCGTCTGGAACAACACTTTACCGTCACCCAGGTGAAAAACCTGCGTCCGGAGACCGTTTCACAGCACGCCGACGCGTTCGCTGAAGCGGTAGGTCTGCTGGGTTCCAGCGAAAAAGTCGATACCGCGTTACTGGAGAAAATGCCCAAGCTTCGTGCGACCTCGACCATCTCCGTCGGCTATGACAACTTCGACGTCGATGCGCTGAATGCGCGTAAAGTGCTGCTGATGCACACCCCGACGGTACTGACCGAGACCGTCGCCGATACCGTGATGGCGCTGGTATTGAGCACCGCGCGTCGGGTGGTTGAGGTGGCTAACCGCGTGAAGGCCGGCGAGTGGACCAAAAGCATCGGTCCGGACTGGTTTGGCAACGATGTGCACCATAAAACCCTCGGTATCGTCGGGATGGGGCGTATCGGGATGGCGCTTGCCCAGCGCGCCCACGCGGGCTTTGGTATGCCGATCCTCTACAACGCCCGCCGCCAGCACCCTCAGGCAGAGGAGCGCTTTAACGCCCGCTACTGCGATCTCGATACCCTGCTGGAGGAAGCGGATTTTGTCTGTCTGATCCTGCCGCTGACCGATGAGACTCATCATCTGTTCGGCAAAGCGCAGTTTGCCAAAATGAAGCCCTCGGCCATCTTTATTAACGCCGGGCGCGGCCCGGTGGTGGATGAGAAGGCGCTGATTGCCGCACTGCAGGAAGGTGAAATTCATGCCGCCGGCCTCGACGTTTTCGAACAAGAGCCGCTGGCGAAAGACTCCCCGCTGCTGAATATGCCAAACGTGGTCGCCGTGCCGCATATTGGCTCGGCCACGCATGAAACCCGCTATAACATGGCGGCCTGCGCGGTGGATAATCTGATTGATGCCCTGAACGGCAACGTTGAGAAGAACTGCGTGAATCCGCAGGTGAAGTGAGAAGTGAAAAAAGAAAACCCGGGCTAAGGTGAAGCCTTGCCCGGGCTGTCAGAGCCGTTAACGCGTCGCGTTAACTGCCGCGGTCCACGCCTGATTAAAGGCCTGGTGCTGGGCGGCCAGCGGCCCAATCAGCGTATTGTACTGACTGGCCTGCTGCGAAGTCGGGAACTGAATACCGTTCGCCACGAAGCTGACCTGGGTTTCTTGCTGAGCGATAAAATCACCCACCTGCACCAGCTGTTGGGTAAATACCTGCGCTGCCGGAATTAACGGCTGTAGCGCATTCGCCGGCGCCGTCACGACTTTGTTATAGACCTGGTCGAAAACCGGCTTGAGATCGTCGCCCTGTTTCAGCGCGCCGTGGGCGGCATCCGCCTGTATTTTTGCGTTCTCCAGCTGCTGGCTCAGTACGCCCAAAGCGCCGTTTGCCTGACGCAGCGGCTCGCGCTGGGTAACATAATCCTGCGGTACGCGGATCGCGTTCACGCTATCAACCACCGGACGCAAACCCGCATCCATCGCCTGGCTTACCTGCTGTGAATAGCCGTAAATCACCGCGTAATCGGAAACGAAAGGTCCGAACTGTTTTTTCTGATCGGCGGTCAGCGTCGGCAGACGTTCGCCGCTACGCATTGCCGTATTTTGCAGGAAGTCGATAAACGCTTTGCGCTGATCGCCTTCTTTATCAAAACACCCACTCAGGCTAACCACCATTAACAGGGCCGCAATAGCCGCAAACCAGCGAGAGCAGGACTTTCCTGTCGCCATTTTTTTACTCCTTTCAGCCAAAAAAAGCGCAAACAGACACACACGTGCCAGACGCTGACAAGGATAGTCCAGGTCGGCCTTGCAGGATACCTTTTCCTGACAATCTTCCTCCCTGAAAGCCGGTTTTTTAGCGTTTTAGCGGCCAGTCGCGTCGGCTGTTAAGTTCATCACAATTACCGCTATCATCCGGTATTCGGCTGAAACGCTTAACAAATTGATTTTGTTATTATTAATCTATTCTCTCTTCTGCACGGGTCGCAAAGTGGACGATAATCGCACGCTTCCCTTTTCGCCTGCATTGCCTGAACCGCCGTTCGATGATTTTATTAAATGAGCGATTAACGGCTTTTTGTTCGATAATCGCACAAACAACATCAACGACCGCGAGGGAGATAACAATAATCTATCTCTGTCCCCCGCTCTGCCTGCCAGGAATGCCGCATGAAGAAAACAACCATCGATATTCAGGCTTTTATCAATGAACATCCCTTCACGAAATACCAGTGGATGATTCTGGCCTTATGTTTTATCACCGTCGCGATGGACGGATTCGATACCGCGATAATCGGCTTTATCGCCTCTGACCTGGTGCAGGAATGGGGCGTCGAAAAATCGGCGTTAGGCCCGGTTATGAGCGCCGCCTTAGTCGGGCTCGCGGTCGGCGCGCTGACCGCCGGACCGCTCGCCGACCGCGTTGGGCGGAAAAAAGTTCTGATTATGTCCATCGTGGTTTTCGGTGGCTTCAGCCTGCTGACCGCCTTTGCTACCAGCCTTAACCAGCTGACGCTGCTGCGTTTTCTTACCGGCCTTGGGCTGGGCGCCGCCATGCCGAACGCCGCGACGCTGATGAGCGAATACGCCCCCGAGCGGCGTAGGGCGCTGATGGTTAACCTGATGTTCGTCGGCTTTCCGATGGGCTCCTCGCTGGGCGGCTTCCTCTCCGCCTGGATGATCCCCCATTACGGCTGGCAAAGCGTGCTGGTGCTTGGCGGCGTGATGCCGCTGCTGCTGGCGGTAGTGCTGATCTTTCTTCTGCCGGAATCCGCGCGCTATATGGTGGTTAAACGCCAGCCTGCCCAGCGTATCGCCGCGATCCTGCGCCGCATCGCGCCTGTTCCCGAGCAGGCGGAATTTGAACTACGCGAAGCGGGCCAGGTAAAGGAGAAATCGTCCATCGGCGTGATTTTCTCACCGCGCTACGCCGTCGGCACCGTCATGCTGTGCCTGACCTACTTTATGGGCCTGCTGATCTTCTATTTGCTGACCAGCTGGCTGCCGCTGCTCATCCGCGAAACCGGCGCGACGATGAGCCAGGCCTCTATTATCACCGCGCTGTTCCCGCTGGGTGGCGGGATTGGCGTGCTTATCCTCGGCGCGCTGATGGATAAGTTCAACCCAAACAAAGTGGTGGCCGTGGGCTGGCTGCTGACCGGCATGTTCGTTTGTCTGGTTGGTTTCTCGACCCATAACCTGCTGCTGATGGGGATAATGGTATTTATCGCCGGCAGCATTATGAACGGCGCGCAATCATCAATGCCTGCGCTGGCCGCCGGTTTCTATCCCACCCAGGGACGCGCGACCGGCGTGGCCTGGATGTTAGGGATTGGTCGCTTTGGCGGCATTCTCGGCGCCTTTAGCGGCGCGTTCCTGATGCAGGCCCAGCTCTCTTTCGAAACGATTTTCTCCTTGCTGGCAATCCCGGCCTTCCTGTCGGCCACCGCGCTGCTGGTCAAATATAAGCTTGGCCAACGGCAACCTCCGGCGGCCCAGGGTGAAGTGGAGAAGCTCCAAAAGGCGTAATATACCGGCCAGCGGGCGCGCGCTGGCCTTTTCCGCTTTTCTTCTTATCTGTTTACAATAATTTGCTTATCGGCTCTCTCTATTACTTTTCAGCATGTTATATCGTCCGACGCGGCGCGAAAGAACCTCGGGTGATAAATAATTATCAGGGTAAGCATTCCTGGCCTTTTTTTCCGACTATTCTTAAGAGGCTCTACATAATTCACCCTCCGCCGTATGAAAGAGAGGAGTTCTCAATGGAATATAAAGATCCTGCATTTGAACTGCTGAGCAACCTTGAACAAATTATTTTTAAAGATCAGGCTCAGGCGGCCTCGCTGACGCGTAAGCCCGCCGCATGCATTGAATTTGACCAGCTACGCAAAGGTACCGGGCTGAAAATAGATGATTTTGCCAACGCCATGGGCGTCAGCGTAGCAATGGTACAAGAGTGGGAATCGAGACGCGTAAGGCCTTCTCCCACAGAGCTTAAGCTGATGCGCCTGATCCAGGCGAATCCGCAGCTTTCAAGACAGCTTATTGATTCATAATTTTAGCGTTTATGGGTTTCGGCTAGCGGTCCTGCCAAAGGACCGTTTTCATGCCAACGAAAAAAAAGTTTGCTATCACAACGTGAACATGCGTTAATGCTCGCAGGTTTGAAGTAAAGACCACAGAGCATTCGAATAGAGCAGTCCTTCAAAGGTTATCCGTTGATACCCCGGTAGTGAACTTTCCCTTTATCGCTTTAAATCTGTAGTCCAGACCGTAACGCCGCAAGGCTCATTTATTTTTTTAAAGGTAATTCACTATGTCCGGTAAAATGACTGGTATCGTAAAATGGTTCAACGCTGACAAAGGCTTTGGCTTCATCACTCCTGACGATGGTTCTAAAGACGTGTTCGTACACTTCTCTGCTATCCAGAACGAAGGCTACAAATCTCTGGACGAAGGTCAGAAAGTTTCCTTCACCATCGAAAGCGGCGCTAAAGGCCCGGCAGCTGGCAACGTAACCAGCCTGTAAGCTTAAAAAGCTCAAAATTATTAAGTCCCTGCCAAACGGCGGGGATTTTTTATTTGCGCCTTAAGTCACCGCCATCCATCGATGGCGGTTTTTTGCATTTATAGCCTCTCAACGCTCCAGCCCTCTTCCCGCCATGCCAGGCAATGGGTCAGCTTCAGCGCCCGTAAAAAGGCTTCATCATGCGACACCACCAGCATCGCGCCGGGAAACTGTGCCAGCGCTTTTTCAATCGCCAGAGTGGACGCCAGGTCAAGATGGTTAGTGGGCTCATCCAACAGCAGCAGCTGCGTAGCCTCCCGTCGCCAGAGCACGCAGGCCAGCGCCGCTTTTAATCTTTCGCCTCCGCTCAGAACCGATAGCGGTAGATGGACTTTGTCCGCCCCCAGCTGTAGCTGCGCCAGCTGGCTGCGCAGCACACCTTCTTCTAAGGGCGTATCACCGAGATTCAGGTGCGCCATGATGGACAATGACAGGTCCAGCTGGCTCAGATGCTGATCCAGATACGCCGCGTTGACCGATAAGCGGCAGCTTCCTGAGAGCGGCGGCTGCAGGCCCAGCAGCGTTTTAAGCAACGTTGTTTTACCGCAGCCGTTGGGGCCACGCAGCGCCACGCGCATCGGCCCATCTATACGCCAGTCCAGCGCTGCCATCGGTGAATGGGTCAGCCGCAGCGCGTCCAGCTCCAGCACCTGCTTTCCCGCAGCGACCTGGCTACCGGGCAGAGTAAACATCACCGGGTTGTCTTCCTCTACCCGCTCACGCGCCTGCTCTATCGCATCGTTGAGGATGCTGCTTTGTTCACGATGCTGGCGCTTAAGGGTGCCGGGACGCTCTTTTGCCGCCCCTTTCCAGGCAACACGCTCAAATGAAGCGATATTGAGCGTGTCGATAGTGCGCAACGTCTGCGCCGAGCGGCGCCGGCAGGCATCGTGCTCTTTTTGCATCCGCGCCCGGGTTCGTCGCCGTTCAGTAACCGCATGCTCCAGCGCGGCGCGAGCCGCCTGCTGCTCCAGCTCACGCTGCTGCTGATAATCCGCATAATTTCCGCCGTAGCTGCGCAAAGCCGCAGATGCCAGCTCGAGGATGCGCGGCATTTGGGTCAGTAGCTCCCGATCGTGGCTGGCGATCAACGCCCCTCCGCGCCATTGCTCAAGCTGCTGATATAGCCACGCGCGGCCTTGTCGGTCGAGATGGTTGGTGGGTTCGTCAAGCAGGAGGAAATCCGCGTCGGACAGGAACGCTCCGCACAGCTGCGCCTTCACTCTTTCCCCGCCGCTCAGCGAAGAGGCGAGCCGTCCGGGGGAAAATTCTCCTAAGCCAGCGGCCTGGAATCCTGCATTCAGGCGCTCCGGGAGATCCCAAAAGCCATCAAGTCGTTCAAGATCGTCGGCTCGCCCTTCGCCCCGTTCAAGACGAGCCAGAGCAGAAAAAACGAATTCGACACCAAGCCATTCCGCCAGCGTCGTATCAGGAAACATGACATGCTGCTGAGCAACGTAGCTCACCGAAGCCACACGTTCGATATGGCCGCTCGACGGCGAGTCCAGGCCCGCCAGCAAACGCAATAATCGGGTTTTACCGACGCCATTGCGCCCGACAAGCCCGCAGAGGGTGCCTTCCAGCGATAAATTCAGCGGACCAAAAAGCGTATCTCCCGTCGCTAACTGACAGGTGACCTGATGCAAAAGAAAAGAGGGGGACCGGGCACAATGAGCCATAAGCACTCCTGAATGAAATCAATACCTCCCCTGCTCGCAAATAGCGCGAAGCAAGGCGTGAAATTCATCAGTCGTGTTTGTTCATTTGGCGCGTGCTCTCCGGTGAGACGAGGGATTCGTCGGGCCATAGGATAGCCATACCCCGGTATACATTTCAAGCCTGTTTTTTCGACAGGCCGTGAATCCGGAAAAAAAGCCTCCTGGTTTCAGGAGGCGAAATAAATGATTTCATGAAAAAAACAGGGTGCTATAAGAATGCTTAACGCCGTAAGAATGGCGGAGATCGCTCTCCGCCACCGTCTCTTACGTTTTAATCCCACAGGCTAAGAACGCCACCAGCTCAATATTCCCCTGCCTGAGCTGTAATTCACACAGCGAATCACGCACCATCCAGGTAAATAATAAAATAGTGAAGCAAATCACTATTAAGCTAAACAACAGATACTTTTGCGGCATTCCTCGCCTCCCGTGTTGATTTTCAACAGGTAAGAGGCTACTCTTATGGTGTTCATGCATAGGGGAGCCTCACTTTGATTTATCATCAGGTGGGGCTTTTCTCTGTTTGTCTCCCGCTGAACGCCTGAGACAAACAGTCTCAAGCACCCGTCAGCATTCTACCGTAAATATCTGACCAGACTACGTTGGCATATTCCTAAAATAATTCCCGGCAATCAATGAAAATAACGAAAATATCAATCAGCGAATTATTAATGGTTCACTTACTTATATTTTTAGTATAAAAAAACCTGCCCGCAGGCAGGTTTTTTATTATTACCCATTCACTTACTGCAGCAGGGAAATATCCGCTACCTGCAGGAACAGATCGCGCAGCTTGGACAGCAGCGTCAGTCGGTTTACGCGCACATCCTGGTCTTCTGCGTTCACCATCACGTTCTCGAAGAACTCATCCACCGGCTCGCGCAGGGACGCCAGCTCAATCAGCGCATCCTGGTAACGCCCTTCGGCGAAGTACGGCTGCAGCTTATCGCGCAGCACGACTAAATTGCCTGCCAGCTTGATTTCAGCCGCTTCTTTCAGTACGGAGGCGTGAACGATATCGTTCAGCGTCACGTCTGATTTCGCCAGAATGTTGGATACACGCTTGTTCGCCGCCGCCAGGGCGGAGGACTCTTCGAGGGTACGGAAGTGGGAAACCGCCTTCATACGCGCATCGAAGTCTGCCGGACGGGTTGGACGACGCGCCAGTACCGCCTGAATCGTGTCGACGGTATAGCCTTCATCCTGATACCAGGCGCGGAAGCGTCCCAGCATGAAGTCGATAACATCGTCGACCACGTTGCCATTCGTCAGCTTGTCGCCGTACAGACGCACCGCTTCTTCAGTCAGCGTTTGCAGATCCAGATTCAGGTTCTTCTCAACGATGATACGCAGCACGCCCAGCGCGGCACGACGCAGCGCAAACGGGTCTTTATCGCCTTTCGGATGCTGACCGATACCGAAGATACCCGCCAGGGTGTCCATCTTATCGGCAATCGCCACGGCGCAGGCCACCGGGTTAGACGGCAGGTCATCGCCGGCAAAACGCGGCTGATACTGCTCGTTCAGGGCAACGGCAACGTCTTCCGCTTCGCCATCATGGCGCGCGTAGTGCATCCCCATCACGCCCTGCGTGTCGGTGAACTCGAAGACCATGTTGGTCATCAGATCGCACTTGGAGAGCAGGCCCGCGCGGGTAGCATGATTGACGTCCGCGCCAATCTGCTCAGCGATCCAGCCGGCCAGCGCCTGAATACGATCGGTCTTATCGCGCAGCGTACCCAGCTGCTGCTGGAACAGCACGGTTTGCAGACGCGGAAGGTTATCTTCCAGACGTTTTTTACGGTCGGTATTGAAGAAGAACTCAGCGTCCGCCAGACGCGGACGCACCACTTTTTCGTTACCGGAAATAATCTGGGTCGGATCTTTCGATTCGATGTTAGCGACGAAGATAAAATTCGGCAGCAGCTTGCCCGCGTTGTCGTAAACCGGGAAGTACTTCTGGTCCCCTTTCATGGTGTAAACCAGCGCTTCGGCAGGCACCGCAAGGAATTTTTCTTCGAACTTCGCGGTGAGGACCACCGGCCATTCAACCAGTGAAGTCACCTCTTCCAGCAGGCTTTCGCTCAGATCGGCGTTGCCGCCAATTTTACGCGCCGCTTCTTCCGCATCCGCTTTGATTGTGGCTTTACGCTGTTCGTAATCGGCGATGACTTTACCGCGCTCCAGCAGGATCTGCGGATACTGATCGGCATTATCGATAGTGAACTCCGCCTCACCCATAAAGCGGTGGCCGCGAATAACGCGATCGGACTGCACGCCCAGAATGGTGGCCGGGATTACTTTGTCGCCCAGCAGCAGGGTCACGGTATGAACCGGACGCACGAAGTGGACGTCGGACGCGCCCCAGCGCATCAGTTTCGGGATCGGCAGCTTCGCCAGCGAGGTCGCGATCATGTTCGGCAGCAGCGCTTCGGTGCTCTCGCCTTTCACGTGGGCACGATACAGCAGCCATTCGCCTTTATCGGTCGTCAGACGTTCAGCCTGATCGACGGTGATACCGCAGCCGCGCGCCCAGCCTTCGGCCGCTTTGCTCGGGTGGCCGCTGGCGTCAAACGCCTGGGCAATCGCCGGGCCGCGTTTTTCAACTTCACGGTCTGCCTGCGCAGCCGCCAGATTCGCCACCTTCAGCGCCAGACGGCGCGGTGCGGCAAACCATTCAACTTTACCGTGCGCGAGGCCAGCGTTATCCAGCTCTGCGGTCACGTTCGCAGCAAAGGATTCAGCCAGGCTGCGCAGTGCTTTTGGTGGCAGCTCTTCAGTGCCGATTTCCACCAGGAAAGTTTTCTCAGACATGGCCGCCTCTTATTTATTCTTGTTGCACATCGGGAAGCCCAGGGCTTCACGGGAAGCATAGTAAGCTTCAGCCACTGCTTTGGTCAGGGTGCGAATGCGCAGGATATAGCGCTGACGCTCGGTGACGGAGATGGCTTTACGCGCGTCCAGCAGGTTAAAGCTATGGGCGGCTTTCAGAATGCGCTCGTAGGCAGGCAGCGGCAGCGGGTTTTCCAGCGCCAGCAGCTGCTGGGCTTCTTTCTCATACTGCTCGAAGCAGGAGAACAGGAAGTCCACATCGGCATATTCGAAGTTATAGGTGGATTGCTCCACTTCGTTCTGATGGAACACGTCGCCGTAGGTCGTTTTACCCAGCGGGCCATCGCTCCAGACCAGATCGTAAACGCTGTCGACACCCTGGATATACATCGCCAGACGTTCCAGACCGTAGGTGATCTCGCCGGTGACCGGCTTACACTCCAGACCGCCAACCTGCTGGAAGTAGGTGAACTGCGTGACTTCCATACCGTTCAGCCACACTTCCCAACCCAGACCCCAGGCGCCCAGCGTCGGGTTTTCCCAGTTGTCTTCGACGAAGCGAATGTCGTGGATGGTCGGATCCATACCCAGCTCTTTCAGAGACCCAAGGTACAGCTCCTGGATATTATCCGGAGAGGGTTTTATCACCACCTGGAACTGATAGTAGTGCTGTAAACGGTTCGGGTTTTCACCGTAGCGACCATCGGTCGGACGGCGGGAAGGCTGCACGTAGGCGGTCGCCATCGGCTCGGGACCCAATGCGCGTAAGCAGGTCATCGGGTGAGAGGTGCCTGCGCCGACTTCCATGTCCAGTGGTTGAACAATGGTGCAGCCCTGGCGAGCCCAGTAATCCTGTAAGGTCAGGATCAGGCCCTGGAAGGTCCTGGTATCAAACTTTTGCATATGATTTCGTGCTGGATACGTGTGGATTTAAAGGAAGGAGCCAGTATACCCGCTGGCTGCGAGATATACAGTATGAAACGGGATTGTTTAGGGAAAATTGCGGAAATAAGCGCCACCGTGGGCGCGTTTAGCGCATGGAAAGATGCAAAAACTGTCCGTCCGGGTCAAAAGAACAGATAAAACGTTCATTCCGCGCAGTCTTGCCCGAAAGCTCGTAGCTCCCCTGAAACTGCTCGAAATGGCTGATGTCAACCTGGCGCACGCCTGTACTATAACGAACGGCGGCATTATCCTTGCAAAGCTGCGCCATATTGAGGGTAGCCTGCGGCGTTATCCGTGCTTTCTGCGCCTTCTGCACTGGCGGAGACGGCGTCGCGCTACAGCCCGCCAGCAGGCACAGCAGTAGTCCAGAAAACACATATTTCATCACCATTTTTTCTCGACCGCCTTGTTAGTAAATTGTTATCGTGCAGGTTACGTTAAATAATCGGCACATTGTGCGAATTGGGCCACACCTCGACAAGTCTATGCCGAAAAACTCGGATTATTCCACTGCGATACCAGCGGATAAGGGCGGTCAGACCCTTTCTGAGAAGGAGAAACAGAGGCACTGATGCAGGAAAAAATTCACTGGATTACTCATTTGCGCGGCATTGCCTGCATGATGGTGGTCATGATTCATAGTACCACCTGGTATATCACGCATCCGCACACCATCAGCCTGCTGGAGTGGGATCTCGCCAATATCCTCAACTCTGCATCTCGCGTCAGCGTCCCCCTGTTTTTCATGATTTCAGGCTATCTGTTTTTCGGCGAGCGCAGCGCCCAGCCCCGCCATTTTCTGCGTATCGCGCTGTGCATTCTCTTTTATAGCGCGCTGTCGCTGCTCTATATCACCTTGTTTACCCACATCAACGTTGAACTGTCGCTGAAAAATTTGCTGCAGAAACCGGTGTTCTACCATCTGTGGTTCTTCTTCGCTATCGTAGTCATTTACCTGCTTTCTCCGCTGGTGCAGGTTAAACAGGTGAGCGGCAGGATGCTGCTGGCGCTGATGCTGGTGCTGGGTATTCTGGCAAACCCCAATATGGTCCCGGTGAAAGCCGCAGGCGTTGAATGGCTGCCGCTCAATCTCTATATCAACGGCGATACGTTCTACTACGTGATGTACGGCGTATTAGGGCGGGCAATCGGCACGCTGGATACCGATAAAAAATGGCTGACTGCGCTCTGCGCTGGGCTATTCATCACGGGAGTATGGGTAATATCACGCGGCACGCTGCACGAACTGCGCTGGCGCGGCGATTTTGGTGATACCTGGTATTTATATTGCGGCCCCGCGGTTTTTGTCTGCGCGCTCGCCCTGCTGACGCTGGTAAAAAATACGCTCAATACGCGTCAGCTGCCGTTTATTGCGCTTATTGCGCGCCATTCGTTAGGCATTTACGGATTTCATGCGCTGATTATTCACGCGCTGCGCGCCAGCGGACTGGAGCTGACCCGCTGGCCAATGTTGGATATTGCCTGGATATTCAGCGCTGCGCTGCTGGGTAGCCTGGCGCTATCAATGTTGGTACAGCGAATTGACAGCCGCCGACTGGTGAGCTGAAAAACGGCGCCTGCGGTTCAACGCCGGCGCCGTCGTTTACTCAGCGGGCTCTTCCGTGACTGCGCCGACCTCTCTTCGCTGTCCGCTGACAGCTTATTCCACTGAGTTATTGCGAGCTTTATCCGTGACTTTAGCGGGATAAGGCGTTGCCGACGCGCCGTACATACAGACAAACCACGCCATCACGTAAATACTTTTTTCACGCCACGGAGCCGGGACAAACCAGGCGCCGACCAGCAGCAATCCCACCGACAGCAGCACCACCAGCCGGCACAGAGAGATAAAATCGCCGTCTCGCTGTGCTTCTTGCGCCGTTCGCTGATGCGTGAGCACAGCAAACATCCCCATGACCAGAACGCCCAGAAAATAGCCTTTACCGCTAAATAATGGGCAGGTTCGCCAGATTCCCACCAGATAAACCAGTGCGCCAATAGACATCAACAGCCTTGCAATAAGATTGTTTTTCATGGTGCCTCCCTGGCATAAGACAGGCCCCATTGTGGACTGGCAGAACGCGTTTATCCGTACTTTTCGTCCCTGAAACGATAAATTCAGAATATATAAATACACTCGATAACTACATGAATTTAAAATTATTCATGAGATGAATTCGCCCCATCGACAGGGGCGAAAGAATCAGGACATCAGCGGTAAAAGCTGCTGATAAATCTGGCGGAAGGTTTCCCGGCGAGGGGCGTAACGAGCAAAGCGCTCGGCATCAGGACGATGAGCCTGTTCCAGCGGGAGCTGAGGAAGTAGATCGGAAAACGCGATATTTTGATGCAACGCCAGCTGGGCCAGCCGCGCCGCGCCAAGCGCCGGGCCGACGTCACCGCCGGTGCGGAAATCCAGCTGCTGGCCGCTAATATCCGCCAGCATTTGCCGCCAGTAGGCGCTGCGCGCGCCGCCGCCGATAAGCGTGACGCTCTCGGGCTTCACGCCGCAGGCGTGAACCACATCCATACCGTCCGCCAGCGCATAACCGACGCCCTCCAGCACCGCCCGCGCCAGTTCCGCCGGACCATGTTGATGAGTCAGGCCGAAAAAGACGCCTTTGGCCTGCGGATTATTGTGCGGCGTACGTTCACCGGAGAGATAGGGCAGGAACCAGACCGGATCGGCATCGTCGTTCGCCGCTTCCGCCGCCGCAATCAGCGCCGGAACCGTGCCGAGGCCGGTTAATGTCGCCGCCCAATCGAGGCAGGAAGCCGCGCTCAGCATGACCGACATCAGATGCCAGCGCCCGGGTAGCGCGTGGCAGAAACTGTGTACGGCGCTTTCCGGCTTGCTAAGAAAGCCGTCGCTGACGGCAAAGTAGACGCCGGAGGTCCCCAGCGACAGCATCGCCTGGCCCGCATCCGCCATGCCAACACCCACCGCCCCCGCCGCGTTGTCGCCGCCGCCGGCCACCACCAGCGCTTCCGGCATATTCCACGACTGCGCGACGGCCGGGCGCAGCGAACCCGTCACTTCACATCCTTCGAACAGCGCCGGCATGTTATCGCGGCTCAGACCGCAGGCGGCGAGCATCTCATCGCTCCAGTCGCGGCGCGCCACGTCCATCCACATCGTTCCGGCGGCATCGGACATATCGCTGGCAAACTCACCGGTCATGCGCAAACGTAAATAATCTTTTGGCAGCAGGACTTTATCGACCTGTTTGAAGATCTCAGGCTCGTGACGTTGTACCCACAGCAGCTTCGGCGCGGTAAATCCCGGCATCATCAGGTTGCCGGTTATCTGCCGCGAACGGCTGACGTTCTCTTCCAGCAGCGCGCACTCTTCACCGCAGCGGCCATCATTCCATAAAATCGCCGGGCGCAGGACGCGCTGTTGCTTATCCAGCAGCGTCGCGCCGTGCATCTGGCCCGCAATACCTAACGCTTTGACTTCGCGCAGCGAGTGCTGCGCGCCCAGCGCTTTCATCGCGCGGTCCGTCGCCAGCCACCAGTGCTCAGGATCTTGTTCAGACCATAAAGGGTGCGGACGCGACACGTTGAGCTTTTCGGTATGCGAAGCCACGACCTCGCCTTGCTCGTTGAGCAGAATAGCCTTGACGCCCGAGGTGCCCAGATCAATCCCGATATACATACAGCCTCTCCTTACTGACGCGCCACGGCTAAGCGTGGCGCGAATAAAGCATCGGTTATCGCCAATGCCCGGGCTCGCCGGGCATCATCGCCCTCATTAGCGATCAAAGAGGTAACGGTTAACCACGTTTTCCAGCAGTTCCTGATGGCCGCTCTGGTGCTCCGGCGCCAGGTTATGCTGAGTGGCATACTGGGCAATGTCCGCCAGGTTCATCTGGCCTTTCAGGATCTGCTGACCCAGCTCGCCGTTCCAGCCGGCATAGCGCCTGGCGACGCGTTTATCCAGCTCGCCGTCTTCAATCATACGAGCAGCGACTTTTAACGCCAGCGCCATGGTGTCCATCGCGCCAATGTGGCCGTAGAACAGGTCGTATTTGTCGGTGCTCTGACGACGCACTTTAGCATCAAAGTTCAGGCCGCCGGTGGTGAAGCCGCCCGCTTTCAGGATTTCGTACATCACCAGCGCATTCTCTTCAACGCTGTTCGGGAACTGGTCGGTATCCCAGCCCAGCTGCGGGTCGCCGCGGTTAGCATCAACGGAACCAAACAGACCCAGAGCAATGGCGGTCGCAATTTCGTGGTGGAAAGTGTGGCCGGCCAGCGTCGCGTGGTTCGCTTCGATGTTCAGTTTGATCTCTTTTTCCAGGCCGAACTGTTTCAGGAAGCCATAGACGGTAGACGCGTCGTAATCGTACTGATGCTTGGTTGGCTCCTGCGGTTTAGGTTCAATCAGCAGCGTGCCCTGGAAACCGATTTTATGTTTATGCTCCACGACCAGCTGCATAAAGCGGCCAATCTGCTCGCGCTCCTGGCGCAGGTCGGTATTGAGCAGAGTTTCATAGCCTTCGCGGCCGCCCCACAGGACGTAGTTTTCCCCGCCCAGTTTGTGGGTCGCATCCATCGCGGTCACCACCTGAGTGGCCGCCCAGCTGAACACTTCCGGATCCGGGTTGGTTGCCGCACCGGCACCGTAACGCGGGTTCGTAAAGCAGTTTGCCGTACCCCACAGCAGCTTGACGCCGCTCTGCTGCTGTTTTTCCGCCAGCACATCCACCATCTGCGCGAAGTTGTTGGCATACTCTTTCAACGACGCCCCTTCCGGAGAAACGTCAACGTCGTGGAAGCAGTAATACGGTACGTTTAGTTTTTGGAAAAACTCAAACGCGACATCGGCTTTGCGTTTCGCCATTTCCAGCGCTTCGCCCGGCTGCTGCCACGGGCGGTTAAAGGAGCCCACGCCGAACATATCAGCGCCGTTCCAGCAGAAGGTGTGCCAGTAGCAGGCCGCAAAGCGCAGGTGCTCTTCCATCCGTTTGCCCAGGACCAGCTCATCCGGATTGTAATGACGGAAAGCCAGTGGGTTAGCGGATTTCGGGCCTTCATAACGAACGCGATCGAGCTGATCAAAATAGGTCTGCATAATGAACTCCATATTCAGGGATGCGGCGAGTAATAAGTCATAAGCCAATA
Organism: Klebsiella sp. ME-303; assembly: GCF_007910085.1. NCBI lineage: Bacteria > Pseudomonadati > Pseudomonadota > Gammaproteobacteria > Enterobacterales > Enterobacteriaceae > Klebsiella > Klebsiella sp. ME-303. The sequence continues at coordinate 117,189 of NZ_VOJB01000086.1, read as the reverse complement.
TAGAATTCTCTTTTTAGTTTCCTCAATTACGTTATTTCACACTGTGATTGAGAGAATCCACAAACGTGCGCCAGGTCGCAAAAACAATAGAACAACGCCCTCACTTCGCTGCTTACGCCACGAGAGATCAATGAAATACGATGAGAACTAATTATTAAAGTACGATCGCGGTCATAAATTAACAAATAAACAAAATTTCATAACGGCAAAATAAGCATAGATAATTGCCAGCGCTCCTTTCCGCGTTAAAAATCTGCTACGTATCAGGCCATTTATTTTTATCGTTCGTCTTATCCTGCACTTTACAAAAAAGGTGTTATTATTATGAAGATAAAGAACCTTTGCCTAACGCTCTGTGCTTCACTCCTCCTCACCAGCCTGTCGGGCATTGCGAAAGAAGTCAAAATTGGCATGGCGATTGACGACCTGCGCCTTGAGCGCTGGCAAAAAGATCGCGATATTTTTGTCAATAAAGCTGAATCATTAGGTGCAAAAGTATTCGTCCAGTCAGCCAATGGCAACGAAGAAACGCAAATGTCGCAAATCGAAAATATGATTAATCGCGGCGTCGACGTTCTGGTTATTATTCCCTATAACGGTCAGGTGCTGAGTAATGTGATAAAAGAGGCTAAACAGGAGGGAATTAAAGTTCTCGCCTACGATCGTCTCATCAATAACGCCGATATTGATTTCTATATTTCTTTTAATAATGAGAAAGTTGGCGAAATGCAGGCGCAAAGCCTGGTCAATAAAGTGCCTCAGGGCAACTATTTCTTAATGGGCGGCTCGCCGGTAGACAATAACGCCAAGCTTTTCCGCGCCGGCCAAATGAAAGTTCTTAAGCCCTATATTGATGAAGGAAAAATTAAAGTCGTCGGCGATCAGTGGGTCGACGGATGGCTACCAGAAAATGCGTTGAAGATTATGGAAAACGCCCTGACCGCCAACAATAACAAAATTGATGCGGTCGTCGCCTCTAACGATGCCACCGCCGGCGGCGCCATTCAGGCGTTAAGCGCCCAGGGGCTCGCAGGCAAAGTGGCGATTTCCGGGCAGGATGCCGACCTCGCCGGCGTGAAGCGCATTATCGCTGGCACTCAGACGATGACCGTTTACAAACCGATCGCTGACCTTGCCACCACCGCAGCAGAGATCGCCGTCGAACTGGGCAACGATAAGCAGCCGAAGGCCGACGCCACGCTCAACAACGGCCTCAAAGATGTGCCTTCCCGGCTGCTGACGCCCATTGAGGTCAATAAAGACAACATTGACCAGACGGTAATCAAAGACGGTTTCCACAAAAAAAGCGAGCTGTAATCTCTGACGCCCTCTCCCGGGGGCGTTGCCCCATCCAGCCGGATATCGCTTATGTGGAGTCTCTATGTCCTGGTTACTCGAAATGAAAAACATTACTAAAACCTTCGGTACGGTGAAGGCGATTGATAATGTCAGTCTGCGGCTTAACGCCGGAGAAGTGGTCTCGCTGTGCGGCGAAAACGGCTCCGGTAAATCCACGCTCATGAAGGTCCTTTGCGGAATATATCCGCACGGTAGCTATGAGGGAGAGATTATTTTTTCCGGGGAAACGTTGCGGCCGGGCCATATACGCGATACCGAGCGCAAAGGGATTGCCATCATTCATCAGGAGCTGGCGCTGGTAAAACATCTGACCGTTCTGGAGAATATTTTTCTCGGCGCGGAGATCTCCCGCCACGGTCTGCTGGATTACGAAACCATGACCTTACGCTGCGAAAAGCTGCTGGCCCAGGTCAATTTAGCCATATCACCCGATACCCGCGTCGGCGATTTGGGCCTTGGCCAGCAGCAGCTGGTCGAAATAGCAAAAGCGCTGAATAAACAGGTACGGTTGTTAATTCTCGACGAACCCACCGCCTCGTTAACGGAGCAGGAGACGGCAATTCTGCTGAATATTATTCGCGATCTGCAAAATCACGGTATTGCCTGTATTTACATTTCCCACAAGCTCAATGAAGTCAAAGCCATCTCCGACACCATCTGCGTGATCCGCGATGGGCAGCATATCGGTACCCGTAACGCTGACGGCATGAACGAAGATGACATTATCACCATGATGGTCGGCCGCGAGCTTACCGCCCTCTATCCGAGCGAAGCCCACAGCTGCGGCGAGGAAATCCTGCGGGTGGAAAACCTGACGGCCTGGCACCCGGTGAATCGCCATATTAAGCGGGTCAATGACGTCTCCTTTTCGCTGCGGCGCGGTGAAATACTAGGGATCGCCGGGCTGGTCGGCGCGGGCCGTACCGAAGCGGTCCAGTGCCTGTTCGGCGTCTGGCCGGGCCGCTGGCAGGGAAAAATCTTTATTGATGGCCAGCAGGTGACGATTCACAGCTGCCAGCAGGCTATTGCGCAGGGCATCGCCATGGTACCGGAAGACAGAAAGAAAGACGGTATTGTGCCGGTCATGGCGGTGGGTAAAAACATCACCCTCGCCGCGTTAAACCAGTTTACCGGTCCGCTGAGCAGCCTTGACGATGCCGGAGAGCAGCACTGTATTCAGCAATCCATCCAGCGTTTGAAGATCAAAACCTCATCGCCGGAGCTGGCGATCGGTCGCCTGAGCGGCGGCAATCAGCAAAAGGCGATCCTCGCCCGCTGCCTGCTGCTGAACCCGCGCATTCTGATACTCGATGAGCCCACCCGCGGCATCGACATCGGCGCCAAGTACGAAATCTACAAGCTGATTAATCAGCTGGTGCAGCAGGGGATCGCCGTCATTGTCATTTCATCCGAACTACCCGAAGTGCTGGGGCTAAGCGACCGGGTGCTGGTGATGCATGAAGGTAAATTGAAGGCTAATCTGATCAACCGGGGTCTGACCCAGGAACAGGTGATGGAAGCCGCACTGAGGAGCGAACGCCATGTCGAAGAACACATCGTCTGAAATGAAACTCACCCCACCTGCCGCTGGCGCGCTATCGGGGCTGAAGGGGATGAACCTCCAGGTATTCGTGATGATCGCCGCTATCGTGGCCATTATGTTGTTTTTCACCTGGACCACCGAAGGCGCTTATCTGAGCGCGCGTAATATCTCCAACCTGCTGCGCCAGACCGCCATTACCGGCATTCTCGCGGTCGGCATGGTGTTTGTGATTATTTCCGCCGAGATCGATCTCTCCGTCGGCTCAATGATGGGGCTGCTCGGCGGCGCAGCGGCAATATTTGACGTCTGGCTGGGCTGGCCGCTACCGCTGACCATTGTGGTCACCCTGGCGCTTGGCCTGCTGCTGGGGGCCTGGAACGGTTGGTGGGTTGCCTATCGTAAAGTCCCCTCGTTTATCGTGACGCTCGCCGGCATGCTGGCATTTCGCGGTATTTTGATAGGCATTACCAACGGGACCACCGTCTCTCCCACCAGCCCGGCAATGTCGCAAATCGGCCAGAGCTATCTGCCTGATGGCGTTGGCTTTGGTATCGGCGTGGCGGGCATGGCGGCCTTTATCATCTGGCAGTGGCGCGGCCGTATGCGACGTCAGGCTCTCGGCCTCTCCACGCCCGCCTCCGCTTCAGCCGTTGGCCGCCAGACGATTACCGCCGTTATTGTACTGGGCGCCATCTGGCTGTTAAACGACTATCGCGGCGTCCCGACGCCGGTACTGATTCTCGCCGCGCTGCTGCTGGCGGGCATGTTTATGGCCACCCGTACCGCGTTTGGGCGCCGCATCTACGCCATCGGCGGCAACCTGGAGGCCGCGCGTCTATCCGGCATCAGCGTGGAACGCACCAAGCTGGCGGTGTTCGCCATTAATGGCCTGATGGTGGCGATTGCCGGGTTGATTCTCAGCTCGCGTCTTGGCGCCGGTTCCCCTTCCGCCGGCAACATCGCCGAACTGGACGCCATCGCCGCCTGCGTGATCGGCGGTACCAGCCTCGCCGGCGGCGTCGGCAGCGTCGCGGGCGCGGTCATGGGCGCTTTTATCATGTCCGCGCTGGACAACGGCATGAGCATGATGGACGTCGCCACCTTCTGGCAGTACATCGTTAAAGGGGTCATTTTATTGCTCGCGGTATGGATGGATTCCGCCACGAAACGCCGAAGCTGAGGGCTGTGAAAAAAAATGCCCGAATTATTTGCGCTACCGCCAAACTTAGGCACAAGTAGCTTGAAAAAATCCGGGCATTGGCCGGTATTGTATGGCCTGCAAGAGAGACCAGGAACAACACTATGTTTGAAAAGCGTCACCGTATTACGCTGTTATTCAATGCCAACAAAGCCTACGATCGCCAGGTCGTTGAGGGCGTCGGCGAATATTTACAAGCATCGCAACTGGAATGGGATATCTTCATTGAGGAAGATTTTCGGGCACGAATTGAAAACATCAAAGAGTGGTTAGGCGACGGCGTTATTGCCGATTACGACGACCCGGAAATTGAAAACCTGCTGATCGACGTGAATGTTCCGATTGTCGGCGTCGGCGGCTCCTTCCACCGCCCGGAGTGCTATCCGCCGGTTCACTATATCGCCACCGACAACGCCGCGCTGGTTGAGAGCGCCTTCCTGCATCTGAAGGAAAAAGGCATTAACCGCTTCGCCTTTTACGGCCTGCCCGCTTCCAGCTGTAAAGGCTGGGCCGCCGAGCGCGAACACGCGTTTTGCCAGCTGGTCGCCAGAGAGAAATATCGCGGCGTGGTCTATCAGGGTCTCGAGACGGCGCCGGAAAACTGGCAGCATGCGCAAAACCGCCTCGCCGACTGGCTGCAAACCCTGCCGCCGCAAACCGGCATCATCGCCGTTACCGATGCCCGCGCGCGCCACGTATTACAGGCCTGCGAGCGGCTGCATATCCCCGTCCCGGAAAAGCTGTGCGTTATCGGCATAGATAACGAAGAGCTTACCCGCTACCTGTCGCGCGTGGCGCTCTCCTCCGTTGCGCAGGGCACCCGTCAGATGGGCTACCAGGCGGCAAAGCTGCTGCATCGCCTGCTGGAGAATGAAGAGCTGCCGCTTCAGCGTCAGCTTATCCCGCCGATGCGCGTGATAGAACGCCGCTCCACCGACTACCGTTCGCTCACCGATCCTTCGGTCATTCAGGCGATGCACTATATCCGTAACCACGCCTGTAAAGGGATTAAAGTTGAGCAGGTGCTGGACGCCGTGGGGATTTCCCGCTCGAATCTGGAAAAGCGCTTCAAAGAGGAAGTCGGCGAAACCATTCATACGGTGATCCACAGCGAGAAGCTGGAAAAAGCGCGCAGTCTGCTGGTATCAACCACCCTATCGATTAACGAAATCTCCCAGATGTGCGGCTATCCGTCGCTGCAGTATTTCTATTCGGTGTTTAAGAAAGAGTACGACGTGACGCCGAAGGAGTACCGCGACCGGCACAGCGAAGTCATGATGTAGCGCGCAAAGAAAAATGCCCGGGCTTACGCACCGGGCATCAATGATGACATGTAAGAGCAATTACATGTGCGCGGCTATCAACCGCTGGTTATCCTGATACATCGCGAAGAGATAGTTGTTATAGCTCGACCCTTTGGTCGAATAGCCCTTCAGCTTATGAATCATCGTGCTGGCGGTCACTTCCTGATCGGCTTTACGCAGCTGCGCACGCGATTTACGGAACGACGAGTAGGCCGGATGCGTATTCAGATTTCTGACATAGGCCTGAACGGACTCTTCCACCGAATCAAACTGGGAGTAGCCCTTCATCGCACCGCGGCAGTTTCCACCGCCACACTTCATACCAAATAAATTGTTGTTCACCCGCGCCAGCTTTGACGTTCCCCAGCCGCTTTCCGCCGCAGCCATAGTAGCGACCATGCTATTCGGGATAATGTCGACGCGCTCAAGCAGCGAGTTCCATGGAATATGGCGAGTATTGCCGGACCACTTCACTTTATAGCGAGAGGCGATCTCTTTCAGCCGCGTACGCTCGCTCGGCGACCAGCGCGCATCGTACTGCTTGGAAACAAGCCAGTTACGATCGGCGGTAATCACCTGATTCTGTTTCGTAATGTAAGGCATTACCGTCCGGAGAAACGCTTTTTTCCTTGGTGTCCCGGAAGGGTATTTTCGCAAATCAGGAAGTGAACTGCTCTTTACACTATTGCGAGAATACTCTTGTTTACTGCTTACCTTGCTTACTTTAACGGTGCTTTTCTTCTTAACTATTGGGGCTTTATGACTCGTTGTTGCTGTGTGTGTTGTTGCCAGCACACTACCTGAAAATATGCAGGTAAGTAACATGAGTATCGCGGCCCCATATCGTCGAATGGGAGTCGATATCATTAGGTCTCCTGGTCGGATGCAATCATTCCAACGCCTTGTTTTTCACAAAAAATCGATAGTTGAATCGCGAATAGTATCAAAAATACCCAGATGACGCACCCACAGAAATAGTCCAATTCCGAAAAGCTGTCATCTGAAATCGGTTTCCGCCCCATGACAACAGTACAAAAATGCGACAGCCCTCGCATTTTTTGCTTGTTTTTTGAACGCGATCACTCACCCTTTTTCATCCTCCCTGGAAAAGCGCCGGTGGGATGAGTTCATTAGACAGCCAGACGCGCAAACTGAACAAAAAACCGCACACAGGACTCCGGAATGAAACTCGCTGCGCTTGCGTCGCTGCTGTTGCCTGGGATGGCCTTCGCCGCCTGGACTACCGCAGATTTCCCCGCCTTTACCGAAGAAGGCACCGGCAGATTTATCAGTCAAAACGAGGTAGCAAAGGGTACGCGCCCTCTGCGGATTAATTTTGACCAACAGTGCTGGCAGCCTGCCGGCGCGATCAAGCTCAACCAGATGCTGTCTATGGAACCTTGCCGCGATCCGGCGCCGCAGTGGCGCGTATTCCGCGATGGCCGCTATACCCTGGAAGTCGATACCCGTTCAGGTACGCCAACCATGATGGTCTCTCTGGAGGAGAAACAGACCGCCGCCGCCGCGCCGCAGATGAAGCAGTGTCCGAAATGGGATGGCAAGCCGCTTACCATTGACGTCAGCAAATCCTTCGCCGAAGGCAGTAAAGTTCGCGATTTCTATAGCGGTAATATCGCGACCGTCAGCAGCGGTAAAGTTACCCTCCAGCCGGCGTTTAACAGCAATGGTCTGCTGCTGCTTGAACGCGCGGAAACGGAAGCCGCCGCGCCGTTCAACTGGCATAACGCCACCGTCTATTTCGTGCTGACCGATCGCTTTGTCAACGGCAACCCGGCCAACGACAATAGCTATGGCCGCCACAAAGACGGCATGCAGGAAATTGGCACCTTCCACGGCGGCGACCTGCAGGGCCTGACCAGCAAACTGGATTACATCCAGCAGCTCGGCGTTAACGCGCTCTGGATCAGTTCGCCGCTGGAACAAATCCACGGCTGGGTCGGCGGCGGTACGAAAGGCGATTTCCCGCACTACGCCTATCACGGCTATTACACCCAGGACTGGACGAAGCTGGATGCCAATATGGGAACGGAAGACGATCTGCGCCGCCTCGTCGATGAGGCCCACAAGCGCGGGATCCGCATTCTGTTCGACGTGGTGATGAACCATACCGGCTACGCGACCCTGGCCGATATGCAGGAGTTTCAGTTTGGCTCGCTGTACATCCAGGGCGATGAGCTGAAAAAGACCCTCGGAGAGCGCTGGACCGACTGGAAGCCCCGCGCGGGACAAAGCTGGCACAGCTTTAACGACTACATTAACTTCAGCGACAAAGCCGGTTGGGAAAAATGGTGGGGTAAAAAGTGGATCCGCACCGATATTGGCGATTACGACAACCCCGGATTTGATGACCTGACGATGTCGCTGGCCTTCCTGCCGGATCTGAAAACCGAATCCACGGCGCCATCCGGCCTGCCAAACTTCTATCGCCATAAGCCGGATACCGCGGCCAAAGCGATCCCCGGCTATACGCCGCGCGATTATCTGACCCACTGGCTGAGCCAATGGGTGCGCGACTACGGCATCGACGGCTTCCGCGTCGATACCGCCAAGCACGTCGAGCAGGCCGCCTGGCTGCAGTTAAAAACCCAGGCCACTGAAGCGCTGGCGGAATGGAAAAAAGCCAATCCGGATAAAGCGCTGGATAACGCGCCGTTCTGGATGACCGGCGAGGCCTGGGGCCACGGCGTGATGCAGAGCGACTACTATCGCCACGGTTTTGACGCAATGCTGAATTTTGATTATCAGGATCAGGCGGCGAAAGCGACAAGCTGCCTGGCGAATATCGACCTGACCTGGCAACATATGGCAGAGAAGCTTCAGGATTTCAATGTGTTAAGCTATCTCTCCTCGCACGATACCAGCCTGTTCCGCGAAGGCGGCAGCACGGCGGCGGAATTGCTGCTGCTCGCGCCTGGCGCAGTGCAGATCTTCTACGGCGATGAATCTTCGCGACCGTTCGGCCCGACCGGCTCCGATCCGCTTCAGGGGACGCGCTCAGATATGAACTGGCAGGACGTCAGCGGCAAAGCCGCGCGCAGCGTGACCCACTGGGAGAAACTGGGCCAGTTCCGCGCCCGTCATCCGGCGATTGGCATGGGTAAACAAACCACCCTATCGATGGCGAAAGGCTACGGCTTTATTCGCGAGACCGGCGATGACAAAGTGATGGTGGTATGGGCAGGCCAGCAGTAGCCTTCTGACCCAAGGCTCCCCTGACACTCGGGGGAGCCGCTTCAGAATAAAAATCCAAAATATCTTAATTTAGCAGCATAAAAACAAAATATCTCACTGATACCTCGATTTGCACCCTGTCTGCGCTGGCGTTATGGTTACCCACTTTCCTGGAATACCGACAGACTAATCGCGATGACATTTTCACTTTTTGGCGACAAATTTACCCGTCATTCGGGCATCACCCGCTTGATGGAAGACCTCAATGACGGCCTGCGTACCCCGGGCGCCATCATGCTGGGCGGCGGCAATCCCGCGCAGATTCCGGAAATGAATGATTACTTCCATAGCCTGCTGGCCGACATGCTGAACAGCGGCAAAGCCCTTGATGCGCTTTGTAATTATGACGGTCCGCAGGGTAAAAGCGAGCTGCTGGCCCTGCTGGCGCAGATGCTGCGTGATGAACTGGGTTGGGAGATCGAACCACAGAATATTGCACTGACAAACGGCAGTCAGAGCGCGTTTTTCTACTTGTTTAACCTCTTCGCAGGCCGTCGAGCGGATGGAACCACCCGTAAAGTGCTGTTTCCGTTGACGCCCGAGTACATCGGCTACGCCGATGCCGGCCTCGAAGAAGATCTGTTTGTCGCCACCCGCCCGAACATTGAACTGCTGCCGGAAGGCCAGTTTAAATACCACGTGGATTTCGAACATTTGCAGGTCACGGACGAGACGGGAATGATCTGCGTTTCCCGCCCCACCAACCCAACGGGCAACGTGATCACCGACGATGAGCTGATCAAGCTGGATGCGCTGGCCAACCAGCACGGCATCCCGTTGGTGATTGATAACGCCTACGGCGTTCCGTTCCCGGGAATTATTTTCAGCGACGCCAGGCCGCTGTGGAATCCGAATATCGTGCTGTGCATGAGCCTCTCCAAGCTGGGTCTGCCGGGTAGCCGCTGCGGGATTATCATCGCTAACGAAAAAATCATCACCGCCATCAGCAATATGAACGGCATTATCAGCCTCGCCCCCGGCGGAATGGGGCCGGCCATGATGTGCGAGATGATTAAACGCAACGATCTTCTGCGCCTGTCGGAAACGGTGATAAAGCCGTTCTACTACCAGCGCGTTCAGGAGACTATCGCCATTATTCGCCGCTATTTGCCGGAAGATCGCTGCCTGATTCATAAACCGGAAGGCGCGATTTTTCTCTGGCTATGGTTTAAGGATCTGCCGATTTCTACCGAGCTGCTGTACCAGCGCCTGAAAAAGCGCGGCGTTCTGATGGTGCCGGGCGACTATTTCTTCCCGGGCCTGGATAAACCGTGGCCGCACACGCATCAGTGCATGCGCATGAACTATGTGCCGGACCCGGAGAAGATTGAAGCAGGCGTGAAGATTCTCGCCGAAGAAGTTGAACGCGCATGGGGTGAACAGGACGCGTAAACGAGCGCCAGAATCCTGAATAATCCAGATATATTCCCGGCTCGCGCTGCGCTCAGCCGGGCTACAGGCTTCCAGCGTTCTGCGGACAGGCAGCCCGGACAAGGCGCGCCAGCGCCGCCTCCGGGAACACGCCGTAAGAAGGCATCATCGCTACATCGCCAGCGCCATCCGCTGGCGACGTTCAGCGGCTATTCTCTCCAGCTCCATCGGTTCCATGCAGCGCAGCGCCTGCGTCGGGCATGCCGCCACGCAGGCCGGGCCTTCTTCCCGATGGCTGCACAAATCGCACTTCAGCGCCTGTACGCCCTCCTCCACCCGCATCACCGTCATCGCGCCATAGGGGCACGCCACCATGCAGCTTTTGCAGCCGATGCAGCGGCGCTGATCCACGCGCCAGACCGAATTTTCCCGGCGGATAGCGCCCTCGGGGCAGACGTTGGCGCAGGGCGCATCTTCACACTGGCGGCAAAGCGTCGCCGTCGAGAGTTCGTCATTTTTCACCACGCGGATCCGCGGCGCAAAGCGCATGGCGGAAACGCCAGAACAGTCCTGGTCCCGCTGATGGGATACCACGCAGGCGACTTCACAGGTACGACAGCCGATGCACTTTTGCGCATCCGCGATAATAAACCGGTTCATCCTTGCTCCACTGGGGATAAAAACGCAGAGTGCCAGAAAAAACCGCTTCCGCGCCTTGATCCTGAATGGAGTCAGCGGCGTTTTCTCTCAGATGCCCGGGACAATTTGGTCATCTGCCTTACCCTTCCCGCACGGAAAAGCCCAGTTCGCGGGAAATCGCCTCTGCCGTATCGCGCAGCGGCTTGAGTAAATTCTTCTCTCCTACCTGCTTGAGGCGCGATGTTGATAAGGAGATAGAAATGGCATAAGGCACGCGTCCATGAATATCGAAAACCGGGACCGCCAGGCAGGACACGCCCAACTCGTTCTCTTCCCTGTCCATCGCCATATTACGCTCGCGGATCTGCGCCAGCTCATCATGCATCGCAGGTAAGCCGGTAATGGTATTCCGGGTCAGCGGCTGAATAATATCCTGGTGTGAATTCCAGTAGCTCTCAACGTAGTCAGGATGGCCAAACGCCATATAAATCTTGCCCATTGCCGAGCAGTACAGCGGCATATGCTGGCCAATATAGGCGCGCGTACGCAGCATGCCGGTGGTCGGCTCCAGCTTATAAATCAGGATAGCGTGGTCATCTTCACGGCTGGAGAAGTTCACCGTCTCGCCGGTGGCCAGGTTGAGCGCCTCAAGATGCGGCGCCGCGACGTGGATGATGTTGAGCGACGACAAAGCCTTTTGGCCAACGGCGATAAACTTTGTCGTCAGACGATAGCTCCCCGCCGCCGGGGCTGGCGTCACGTAGCCGCAGGATTGCAGCCCCTGCAATAAGCGATGAACGGTGCTTTTGTTCAGGCCCGCCAGTTCCGACAGATGCGCCAGCGGGCATCCGTTTGGGTAATTACTCAGGATCTCAATCAGCATCAACCCACGAAAAAGGCTCTGGCTTCCGGCAGGCCTCTCCTTGTCTTGCGTTACATCGCTCTCTTTTGTGCCCATCGTTTCCGCTCCCCGTTTTTGTCGCGTTCAGATGGTAGCGCAAAGTGTGTTTCAGTTCACGATCTGAACCGAAAAAACACAACTTTATGATTTTTATGATTTTTAAAAATAACGCTGCCCGTTGATCTGATAAAAATTGATCGCTATATTTGAAATCAGATTTCGCATAGTGAAATTTAGAGATAAAAAAGCGATCAAATCTGACCAGGAAAACAGGAATGAAAGTAACGTTTGAGCAGTTAAAAGAGGCATTCAATCGAGTACTACTGGCACGGGGTATCACCGCAGAAACCGCCGATGCCTGCGCAGAAATGTTTGCCCGCACCACCGAATCCGGCGTCTATTCTCACGGCGTGAACCGCTTTCCTCGCTTCATCCAGCAGCTGGACAACGGCGACATCATCCCCGAGGCTAAACCGCAGCGGGTAACCAGCCTCGGCGCCATCGAGCAGTGGGATGCCCAGCGCTCCATCGGCAACCTGACGGCGAAAAAGATGATGGACCGGGCCATCGAACTGGCTTCCGATCACGGTATCGGCCTGGTGGCGTTACGTAACGCCAACCACTGGATGCGCGGCGGCAGCTATGGCTGGCAGGCGGCGGAAAAAGGCTACATCGGCATCTGCTGGACCAACTCCATCGCCGTTATGCCGCCATGGGGCGCTAAGGAGTGCCGTATCGGCACCAATCCGCTGATCGTCGCCATTCCGTCAACGCCGATCACCATGGTGGATATGTCGATGTCGATGTTCTCCTACGGCATGCTGGAAGTTAACCGCCTTGCCGGCCGCGAGCTGCCCGTGGACGGCGGATTCGACGATGAAGGTCATTTGACCAAAGAACCGGGGGTTATCGAGAAAAACCGCCGTATTTTGCCGATGGGCTACTGGAAAGGTTCCGGCCTGTCGATTGTGCTGGATATGATTGCCACCCTGCTTTCCAACGGCTCTTCCGTTGCCGAAGTGACTCAGGAAAACAGCGATGAATATGGCGTTTCGCAGATCTTCATCGCCATAGAAGTGGATAAGCTGATCGATGGCGCAACCCGCGACGCCAAACTGCAGCGGATTATGGATTTCATCACCACCGCCGAACGCGCCGATGAAAATGTGGCGGTCCGCCTGCCCGGCCATGAATTTACCCGACTGCTGGATGAAAACCGCCGCAACGGTATTACCGTCGATGACAGCGTATGGGCCAAAATTCAGGCGCTGTAAGGAGCTCACCCATGATTTTTGGCCATATTGCTCAACCGAATCCGTGTCGTCTGCCCGCGGCCATTGAACAGGCGCTTGATTTCCTGCGCACGACGGATTTTCACGCGCTGGAACCCGGCGTCGTGGAAATCGACGGCAAGAACATCTTCGCGCAGATTATTGACTTAACCACCCGCGATGCCGCTGACAATCGTCCGGAGGTTCACCGTCGCTATCTGGATATCCAGTTTCTGGCGTGGGGTGAAGAAAAAATCGGTATCGCCATTGATACCGGCAATAATCAAATCAGCGAATCGTTGTTAGAACAGCTCGATATTATTTTCTATCACGACAGCGAACATGAATCGTTCTTTGAAATGACGCCAGGCAACTATGCGATATTTTTCCCGCAAGATGTGCATCGTCCTGGATGTAATAAAACTGTAGCCACCCCGATCCGCAAAATAGTCGTTAAGGTCGCTATTTCAGTTTTATAAAAAGGAGCACAAAATGAATTCGAATAATACCGGTTACATTATCGGTGCGTACCCCTGTGCACCCTCATTTCACCAAAAGAGTGAAGAGGAAGAGACGGAATTCTGGCGGCAGCTCTCCGACACCCCGGATATTCGCGGGCTGGAGCAACCCTGCCTTGAACATCTTCATCCGCTCGGCGACGAGTGGTTATTGCGCCATACCCCGGGACACTGGCAGATTGTCGTTACCGCCATCATGGAAACCATGCGCCGCCGCGGTGAAAACGGCGGCTTTGGGCTGGCATCCAGCGACGAAGAGCAGCGCAAAGCCTGCGTGGAGTACTATCGTCACCTGCAGCAGAAGATCGCTAAAATCAATGGTAAGACCGCCGGAAAGGTCATTGCCCTTGAGCTTCACGCCGCCCCGCTGGCGGGCAATGCCAACGTGGCTCAGGCTACCGACGCCTTTGCTCGTTCATTAAAAGAGATTACCCGCTGGGACTGGTCCTGCGAGCTGGTGCTGGAGCACTGCGACGCGATGACCGGCACCGCGCCGCGCAAAGGATTTTTGCCGTTAGAAAACGTGCTGGAAGCCATTGCCGACTACGACATCAGCATCTGTATCAACTGGGCGCGCTCTGCCATTGAAGGGCGGAATACCGTTCTACCGCTCACCCATACGCAGCAGGCAAAACGGGCAGGGAAGCTCGGCGCGCTGATGTTTTCCGGCACGACGCAAACCGGCGAGTACGGCGAATGGCAGGATTTACACGCGCCGTTCGCGCCTTTCTGCCCGCAGAGCCTGATGACCACCGACCACGCCCGTGAATTATTTGCCTGCGCAGGAGCCGATCCCCTGCAATTCTCAGGTATCAAATTACTGGAAATCACTGCCAGCGCAAACGTTGACCATCGCATCGCGATATTACGCGACGGCATCTCAGCGCTAAAACAAGCACAATAATAATAACCACCTTCATCGCCAGAATATTTTTTAATATTACGAGACTATAAAGATGAATATAACCTCTAACTCTACACCCAAAAATATACCGCGCCAGCGCTGGTTAAGAATTATTCCCCCAATACTGATCACCTGTATTATTTCTTATATGGACCGGGTCAATATTGCCTTTGCCATGCCCGGCGGCATGGACGCCGACTTAGGTATTTCCGCCACCATGGCGGGGCTGGCGGGCGGTATTTTCTTTATCGGTTATCTATTTTTACAGGTTCCCGGCGGGAAAATTGCCGTTCACGGCAGCGGTAAGAAATTTATCGGCTGGTCGCTGGTCGCCTGGGCGGTTATCTCCGTGCTGACGGGGTTAATTACCAATCAGTACCAGCTGCTGGCCCTGCGCTTCTTACTAGGCGTGGCGGAAGGCGGCATGCTGCCGGTCGTTCTCACCATGATCAGTAACTGGTTCCCTGATGCGGAACGCGGTCGCGCCAACGCGATTGTCATTATGTTCGTGCCGATTGCCGGGATTATCACCGCCCCGCTCTCAGGCTGGATTATCACGGTTCTCGACTGGCGCTGGCTGTTTATTATCGAAGGTTTGCTCTCGCTGGTTGTTTTGGTTCTGTGGGCCTACACCATCTATGACCGTCCGCAGGAAGCGCGCTGGATCTCTAAAGCAGAGCAGAACTATCTGGTCGAGACGCTGGCCGCAGAGCAACGGGCCATTGCCGGCACCGAAGTGAAAAACGCCTCTCTGAGCGCCGTTCTCTCCGACAAAACCATGTGGCAGCTTATCGCCCTGAACTTCTTCTACCAGACCGGCATTTACGGCTACACCCTGTGGCTGCCCACCATTCTGAAAGAATTAACCCACAGCAGCATGGGGCAGGTCGGGATGCTCGCCATTCTGCCGTACGTCGGCGCCATTGCCGGGATGTTCCTGTTCTCTTCTCTTTCAGACCGAACCGGTAAACGCAAGCTGTTCGTCTGCCTGCCGCTGATTGGCTTCGCTCTGTGCATGTTCCTGTCGGTGGCGCTGAAAAATCAAATATGGCTCTCCTATGCCGCGCTGGTCGGCTGCGGATTCTTCCTGCAATCGGCGGCTGGCGTGTTCTGGACCATCCCGGCACGTCTGTTCAGCGCTGAAATGGCGGGCGGCGCGCGCGGGGTTATCAACGCGCTTGGCAACCTCGGCGGATTTTGTGGTCCTTATGCGGTCGGGGTTCTGATCACGCTGTACAGCAAAGACGCCGGCGTTTATTGCCTGGCGATCTCCCTGGCGCTGGCCGCGCTGATGGCGCTGCTGCTGCCGGCGAAATGCGATGCCGGTGCTGCGCCGGTAAAGACGATAAACCCACATAAACGCACTGCGTAAAATCGAGCCCGGCGGCGCTGCGCCTGCCGGGCCTGCGAAATATGCCGGGTCCTCCCGGCAAGAATGAGATGCGAAAGATGAGCAAGAAACAGGCCTTCTGGCTGGGTATTGATTGTGGCGGCACGTATCTGAAAGCCGGTTTATATGATGCCGAAGGTCATGAACATGGCATTGTGCGGCAAGCGCTACAGACGATGTCGCCCCTGCCGGGTTACGCCGAACGCGACATGCATCAGCTCTGGCAACACTGCGCGGCAACCATTGCCGAACTATTACAACGGGCAGGGGTATCCGGTGAACAGATTAAAGGCGTGGGCATCTCCGCTCAGGGTAAGGGTCTCTTTCTCCTCGATAAGCAGGATCGGCCGCTGGGTAACGCCATCCTCTCGTCCGATCGTCGGGCGCTGAATATCGTTCAGCGCTGGCAGCGGGACCGTATTCCCGAACGGCTCTATCCCGTTACCCGCCAGACGCTATGGACCGGGCATCCGGCTTCTCTGCTGCGCTGGGTCAAAGAGAATGACCCCCAGCGCTACGCGCAAATTGGCTGCGTGATGATGGGGCATGACTATCTGCGCTGGTGCCTAACCGGCGTGAAAGGCTGCGAGGAGAGCAACATCTCCGAGTCCAACCTCTACAACATGTCCACGGGCCAGTACGACCCGTGTCTGACCCAATGGCTGGGGATCGGCGAAGTGGATAGCGCGCTGCCCCCCGTTGTAGGGTCAGCCGAAATATGCGGGGAGATCACCGCTCAGGCAGCCGCTTTAACCGGTCTGGCGGCGGGTACTCCCGTCGTTGGCGGCCTGTTTGACGTGGTCTCCACCGCCCTTTGCGCCGGGATTGAGGATGAGTCGACCCTCAATGCGGTGATGGGGACCTGGGCCGTCACCAGCGGTATCGCTCACGGTCTGCGCGAACATGAGGCTCACCCTTACGTCTATGGCCGCTACGTCAATGACGGCCAGTATATCGTTCACGAAGCCAGCCCGACCTCATCCGGCAACCTCGAATGGTTTACCGCCCAGTGGGGCGATCTCTCGTTTGATGAGATCAATCAGGCCGTAGCCAGTTTGCCGAAAGCCGGGAGCGAGCTGTTTTTTCTGCCGTTTCTCTACGGCAGCAACGCCGGGCTGGAGATGACCTGCGGCTTTTACGGCATGCAGGCGCTGCATACCCGCGCGCACCTGCTGCAGGCGGTTTATGAAGGCGTGGTATTCAGCCATATGACCCATCTCAACCGTATGCGCGAACGCTTTACAAGCGTTCAGGCCCTGCGCGTCACCGGCGGCCCGGCGCACTCCGACGTCTGGATGCAAATGCTGGCGGACGTCAGCGGCTTACGCGTTGAACTGCCGCAGGTGGAAGAGACCGGCTGCTTTGGCGCCGCCCTCGCGGCGCGCGTCGGCACCGGCGTATACCGCAGCTTTAGCGAAGCCCGGCGCGCCCGGCAGCACCCGGTACGCACGCTGCTGCCCGATATGACCGCCCACGCGCGCTATCAGCGCAAATACCGCCACTACCAGGATTTGATTGAAGCACTACAGGGCTATCACGCCCGTATTAAGGAGCACGCATTATGAGCCGACCATTACTGCAGCTGGCGCTCGACCACACCAGCCTTCAGGCTGCGCAGCGCGATGTCGCCCTGCTACAGGATCACGTTGATATCGTGGAGGCGGGGACCATCCTCTGTTTGACCGAGGGGCTTAACGCAGTTACAGCCCTGCGCGCCCAGTGTCCGCAGAAGATCATCGTCGCCGACTGGAAAGTCGCCGACGCCGGTGAAACCCTGGCGCAGCAGGCCTTTGGCGCTGGCGCCAACTGGATGACCATCATCTGCGCCGCGCCGCTCGCCACGGTCGAGAAAAGCCACGCCGTGGCCCAGGCCTGCGGCGGTGAAATTCAGATGGAGCTGTTCGGCAACTGGACGCTGGATGACGCCCGCGCCTGGTACCGTACCGGCGTCCATCAGGCAATTTACCATCGCGGGCGCGATGCCCAGGCCAGCGGGCAGCAGTGGGGGGAGGCGGATCTGGCGCGCATGAAAGCGCTCTCCGACATTGGCCTTGAGCTATCGATCACCGGCGGGATTACTCCGGCCGATCTGCCGCTGTTCAAGGATATCAACGTCAAAGCGTTTATTGCCGGGCGCGCGCTGGCAGGCGCTGCCCATCCGGCACGGGTTGCCGCCGAATTCCACGCGCAAATCGACGCTATCTGGGGAGAACAGCATGCGTAACCACCCGTTAGGTATTTATGAAAAAGCGCTGGCGAAGGATCTCAGCTGGCCTGAGCGGCTGGTGCTGGCCAAAAGCTGCGGTTTTGATTTTGTCGAAATGTCGGTGGACGAGACCGACGAACGCCTTTCGCGCCTGGAGTGGACATCGGCCCAGCGGGCATCGCTGGTGAGCGCGATGCTGGAAACCGGCGTCGCTATTCCCTCAATGTGCCTGTCCGCCCATCGCCGTTTCCCCTTTGGCAGCCGCGACGAGGCGGTACGCGAGCGGGCGCGGGAGATTATGACCAAAGCCATCCGCCTGGCGCGCGATCTGGGGATTCGTACTATTCAGCTGGCGGGTTACGACGTCTATTACGAAGAGCACGATGAAGGCACCCGGCAGCGTTTTGCCGAAGGGCTGGCCTGGGCGGTAGAACAGGCCGCCGCCGCGCAGGTGATGCTGGCGGTGGAGATCATGGACACCGACTTTATGAACTCCATCAGCAAATGGAAAAAGTGGGACGAGAGGCTTTCGTCACCGTGGTTTACCGTCTATCCGGACGTCGGCAACCTCAGCGCCTGGGGGAACGACGTCACCGCCGAGCTGAAACTGGGTATCGATCGTATCGCCGCCATCCACCTGAAGGACACGCTGCCCGTGACCGACAATAGCCCGGGCCAGTTCCGCGACGTGCCGTTCGGCGAAGGATGTGTTGATTTTGTCGGCATCTTTAAGACGCTGCATGAACTGAACTACCGCGGTTCGTTTCTGATTGAGATGTGGACGGAGAAGGCCAGCGAACCGGTGCTGGAGATTATCCAGGCCCGGCGCTGGATTGAATCACGGATGCAGGAAGGAGGTTTCACATGTTAGAACAACTGAAAGCCGAGGTGCTGGCGGCAAACCTGGCGCTCCCGGCGCACCGGCTGGTCACCTTTACCTGGGGCAACGTCAGCGCGGTGGATGAAACGCGCCGTCTGATGATCATTAAGCCCTCCGGCGTCGAATATGAGGTGATGACCGCCGACGATATGGTGGTCGTAGAGATCGCCAGCGGTAAGATCGTTGAAGGCGCTAAAAAACCCTCTTCGGATACGCCAACGCATCTGGCGCTTTATCGTCGCTATCCGCAGATCGGCGGGATCGTGCATACCCACTCCCGCCATGCGACGATCTGGTCGCAGGCCGGTCTCGATCTCCCCGCCTGGGGCACCACCCACGCCGACTATTTTTATGGCGCCATTCCCTGCACCCGGCCGATGACCGTTGAGGAGATTAACGGGGAGTATGAGTATCAGACCGGCGAAGTGATTATCAAAACCTTTGAACAGCGCGGTCTGGATCCGGCGCAAATCCCGGCGGTATTAGTCCATTCGCACGGCCCGTTTGCCTGGGGTAAAGATGCGGCCGACGCCGTACATAACGCCGTGGTACTTGAAGAGTGCGCCTATATGGGCCTGTTCTCGCGCCAGCTGGCGCCACAGCTGCCGGATATGCAGTCTGAACTGCTCGATAAACACTACCTGCGTAAACACGGCGCGAATGCCTATTACGGGCAAAACTAACACCGTGGGATTCCCGGATGGCGGCTAACGCCTTATCCGGGCTACCGGCGGTCTGCGGTCCCGTAGCCCGGGCAAGGCGCTTTGCGCCGCCCCGGGGGAAGCGTGCAGGATGTTGCAGAATTTTCCCGGAGGCGATGCTGCGCATCTGTCCGGGCTACGCGTCCCCGGCGGTCTGCGGTCCCGTAGCCCGGGCAGGCGCTTTGCGCCGCCCCCGGGGGAAGCGTGCAGAATGTTGCAGAATTTTCCCGGAGGCGATGCTGCGCATCTGTCCGGGCTGCTCGTCCCCGGCGGGAAAACCCATCAACCCTACGCCGAATTAATATGTTCCTTGCAGTAACGACGCTTCCACGCCGCGGGCGTCAGGCTGGTATGCTTACGGAAAATCTTGCGAAAATAGCCGACATCGTTAAATCCGCATTTCATCGCCACCTCGGTGAGCGACAGGGAATCGCTGATAAGCAGCTTTTCCGCCGCCCTCACCCGCTGACGGTGCAGCGCTTCGGTTAAGGTCAGCCGGAAAACATGGCGATAAATCCGCCCCAGATAATCGGCGTTGCAGTGCAGCTCCTGCGCCAGCGTGGATGCGGAAAGGGGCAAATGAAACCGGGTACGAATGATTTGCTGCGCTCTCCACGCCAGCGCGTTGCCGGGGCTGTCGGCGGGCTGTTCACCCGCTGCCGCCGAAACTTGCTGCAGAATCAGCAGCAGGATCAGCTCCAGCGCCACGCTACGATGAATATTTTCCTGCTCGCGTAAGAATTGGCGGAACAACGAAATAATATACTGCGGCTCGCTGACGCGCGTGTGCTGCGGAATCGACAGCAGCGCCTCAGGCAGCGAAACGTTTTCACCTGAGGTCACTTCAAAATGCAGCCAGTAGAATTTTAAATCTGCCGGAAATTGCCCGATTCCGACGTGTAAACGCCGCGGCCAGAGCAATAAACTTTCCCCGGCGTTGACGCTAAAAATCTCGTTGTTTTCGCGGATCGTTAATGTCCCTTTTTCCACAAAGATTATTTCCCAAGAGTGAAGCTGACGAGCCGGATGGCTGCCGATGCCTCGGGAAATAAACAACCCACCATTTTGCACCTTAATCGGAAGTGACATGGACAATTCAAGCATAGACATTCAATATTCCGCTTTTAATAGCATTAATAACCCCTATTGCCTTTGATTATTCACGATAAAATAGCCGTCTGCTGGATCGAAATCACATTTTTACCATCAGGTCGGAATCGTCCTCTTTTTATACTTTTTCCTTCCCTTGTTGCCCCCAACATTTAGTGCAGAATAAATAACGTAATTTGCAAATAACACAATTAAAGCCCGCACTTCAGCGGGATATTATTCGCACATCATCTCCGGGAGTTATTTATGACTTCGGCTCCGATTACCACAACTGATTTGGCACAGCGTGCCCAGGACGACAAATTATCCCTTCGGGAAAAAATAGGCTACGGATTGGGCGACGCGGGCGGGACGGTGATTACCTGCCTGATCATGAACTTTTTAACTTTTTTCTATACCGATGTCTTTGGCCTGACGCCCGCGCTGGTCGGGACCCTGTTTCTGGCCCTGCGCGTTTTCGACGCCGTTTCCGACCCGATTATGGGCGTGCTGGCCGACCGTACCCAGAGCCGCTGGGGACGCTTTCGTCCCTGGCAGCTGTGGATTGCCGTGCCGATCGGCGTTATCGGCGTCCTGACGTTTACCGTGCCCGACGCCAGCATGGGGGTAAAAATCGCCTGGGCGTTCGGCACCTATCTGCTGCTGTCGGTGAGCTACACCGCGATAAACGTCCCCTACTGCGCGCTGATCAACACGATGACCACGCGTCATAGCGAGGTTATCTCGTGCCAGGCATGGCGCTTTGTCCTGTGCGGCGTGGCGGGATTCTTAGTCTCCGTTGGGCTGCCGTGGATGGTAAAAGCGCTCGGCCAGGGCGATACCGCACAGGGGTATCAGTACGGCGTCGGCGTACTCTGCGCCATCGCGGTGGCGATGTTCCTGTGCTGCTTCTTCTGGGTTCGCGAACGCGTCTCGCTGGATGTCATGGGGAAATTTACCCTGCGCGAGCACATCGCCGGGCTGCGTAAAAACGACCAGCTGCTGCTGATGCTGGTGATGTCATTTCTGCTTATCAACGTCTTCAATATCCGCGGCGGCGGCTACATGTACTTCATCACCTACGTGCTGGGCGGCTCCACCGGCTACACCTCGCTATTCTTCACCATGGTAACCTTCGCCTCGATTGCGGGCTCCGTCATCATCAACCTGCTCTCGCGCCGCTTTGATACCGTCAAACTCTACTACTACACCAACCTGGTGCTGGCCGCTCTGGCCGTGGCGATGTGGTTTTTGCCAACCGGGCAGGCGTACCAGACCCTGTGGCTGGTCGTCATCCTCGGCAACGGCATTATTCTCGGCTTTACCCTGCCGCTGCACTTTTCGCTGATGGCCTTCTCCGACGACTACGGCGAATGGAAAACCGGCGTGCGTTCTTCCGGGATGAACTTCGCCTTTAACCTGTTCTTTATCAAGCTGGCGTGGGCCTCCAGCGCCGGCATTATCAGCCTCGTGTTTATCTACGTGGCCTATCAGCCGGGCGTGGAAAACCAAACGGCATCATCACTGGCGGGTATCGCCTCCATGGAGACCCTGCTGCCCGCCCTGTTCCATCTGCTGCTGGCCTTCACTATTCGCGCCTGCAAGCTCAACAATTCTATGATGGCGCGCATTGCCAGCGACCTGCGCACGCGTCACGTTCAGCCTTAAGGAGTCCGCCATGTCTGTTATGGAAGTCGATCTGCACAAACTGAAAATCAACGACCCGTTCCTCGGCCAGTACCAGCAGCTGGTGCGCGATGTGGTGATCCCTTATCAGTGGGATGCGCTTAACGACCGTATCGAGGAGGCGGACCCGAGCCATGCGATAGAGAACTTCCGCATCGCCGCCGGGCGACAGGAGGGCGAATTCTACGGCATGGTCTTTCAGGACAGCGACGTGGCGAAATGGCTGGAGGCGGTGGCCTGGTCGCTGTGTCAGAAGCCGGACCCCGGGCTGGAAAAAACCGCCGATGAGGTGATTGAACTGGTCGCGGCCGCCCAGTGTGAAGATGGCTATCTGAATACATATTTCACGGTCAAAGCGCCAGAGGAGCGCTGGACCAACCTCGCCGAATGCCACGAACTGTACTGCGCCGGGCACATGATTGAAGCGGGTGTCGCCTTCTTCCAGGCCACCGGCAAACGTCGTCTGCTGGATGTCGTCTGCCGCCTCGCTGACCACATCGATAGCGTGTTTGGCCCCGGAGATAACCGGCTGCACGGCTACCCTGGCCATCCGGAAATCGAGCTGGCGTTAATGCGCCTGTATGACGTCACTCAGGAGCCGCGCTATATCGCGCTGGTGAAGTACTTCGTTGAGGCGCGCGGAACGCAGCCGCATTTTTACGATATCGAATACGAGAAGCGCGGCAAAACCTCCTACTGGAACACCTACGGTCCGGCGTGGATGGTGATGGATAAACCCTACAGCCAGGCGCATCAGCCGATTTCCGAACAGCCGGTCGCCATCGGCCACGCGGTGCGTTTCGTCTATCTGATGACCGGCGTTGCCCACCTCGCCCGTTTAAGTCAGGACGAGGGCAAGCGCCGGGATTGCCTGCGCCTGTGGAAAAATATGGCCCGGCGTCAGCTGTATATCACCGGCGGAATCGGTTCGCAGAGCAGCGGGGAGGCCTTCAGCAGCGACTATGACCTGCCAAACGACACGGTCTATGCCGAAAGCTGTGCTTCCATTGGCCTGATGATGTTTGCCCGCCGGATGCTGGAGATGGAAGCCGACAGCCAATATGCCGACGTGATGGAGCGCGCGCTGTATAACACCGTGCTGGGTGGAATGGCGCTCGACGGCAAGCACTTCTTCTACGTCAATCCGCTGGAAGTGCATCCAAAATCCTTAAAATTCAACCATATTTACGATCACGTTAAGCCCGTCCGTCAGCGCTGGTTCGGCTGCGCCTGCTGCCCGCCGAATATCGCACGGGTACTCACCTCGCTGGGGCACTATATCTACACGCCGCACGACGACGTCCTGTACATCAACCTGTATGTCGGCAACAGCGTGGAGATCCCGGTGGGCAATGAGGCGCTACGCCTGCGCATCAGCGGCAACTATCCGTGGCAGGAACAGGTGAAGATAGTCATCGATTCATCTTCACCGGTTAATCATACCCTGGCGCTGCGTCTGCCGGACTGGTGCGATAAGCCGCAGGTCACGCTCAACGGCGCGCCGGTTACGCAGGACGTGCGCAAAGGGTATCTGCACATCAGCCATCTCTGGCAGGAGGGCGACACGCTACAGTTAACCCTGCCGATGCCGGTGCGCCGCATTTACGGTAACCCGCTGGTGCGCCACCAGGCAGGCCAGGTCGCCGTCCAGCGCGGTCCGCTGGTTTACTGCCTGGAGCAGGCGGATAACGGCGAGCAATTGCATAACCTGCAGCTGCCGCGCGACGCCCGGTTTAGCGCTGTCGAAGGCAAAGGGATTTTTGCCCGCAAGATACTTCTCCAGGCGCCGGGCTATAAGCAAACGGCGGAAGATGCCGAAAACCAGGCCCTATGGCACTATGACCGCGCGCCGTCCTCCCGTCAGCCGCAAGTATTAACCTTTATTCCGTGGTTTAGCTGGGCCAACCGCGGCGAAGGCGAGATGCGCATCTGGGTGAACGAAGCGGAAGCGTAAATGTGAGTGTGAGCATTCCCCGGTGGCGCTGCGCTTACCGGGGCGACAAGGTTTGTGCGTTATCGTAGCCCGGGTAAGGCGTTCACGCCGCGACCCGGGACTACCTGCTTATGCTAAAGGAACAATGCCTTATCGCGCAGAATATGATCGTTGCCGCGACGGCGGGTAAAACCGATGCGGTCGAAATATTCGAGGATCTGAATCGCCAGCTTGCGCCCGACGTTCAGCGTATCGCGGAAATCCGCCGCGCAGGTTGAGCCCCTTTCCAGATCCAAATCGCGGATCATTTTGGCAAACGCCACAATCCGATCGTTGCGATAGTAGCGATCTTTCACGATCGCGGTAATCATCCCCTGCTGCGCCGCCTGGCGTAATACCGCCCGCATTAACGACTCTTCTACGTTGGCTTCACGCGCCAGATCGCGTACCCACCATGGCTCATCGGCAAACAGCCCGGCAACCCGCTGCCAGATGGCCTGCTGCTCGTCGGTAAAGCCCGCTTTATGCTCCGGCAGATGCAGCCAGCCGTGGTGGCTGTGAACAATGCCGCTTTCGCGCATCTGCTCAATCAACAGCAGCACCAGCGCTTCATCTTCCATCGGCAGCGCAATACGCCGCAGGCGTTCGCGGCCCGGTCCTGGCTCATCGCGATGCTGATCGTGATAGCGCGCCAGGGCATCGAGCAGCTTCCGCTGCCAGCGCGCGGCGAGCGGGGCGCTCAGCAGGCTATTTCCCGCCTGCAGATAGTCAGGGCGGTGAATCAGCGCGTTGAGGCCATCGCGGCTGAGCTGACGCGCCCAGGCGAAATCATCGAGGCGCACCGCATCGCGCTGAAGGTGAATATCCAGCGCCTGGACGTCATCGCCCTGCGCGGCGGCCAGCGCGTGCAGCCACTGTAAATACTCCGGCTTACGCTTGCCCCGGCGCGGCGGATTGAGGGTCACCACTCGCGCACCGGCCAGCGTCAGGCGCGCGGAAATATCGCGCAGCACCAGACGGTCGTTATCCGCCAGCCGCAGCGGCGTATCGAGAACCAGCTCCGCCAGCGCGCCTTCGAGCAGCGACACGCGGCCGGTAATATGGCTGGCGGCGTGGTGGATATGCAGCGGCTGCCACTGGCTAAGCGGCGTATGGCACTGCAGTTCAACGATGACCCGCTCAGAGGCTTCCGGCGGCGGTACCGCCAGCAGCCAGTCGCCGCGGTTGAGCTCCTCTTTTTGCGCATCGCCGGCAATATTCAGGGCAATGCGCTGGCCGGCCCAGGCCTGCTCAACCGGCTGATTCTGCGCGTGCAAACCGCGCACGCGCATCGGTTTATCCACGCCGGTCAGCCACAGCGTATCGCCAACGTTGACCTCGCCGGATAACGCGGTCCCGGTAACCACCAGCCCCGCGCCTTTGACGGTAAATGCCCGGTCGATGGCCAGGCGAAAGCGCTGATGCTGCGGGTGCGCGCGCGCGGAGAGCTGCAGGAGATGCTCGCGCAGCTCGGCGATGCCCCGTCCTTCCGTCGCCGCGACGGCAAACAGGGTCGCGCCGGTAAAGCCGAACTCCGCCAGCACCGCGTCGATTTCCGCCTCCACCTCCTCAATCCGCGCCGCTTCTACGCGGTCCGCTTTGGTCAGCGCCACGGTTAGCGTTGGCTGCCCGGTAAGCTGGAGGATCGCCAGATGTTCGCGGGTTTGCGCCATCACGCCATCATCGCAGGCCACCACCAGCAGCGCGTGATCGATACCGCCGACGCCGGCCAGCATATTGGACAAAAACTTTTCGTGGCCGGGAACGTCGATAAAACCCAGCACCCGCCCGTCGGGCTGCGGCCAGTAGGCGTAGCCGAGGTCGATAGTCATCCCGCGCGCTTTCTCTTCCGGCAGGCGATCGGCGTTGATACCGGTAATCGCCTGCAGCAGCGTGGTTTTGCCGTGGTCAACGTGTCCGGCGGTGGCAATAATCATCTCAATAACATCTCCATAAACCGGGATTCATCCTCAAGACAGCGCAGGTCCAGCCACAGGCGGCCATCGTAGATCCTGCCAATAACCGGCACGGGCAACTGACGCCACCGTGCCGCCAGAGCTTCCAGCCGACTGCCGCGCCCATCGCGCGGAGTCAACGTCAACGCCGCGCTGGGCAAGCGGTCCACCGGCAGCGAGCCGCTGCCGATCTGCGACAGGCATGGCTCGACCCGCAGGTCAAAATCAGCATAATGTGCAGCCAGCGCGGCCCGCATGCGCTCGCCCTGCAGGCGGATCTTGTCCGCCTGGCGAGTCAGCAGACGCAGGGTCGGCAGTTCAGCGGCCAGCTTTTCCGGATGCAGATAGAGGCGCAACGTGGCCTCCAGCGCCGCGAGGGTCATTTTATCCGCCCGCAGGGCGCGCTTAAGCGGATGGCTCTGCAAACGCGCGATCAGCGCTTTTTTACCGACGATAATTCCCGCCTGCGGGCCGCCCAGCAGTTTATCGCCGGAGAAGCTTACCAGGCTGACGCCGGCGGCAATCATCTCCTGCGGCATCGGCTCTTTCGGCAGGCCGTACTGGCTTAAATCCACCAGCGAGCCGCTGCCGAGATCGGCCACCACCGGGATATTGAGTTCGCGGCCAATCTCCGCCAGCGCCGCTTCATCGACCGCTTTAGTAAAGCCCTCAATACTGTAGTTGCTGGTGTGCACCTTCATCAGCAGGCCGGTATTGTCATTCACCGCCTGACGATAATCTTTCGCGTGGGTGCGGTTAGTGGTCCCGACTTCATGCAGAACGCAGCCCGCCTGGCGCATCACGTCGGGAATACGAAACGCGCCGCCGATCTCCACCAGCTCGCCGCGCGACACCACCACCTCACTGCCGCCGGCGGTTGCCGCCAGCATCAGCAGCACCGCCGCCGCGTTATTGTTGACGATACAGGCGTCTTCCGCGCCGGTGATCTGGCAAAGCAGGTCGGCCAGCGCGCGATCGCGGTGGCCGCGTCCGGCATCGTCAAGATCGTATTCCAGCGTCACCGGCGCGCGCATCGCCTGGGTCACCGCCTCTACCGCCGCTTCCGCCTGAATCGCCCGCCCAAGGTTGGTGTGCAGCACGGTACCGGTCAGGTTGAACACCGGGCGCAGCGCGCTCTGCTGTCGCTGCGTCAAACGACGCGAGGTCTCCATTAGCCACGCTTCGCACCAGTCCGGCAGCGTCTGGTTCAGGCGGATGTATTCCCGCGCCTCGTCCAGCATCTGACGCAGCTGCGCCACCGTCTGGGCGTGACCGTATTGCATCAACAGCGGTGAAAATGCGGGGTCGCGGAGTAAACGGTCGATGGCCGGAAGCCGGGTATAAAGCGCACGAATTTCGCTAGTCATGAATGAACCTATTTTCCCCCCTCCCGACGGGAGAGGGAGTCAACAAATGAGCAGCAATTGTAATGCCTCCGCGCAAAAACTGTTACCTGTCTGGGTCAACTCACCGGCGGTTCAGTGCGCGCAAAGCTGGCGCGCTGAAAGAGGGAATCCACCAGGCGCACCAGCTTCGGTCGGGTGGCGCACCAGCCCGGCGCGACGCGGCGGAAATTGAGATAAGCAATGGCGCAGGCTGCGGAAATGGTTGCCAGATTAACCTCATCAGGACGTAATGTCCCGTCACTGGCATACCCTTCCAGCGCATCAAGCCCGCGCGCAATTTTTTCACGCTGGCGCAGCAGTTCGCTTTCCGACTGCTGGGCCGCCGGGCGCGTTTTCTCCCGTACCAGCGTTTGCGCAGCCTCCATCACGCCATCAGCCAGCGCTTCAATTTGACGCAATTTCAGCGCAGCCTTCGGCGCCGCAGGCAGCATATCCGGCGCGATGCCGAGCAGCTCCAGATATTGCGCAATAATGGGCGAGTCGTACCAGCATTCACCGTCGTCGGTGACCAGCGCGGGGACTTTTCCCAGCGGATTGTACTGCGCCACGCCGTTGGTCTCGTGGTACGGGAATTCGTTGACGAACTCGAAGGGAATCGCTTTTTCCAGCAGTATGACGGAAATTTTGCGCACAAAGGGACTGGTGTAGCTGCCGATCAGTTTCATTGCCTGCTCCTTTCGCCAACAAAGTAGTAAGTATGGCGCAGGCGCAGGCAAATAGCAGAGAGAGAAATCACCTCATGCCGGACCGACCCCGCTAATGGTCCAGATAAAGATAGTGCATCCAGCTGGTCATCCGCAGCAGCACCTTGCGCATCACCGAAACGTGGGTGAAATGATCGGAGTAGACCGCCACCTGGGCGTAAATGCCGTCAGGCAGGGCGTCTACGGCGGCATCGGGCTCCAGCTCAATGGTCGCCAGCACGCCGTCGGTGCCCGGCGTCACCGTCAGCGCCTGCAGCGTGCCCTGCGCCTGGTATGTTCCCCCCGGTACGACTGGCAGGATGCTCACCAGCTTGCCGCGAAAGACCTGTCCCGGCAGCGCATTGAACACCGCTTCAGCATCGTCGCCCTTCTCCAGCCTGAGCAGCGAATTTTGCCGGAACTGCGCCACAATCAGCCGTTTTTGCTGGGGGATAAAGACCATCACCGGACGCAGCGGCAGCGAGGCGGCATAGGTCCCAGGACGAATTAACACCTGGGTGATATAACCATCGCTGGGCGCGCGCACGGTCGTCTGATCGAGGTTATATTTCGCCTCCGCCAGCTGCGCGCGCAGGCTTACCACCTGCGACTGTTCGCCGTTTATCATGCTGTCGAGCTGGCTCTGAATTTGCGCCTGCTCCGCCACCGATCCTTTCACCATCGCATCCTGGGCGAGGTAGTTTTGCCGGGCATTATCGATATCGCTTTCCGAAAACGGATTGACCCGCGCCTGGCTTCCTTTCAGGTAGCGCTGATAATCCTTATACAGACGGTCGCGCTCCGCCGAAACGCGCGTGGTGTTGGCCTGAGCCTCAGAAAGCTGGGCTTTAAGGGTATTGATACTGTGCAGCGCGGTAACAAGGTCGGCCTGTAGCCGGTCCACCCGCGCCTGATAACGCACCGGATCGATGGTAAACAGCACCTCGCCCTTTTTAACTCGTTGATTTGCTTTATCAGTGACGCTGCTGACCACCCCGGTAACCTGCGGCGTAATAGGAATAGAAATAACCGCTTTTTGCGCGGTAAAGGTATACGGATGGTTGTAGTTCATTAATAAGATAAGCGCGCTAACAATAAATACGCCGCCCAGCGCCGCGGTGGGAACCGTCCATTTATTTACCGGGATCTTAAATATTTTAAATATCGACCAGGCAATCGCCACATAGGTCAAAATAATCAGCAGATCCATGAGTTATTTCTCCACCGAAGGAGGTTGAGCTGACGGTCTGAGACCGGTTATTTGCTGCTCGAGCGCGATAACCCGCTGGCGCAGTTCGCTGATGTCGTCCCCCTCTTCCGCCGCCTCAGACGGCGTCTCGTCCCGCCGATGCTGCATGCCCCAGCCGCGTTCTGGCCGGTAAAGCGTGGCCCAGATCCATAAAAACGGCCAAATGACGTGCAGCGTAAAAAGGCTCACCCAGCCCGCGACGTGAATCGCATCGGCATGCGGGTGATTACGTTTCTTCGCGATCAGGTAAGGAATATCATGGAGAATGATGATTCCATAAAAAATCACCAGAAATACAAAGATCAGAACGCCGAGCGCAAAATAATTGAGAAACATAATTTCCTCGGATTTACGCTAATTATTTTCAGGATGTGTGCCGGGCCGGATGAAAAAAAGGGCCGACAAAATGAGCATAATTCACCCGTATCATTTTCGCCATTGACGACTAAAATGTTCTTTAAGCGATTGCGTTGCTGAGTGACGTATCAGCAAGCGGAACGCGGCATAACCTGCGCGAGATCACACCGAGCTAAATCCAGGTGAAAATATTTTGTGATGAACATCACAAACAAATAACAAAACGTCAAAGTAAATTTGTGATTTTAATCACATAAAAATGCATTATCCCCCCTTAAAACCCGGTCTGTTGTTTTTTTACACATCAATTTTGTGATGCAGATCACTACAAAAGACCATCATCGCCCTATATTCATGTGATCCAAATCACATAAAAATCCACCGACTGGACAGCTTAACGATTCAGTGCCAGATTTCGCACTATCACTCAGGGCCCGGCTACCTCTGCCGCCTTATTAACAACAAGCCTCGGGCTTTCAGCCTGCCGATAGCAAAAACAGAAGAAGGGGTGTTTTATGTCATCCGATATCAAGATCAAAGTGCAAAGCTTTGGTCGTTTCCTCAGCAATATGGTGATGCCAAATATCGGCGCGTTTATCGCGTGGGGTATTATCACCGCACTATTCATTCCGACAGGATGGTTACCGAACGAAACGCTGGCGAAGCTGGTCGGTCCGATGATCACCTATCTGCTGCCGCTGCTGATCGGTTATACCGGCGGTAAGCTGGTTGGCGGCGAGCGCGGCGGCGTGGTCGGCGCGATTACCACCATGGGCGTTATCGTCGGCGCGGATATGCCGATGTTCCTCGGCTCCATGATCGCCGGTCCGCTGGGCGGCTGGGCAATTAAAAAATTCGACGTCTGGGTAGACGGTAAGATCAAATCCGGTTTTGAGATGCTGGTGAATAACTTCTCCGCGGGCATCATCGGTATGATCCTCGCCATTCTGGCGTTCCTCGGCATTGGCCCGGCGGTTGAAGTCCTGTCGAAAATTCTGGCCGCAGGCGTTAACTTCATGGTGGCGCACGAGATGCTGCCGCTGGCCTCTATCTTTGTTGAACCGGCGAAAATCCTGTTCCTCAACAACGCCATTAACCACGGTATTTTCTCGCCGCTGGGTATTCAGCAATCCCACGAGCTGGGCAAATCCATCTTCTTCCTGATTGAAGCTAACCCGGGTCCGGGGATGGGCGTCCTGCTGGCGTATATGTTCTTCGGCCGCGGCAGCGCGAAACAGTCTGCAGGCGGTGCGGCAATCATCCACTTCCTCGGCGGTATTCACGAGATTTACTTCCCGTACGTGCTGATGAACCCGCGTCTGATTCTGGCCGTTATCCTCGGCGGGATGACCGGCGTATTCACCCTGACTATCCTCAACGGCGGGCTGGTCTCTCCGGCTTCTCCGGGTTCTATCCTCGCCGTGCTGGCGATGACGCCGAAAGGCGCTTACTTTGCTAACATCGCGGCGATTATTGCGGCGATGGCCGTCTCCTTTGTGGTCGCAGCCGTGCTGCTGAAAACCAGCAAAGTTAAAGAAGAAGATGATATCGAAGCCGCGACCCGTCGCATGCAGGATATGAAAGCGCAGTCCAAAGGCGGCGCCACGCCGCTGGCCGCTGGCGATGTCGCGAACGACCTGAGCCACGTGCGTAAAATCATCGTCGCCTGCGACGCCGGTATGGGCTCCAGCGCGATGGGCGCAGGCGTGCTGCGTAAAAAAGTGCAGGATGCCGGGCTGAGCAACATCTCCGTGACTAACAGTGCGATCAACAACCTGCCGCCGGATGTTGACCTGGTCATCACCCACCGCGACCTGACCGAGCGTGCGATGCGTCAGGTGCCGCAGGCACAGCATATTTCGCTGACCAACTTCCTCGACAGCGGCCTGTACACCAGCCTGACCGAACGTCTGGTTTCGGCGCAGCGCCACACGGATAACGAAGAGAAAGTCCGCGACAGCCTGAAAGACAGCTTCGATGCGTCTGACACCAATCTGTTCAAACTCGGCGCGGAAAACATCTTCCTCGGTCGTAAAGCGGCGACCAAAGAAGAAGCGATTCTGTTTGCCGGCGAGCAGCTGGTGAAAGGCGGCTACGTTGAGCCGGAATACGTCCAGGCGATGCTGGACCGTGAAAAGCTGACCTCCACCTATCTGGGTGAGTCCATCGCGGTCCCGCACGGCACTATCGAAGCCAAAGATCGCGTTCTGAAAACCGGCATCGTCTTCTGCCAGTACCCGGAAGGCGTACGCTTCGGCGAAGAAGAGGACGAGGTGGCTCGCCTGGTTATCGGTATTGCCGCGCGTAATAACGAGCATATCCAGGTGATTACCAGCCTGACCAACGCGCTGGACGATGAATCGGTCATTGAGCGTCTGGCAAAAACCACCAGCGTTGAAGAAGTTCTGACGCTGCTGAAAGCGTAATCCGTCACCCGGCGGTACGCCGGGCAACGCCCCCTCTCTCCTTACGCGTGGGGAGAGAGGGTTGGGGTGAGGGAAACGCCTGACCCCAGCCCTCTCAGGTAAAAACATTAATTGAAGGTTAATACTATGAAAGCATTACATTTTGGCGCAGGTAATATCGGTCGTGGCTTTATCGGCAAACTGCTGGCGGACGCGGGGATACAGCTGACGTTTGCGGATGTAAATCAGGTCGTGCTCGATGCCCTGAATGCCCGTCATAGCTACCAGGTTCACGTGGTCGGCGAGAATGAGCAGGTCGATACCGTTTCCGGCGTTGACGCCGTCAGCAGCATCGGCGACGAAGTTGTAGAGCTGATTGCCAGCGTGGATCTGGTGACCACCGCCGTCGGCCCGGTCGTGCTGGAACGCATCGCCCCGGCGATTGCCAAAGGCCTGGCCAAACGTAAGGCGCAGGGGATTACCGCCCCGCTGAATATCATCGCCTGCGAGAACATGGTCCGCGGCACCACCCAGCTGAAGGGTCACGTTTTTAACGCCCTCGCCGAAGAAGACAAAGCCTGGGTTGAAGCCAACGTCGGCTTCGTTGATTCCGCCGTTGACCGCATCGTTCCGCCGTCGGCTTCCGCCACTCACGATCCGCTGGAAGTCACCGTGGAAACCTTCAGCGAGTGGATTGTCGATAAGACCCAGTTCAAAGGCGAACTGCCGAACATCCCAGGTATGGAATTAACCGATAACCTGATGGCATTTGTCGAACGTAAGCTATTCACCTTAAACACCGGACATGCTATAACCGCCTACCTCGGAAAACTGGCGGGTCATCAGACGATTCGCGACGCGATTCTTGATGAGCACATTCGCGCCGTGGTCAAAGGCGCCATGGAAGAGAGCGGCGCGGTGCTGATCAAACGCTATGTCTTTGATGCGCAAAAGCACGCCGCTTACATCCAGAAAATTATCGGTCGTTTTGAGAACCCGTATCTGAAGGATGACGTTGAGCGCGTTGGCCGCCAGCCGCTGCGCAAACTGAGCGCGGGCGACCGCTTAATTAAGCCGCTGCTCGGTACGCTGGAATACGGCCTGCCGCACCGCAATCTGGTGAAAGGGATCGCCGCTGCCATGCACTTCCGCAGCGAAGAAGACCCGCAGGCGCAGGAACTGGCGGCGCTGATTGCCGAGAAAGGCCCACAGGCCGCGCTGGCGCAGATTTCGGGTCTGGACGCAGCAAGCGAGGTGGTGGCGGAAGCCGTTAACGACTATAACGCCACCAAATGAGGCAAGACCTGGCGCGGTCCGAACCGCGCCCATTACTCATGTCAGATATGCAGGCAATAATGGAAGAAACACAGGCATTTGAAAACCGTGTGCTTGAACGTCTGAATGCTGGCAAAACCGTAAGAAGCTTCCTGATCGCCACCGTTGAACTGCTGACGGAAGCGGTCAATATTCTGGTGCTTCAGGTATTCCGTAAAGACGACTACGCGGTGAAATACGCAGTGGAGCCGTTGCTGGACGGCGACGGGCCGCTTGGCGACCTTTCTGTACGCCTGAAGCTGATTTACGGCCTTGGGGTGATTAGCCGCGCCGAATATGAAGACGCTGAACTGCTGATGGCCCTGCGCGAAGAGCTGAATCACGACGGTAATGAGTATAGCTTTACCGACGATGAGATCCTCGGACCGTTTGGCGAGCTGCACTGCGTCGCCGCCCTGCCGCCCACGCCGCAATTTGATGAGAGCGATGCTGAACTGCTGGCAATGCAAAAGCTGCGCTACCAGCAGGTCGTACGTTCCACAATGATGCTATCTCTGACCGAGCTGATTTCTAAAATCAGCTTAAAAAAAGCCTTTCAAAAATCAACGCTCTGATTCTGGCTCTTGCTGGTCGCACGTCGGCCGATAAAGCTGACGATAATACTCAAGACGCCGCAGAAATAGCGCTTCTTTATCTGCCGGGATATCCGGCGGTATATGCTGCAAACGCGGAGATTTTTTTAGATATTCCATAAAAGCCTGACTTGAAGCCATAAAATCTACGGCTTTATCAATAATGCGCGGTACGCTGTCGCCTATTTTCGCCATCACGCTCTCCTCTTTTGGGGGAATGATCCTATTAAGGATTAGCCAAAAACAGGGTTTCAGATGAGGAAAACGTGCTGAATGGCCGTCAGGCTTCACAGAAATGAATATTCGCCAACTCTGGGTTAAAATGATTTTTATATTCAATAAGTTATAATATGCCGCTGCGGTTGTTATGAGCAAAAAACGGCGACGTTTTGATAAATAACTACCCACAACCCAAGCGACAGCACATACTATAGTCTGATAACGCCCCTTTCTTAATAGATTAAGCCACCATGAAAGAAGTCGAAAAAAACGAAATTAAACGTCTGAGCGATCGTCTTGACGCTATCCATCACCAGCAGGCCGACCTGTCCCTGGTCGACGCCGCAGAAAAATACGCCGAGCTGGAAAAAGAGAAAGCCACCATTGAGACGGAACTCGTTCGCCTGCGTGAGGTTCAGGGCCAGAAGCTGAGCAAAGAAGCGCAAAAGCTGATGAGCATGCCGCATCGCCGCGCCATCACCAAAAAAGAGCAGGCCGATATGGGTAAGCTCAAGAAAAGCGTACGCGGTCTGGTTGTTGTCCACCCGATGACCGCGCTGGGCCGCGAAATGGGCCTCAAAGAGATGACCGGCTTCTCAAAAACCGCGTTCTGATATCTTCATCCCGTGAATCTCCCGGCTCGCGCTACGCTTAGCCGGGCTACGGGTTCACAGCCCTCTGCGAGAGGGTAGCCCGGACAGACGCGCAGCATCGCCTCCGGGAAATTCAGCTACTCTGCGCTCTGCTCCCCGGTCGCGGCTAACGCCTTACCGGGGCTACGGGTTCACCGCCGTCTGCGGACCGGTAGCCCGGACAGATGCGCAGCATCGCCTCCGGGAAATTCAGCTACTCTGCACTCTGCTCCCCGGTCGCGGCTAACGCCTTACCGGGGCTACGGGTTCACCGCCGTCTGCGGGCCGGTAGCCCGGACAGATGCGCAGCATCGCCTCCGGGACAGGCTCTGTTTCAAACGTCATTCCCCACTAATTGGCCCTACCAATGTTTTCTTAAATCGTCCAATGGTTCACATATCCATCATTTTTCGTCACAGACATATTGCTCATCAATAACATTTGATTAACCATTCGTTGTCGTTAATCCTACAATCGCAATTTGGCTGGGCCAGTTTTACAAATGATGTGACCTGCTAAGAGCGCAAGACTCAGCACGGCATCATAACGGCCCGATGGAGACCTGCATGAACCTCTGGCAACAAAATTACGATCCGGCCGGCAACATCTGGCTATCGAGTCTTATCGCATCGCTACCGATTCTGTTTTTCTTTTTTGCCCTGATAAAGCTCAAGCTGAAAGGGTACGTTGCCGCGACCTGGACCGTGCTCATTGCGCTCTCCGTCGCTCTGCTGTTCTACAAAATGCCGGTTGACCACGCGCTGGCCTCCGTCATCTACGGCTTCTTCTACGGCCTGTGGCCAATCGCGTGGATTATTATCGCTGCGGTCTTCGTCTATAAAATCTCGGTGAAAACCGGGCAGTTCGACATTATCCGCTCATCGATTTTGTCGATCACCCCGGACCAGCGTCTGCAAATGCTGATTGTCGGTTTCTCCTTCGGCGCGTTCCTCGAAGGGGCCGCCGGTTTTGGCGCACCGGTCGCCATCACCGCAGCGCTGCTGGTGGGGCTCGGCTTTAACCCGCTGTATGCGGCGGGCCTGTGTCTGATCGTTAACACCGCGCCGGTCGCGTTTGGCGCGATGGGCATTCCGATTCTGGTCGCCGGACAGGTGACGGGCCTCGACAGCTTCGAAATCGGCCAGATGGTTGGCCGTCAGCTGCCGTTCCTGACCATCATCGTCCTGTTCTGGATCATGGCGATTATGGACGGCTGGCGCGGCATTAAAGAGACCTGGCCTGCGGTCATGGTCGCCGGCGGCTCCTTTGCTATCGCTCAGTACCTCAGCTCTAACTTCCTCGGCCCGGAGCTGCCGGACATTATCTCTTCGCTGGTATCGCTGGTCTGTCTGACGCTGTTCCTCAAACGCTGGCAGCCGGTACGCATCTTCCGCTTCGGCGATATGGGCGCATCGCAGGTCGATATGAACCTGGCCCGCACGCATTACACGCCGGGACAGGTGATTCGCGCCTGGTCGCCGTTCCTGTTTCTGACCGCGACGGTGACCCTGTGGAGCGTGCCGCCGTTCAAAGCGCTCTTCGCCCCCGGCGGCGCGATGTACGATTTTGTGATTAATATTTCCGTGCCGTTCCTCGACAAAATGGTGGCCCGCATGCCGCCGGTGGTTAGCGAAGCCACGCCGTACGCCGCGGTCTATAAGTTTGACTGGCTCTCCGCCACCGGCACCGCCATCCTGTTCGCCGCGCTGCTTTCCATCGTCTGGCTGCGCATGAAGCCAAAAGACGCGATCTCGACCTTTGGCAGCACGCTGAAAGAGCTGGCGCTGCCGATTTACTCCATCGGCATGGTGCTGGCGTTCGCCTTTATTTCCAACTATTCCGGTCTATCCTCAACGCTGGCGCTTGCGCTGGCGCACACCGGTCATGCATTTACCTTCTTCTCGCCGTTCCTCGGCTGGCTGGGGGTATTTCTGACCGGTTCGGATACCTCGTCTAACGCGCTCTTTGCCGCGCTGCAGGCTACGGCGGCCCAGCAGATTGGCGTCTCCGATATCCTGCTGGTCGCAGCGAACACCACCGGCGGCGTGACCGGGAAAATGATCTCTCCGCAGTCTATCGCCATCGCCTGTGCGGCGGTCGGTCTGGTAGGTAAGGAGTCCGATCTGTTCCGTTTTACCGTCAAACACAGCCTGATTTTCACCTGTATGGTCGGTGTTATCACCACGCTGCAGGCGTATGTCTTAACCTGGATGATCCCGTGATAGTGATGCCAAAACGCCTTGCCGACGACGTCGCCCGTCGTGTGCGGGCGCTGATTGAAGAACAAAAGCTGGAGGCGGGCATGCGATTGCCCGCCGAACGTCAGCTGGCGGCGCAGCTGGGCGTATCGCGCAATTCGCTGCGCGAAGCGCTGGCGATGCTGGTCAACGAAGGGGTGCTGCTCAGCCGTCGCGGCGGCGGCACCTTCGTGCGCTGGCAGCACGAAGCGTGGTCGGAGCAAAACATCGTTCAACCGCTGAAGACGCTGCTCTCCGACGATCCCGATTACAGCTTTGATATTCTCGAAGCCCGTCACGCCATCGAAGCCAGTACCGCCTGGCATGCGGCGATGCGGGCAACCGATGCCGAAAAAGAGAAAATCCGCCTCTGCTTTGAAGCCACCCAAAGCGAAGACCCTGACCTGGCCTCGCAGGCCGATGTCCGCTTCCATCTGGCGATCGCCGAAGCGTCGCACAACGTGGTGCTGCTGCAAACCATGCGCGGTTTTTTTGACCTTTTACAGTCCTCAGTCAAGGAGAGCCGCCAGCGGATGTATCTCGTCCCGCCGGTCTTCGCTCGCCTGACCGAACAGCACCAGGCGGTCATGGAGGCGATTATCGCCGGTGACCCGGAAGGTGCCAGACAGGCGATGATGGCCCATTTGGGCTTTGTTCACGCCACCATCAAACGCTTTGATGAAGACCAGGCCCGCCAGGCGCGAATTACCCGCCTGCCCGGTGACCATAACGAAAATTCCAGGGAGAACTTGTGATGATTATTTCCGCCGCCAGCGACTACCGCGCCGCCGCACAGCGTATCCTGCCACCGTTCCTGTTCCACTATATCGACGGCGGCGCTTACGCCGAGCACACCCTGCGCCGCAACGTTGAGGACCTGTCCGACGTCGCGCTCCGCCAGCGCATTCTACGCAATATGTCGGACCTGAGCCTGGAAACCACCTTATTCAACGAAAAGCTGGCGATGCCAACGGCGCTGGCGCCGGTGGGGCTGTGCGGGATGTACGCCCGCCGCGGTGAAGTGCAGGCCGCCGGCGCGGCGGATGAAAAAGGTATTCCGTTTACCCTCTCTACCGTTTCCGTCTGCCCGATTGAAGAGGTCGCCCCGACCATTAAGCGCCCGATGTGGTTCCAGCTGTACGTTCTGCGCGACCGCGGTTTTATGCGCAATGCGCTGGAGCGGGCGAAGGCGGCGGGCTGTTCAACGCTGGTCTTTACCGTCGATATGCCGACCCCCGGCGCGCGCTATCGCGATGCTCACTCCGGGATGAGCGGCCCGAACGCGGCAATGCGCCGCTACTGGCAGGCGGTGACCCATCCGCAGTGGGCATGGGACGTCGGGTTAAACGGCCGTCCGCACGATTTGGGCAACATCTCCGCCTACCTCGGCAAGCCGACCGGTCTGGAGGATTATATCGGCTGGCTGGCGAATAACTTCGATCCTTCGATTTCCTGGAAAGACCTTGAGTGGATCCGCGACTTTTGGGACGGTCCGATGGTGATCAAGGGGATCCTCGATCCGGAAGACGCCCGCGATGCGGTGCGCTTCGGCGCTGACGGGATCGTGGTTTCCAACCACGGCGGCCGCCAGCTCGACGGCGTGCTCTCTTCCGCTCGCGCTCTGCCCGCGATTGCCGACGCGGTTAAAGGCGATATCACAATTCTTGCCGACAGCGGTATTCGCAACGGCCTTGATGTGGTGCGGATGATTGCCCTCGGCGCCGATAGCGTGCTGCTGGGCCGGGCTTATCTGTATGCGCTGGCCACCCACGGCAAACAGGGCGTCGCCAATCTGCTGAACCTGATCGAGAAAGAGATGAAGGTGGCGATGACGCTGACCGGCGCGAAAACCATCGGCGAAATCAGCCGTGAATCTTTAGTCCAGAACGCCGATGCGCTGCGGACCTTTGATGCGATCAAAGCGGGAAACGCGGCGGTTATCCCTGACCCTCACCCACAGGGAGAGGGAACCGTCCGGCAGGCGGGTTAACGTCCTCATCAGGCCATCCGGCTCACAGGGCGGCGCCGGTTTTCTCCCGCTCTCTTTCCGGGAGAGGAGCAGGGTGAGGGTTAACCAAATATCTGCTATTCTGCCCCCGCAATTAAGGGGGCAGCATGCTTAACATCGTCTTATTCGAACCAGAAATCCCGCCAAATACCGGGAATATCATCCGCCTGTGCGCCAACACCGGCTTCAATCTGCATATTATCGAACCCATGGGTTTTGCCTGGGACGATAAGCGTCTTCGCCGCGCAGGTCTGGATTACCACGAGTTTGCCGCCGTCCAGCGCCATGGTGATTACGCCGCCTTTATTGAAAGCGCAAAGCCGCAGCGCCTGTTCGCCCTGACGACCAAAGGGACGCCGGCGCACAGCGCGGTAAGCTATCAGGACGGCGATTTTCTGCTGTTTGGCCCGGAAACCCGCGGACTGCCGGGCAGCATTCTTGATGCTCTGCCGGCAGAACAAAAAATCCGTATTCCGATGATGCCGGACAGCCGCAGCATGAACCTGTCAAATGCGGTGTCGGTGGTGGTCTATGAAGCCTGGCGCCAGCTGGGCTATCCCGGCGCGGTGCTGCGCAGCTGAGCTCGCTTTCTCCCGGAGGCGGCGCGTAGCGCCTGTCCGGGCTACCAGACAGCGCTCGGTTTTGTAGCCCGGACAGATGCGCAGCATCGCCTCCGGGAAATCAATCAAATACCGTCGCCGTACTCGAAGGTATGGTGTATGCCGTTAAAGTGCTGATCCATATCCATCGCGGGTTTATCGCTCTCCGGCTTGCCCACAATGCGGGCGGGAACGCCTGCGGCGGTAGTATGCGGCGGCACCGGCTGTAGCACCACCGAACCCGCGCCGATTTTTGCCCCGCGTCCGACTTCGATATTGCCGAGGATTTTCGCCCCGGCGCCAATCATCACCCCTTCGCGAATTTTCGGATGACGATCGCCGCTGGTTTTACCGGTACCGCCCAGGGTCACGGATTGCAGAATCGATACGTCGTCTTCAATCACCGCCGTTTCGCCGACGACGATGCCGGTGGCGTGGTCCAGCATGATCCCGCGACCAATCTTCGCCGCCGGGTGGATATCCACCTGGAACGATACGGAAACCTGATTTTGCAGGAAGATCGCCAGCGCCCGACGCCCCTGATTCCACAGCCAGTGGCCGATACGATAGGCCTGCAGCGCGTGGAATCCTTTCAGATAGAGCAGCGGGGTGGAGTATTTATCCACCGCCGGGTCGCGCGTTCGCACCGCCTGAATATCGCAGGCGGCGGAGGCGATCATTTCCGGGTCGGCGGCGTAGGCCTCTTCCACCACTTCACGAATCGCGATGGCGGGCATGATCGGAGAAGCCAGTTTATTCGCCAGCATATAGCTCAGGGCGCTGCCGAGATTTTCGTGCTTGAGTAGCGTGGCGTGGTAAAAACTGGCGAGCATTGGCTCACAGTCAGCTAAAGCCCGAGCTTCGGCTTTAATATTATTCCAGACGATATCCAGTTCTTCACACGGCATTGCTGACTCCAGACGATATAATAATGACCGGCCAGTTCTTTGCTGGCCGGGTCATTCAGGTGATCCAGGTTCCATCGCAGTTAGTTGCTACGCTCGTCCTTGCGTGCACGACCTAATAAGGTCAATGCTGCCTCGCGCGCAATTTTTCCGCAATACAATACCTGATAAATTTCCTCGGTTATTGGCATTTCGACGCCTAAACGCTGCGCCAGAACGCGAACCTCTTTGGTATTGCGATAGCCTTCAACCACCTGGCCAATCTTCTCCTGCGCGCTTTGCACATCCATGCCCTGACCGAGCATCATGCCGAAGCGGCGGTTACGCGACTGGTTATCGGTGCAGGTGAGCACCAGATCGCCTAAGCCCGCCATCCCCATAAAGGTCTCCGGATCGGCGCCCAGGGCCTCCCCGAGGCGCGACATCTCAACCAGCCCGCGGGTAATCAGCGCGGTACGCGCGTTGGCGCCAAAGCCGATGCCGTCAGACATGCCGGCGCCGATAGCGATGACGTTTTTCACCGCCCCGCCGAGCTGCACGCCGATAAAGTCCGGGTTGATATAGACGCGGAAGCTCTTGCCGCAGTGCAGCAGGCTTTGCAAATCGTCAGCGAACTGCGGATCCGTCGACGCCAGCGAGATCGCCGTCGGCAGGCCTGCCGCCAGCTCTTTCGCGAAGGTCGGGCCGGAAATCACCGCCAGGGGGATAGCGTCGCCCAGCGCTTCACGGGCCACGTCCTGCAGCAGGCGCCCGGTTTCCGCTTCCAGACCTTTCGTCGCCCATACCAGGCGAGCGTCGGGGCGCATCAGCGGTTTAATCTGCCGCAGCACCTGGCCGAAAACGTGGCTCGGCACGACGACGAGGATATCGCGGCTGGCCGCCAGCGCGGTCGCCAGATCGCTTTCCAGATGCAGCGTGTCGGGGAAAGGAACGTCAGGAAGAAATGCGGCGTTGCAGCGGTCGTGCTGCAGCGTCGCAATATGTTTCGGGTCATGGCCCCACAGCACAACGTGGTGGCCATTTCTTGCCAGGGTGATGGCAAGAGCGGTGCCGTAAGAGCCGGCACCGATCACAGTCATTGCAGCGTTAAGCGCGTTCATCAGGCATCCTGATGTTGTTCAGCACCTTCGCCAGCCTGCTGCTGCAGATAGTTCATAAACAGCGCATCGAAGTTCACTGGCGCAAGGTTCAGTTGCGGGAAGGTGCCGCGGGAAACCAGGCTGGTGATGCACTCACGCGCGTACGGGAACAGAATGTTCGGGCAGTATGC
The DNA here is from genome assembly GCF_007910085.1 of Klebsiella sp. ME-303. NCBI lineage: Bacteria > Pseudomonadati > Pseudomonadota > Gammaproteobacteria > Enterobacterales > Enterobacteriaceae > Klebsiella > Klebsiella sp. ME-303. Next base: position 75,173 of record NZ_VOJB01000086.1, on the reverse strand, counting down.
GCCGAGGCAGTGCGCCATCTGGGTGCCGTCGATGCCTTCGATGGAGAAAATACCGCCCTGCTGTACTTCGCACAGGAATGCGGTTTCTTCGCCCAGAGAGGCGGTTACGGTCACGCGCAGCACCACTTCATACACGCCTTCAGCCAGCTGGCTGGAAGCGGTATCCAGATCAAGTTTAACTTCCGGCTGCCAATCTTTCTGGAAAACTTGCGGCGCGTTCGGCGCTTCAAAAGAAATATCTTTGGTGTAGATGCGCTGAATCTGGAAAGTCATTTCGGTGCTGTTTTGTTCTGACATAGTAAAACCCTTTCGTGTTGTCCTTAAGTACGCCCGTCCAATGGGGATGAGCGCAAAAATTAGCGCAGGAGGGGATCGAGTCCACCACGTGAATCAAGCGCGTACAAGTCGTCACAGCCGCCAATGTGCTGCGCATCAATAAAAATCTGCGGAACCGTCGTTCGACCGCTGCGCTGAATCATCTCTTCACGCTTCGCAGCATCGCCATCGATAGGCAACTCGTTGAACGTCACGCCCTTGCTGTTCAGCAGCGCTTTTGCACGTACGCAGAACGGGCAGGTCGCTTTGGTATAGATATCAATATTGGCCATGACTTCACTCCTGTTTTTACCCCCGAGAGTTTTACGCCGCAGGCGTTGTTTTCCCGCTGACGAATAGCCGCCGCAGGGAAAACCGCGCTACGCCATAAAGACGCGGGTAAATTATTTACCGCGTACCAGCGGAAGGTTCTCGCCGCTCCAGCCAGCGATGCCTTCTTTCAGTACGAAGACCTTTTCAAAACCGGCTTTGTTCAGCGCGCTGGCGGGTTCTTGCGCCTGCATACCTGAGCCGTCTACCACTATAATGGGTTGTGCTTTGTGCTTTTCCAACTCGCCGACGTTATTTGCTTTGATATCGCTCGGCAGCAGGTTAATAGAACCCGCAATGTGGCCTTTACGGTAATCGTCACGCTGACGCAGGTCGACAACCACGGCATCTTCTTTGTTGATCAGGCGCGTCGCTTCACCGCGGGTGATGACTTTAACTTTCGACATCAGCCCTTTAAAGGTGGTGAACAGCACCGCCACCAGCAGCGCGACCCACGCGATGCTCAGGACGGGGTGACGGCTGATGAATTGCATAATTTCTTGCATGGGGGGTTACAACTCCCGACTAAGTGATAAAAAAACCAGGGAAGGAGTATACCTGTGCATTGCGGCAAATACAGCCAGTGAGCGCGATGTAATGTATTTTCTGCGGCCCGTCACGAAAAAAAACCGCTCTCGCCGCGGCAATGCGCTCTGGCCGCCCTCTTTCTTTGATCTTTTACGGTGATTTGATCGATTCAGCTGTAGTAAAATTACGCAAATTTTCTGTCTTTGAGCATGAGGTTGTCGCAATGTCGGTTTCTAAAAAACCTATGGTACTGGTGATTCTGGATGGCTATGGCTACCGTGAAGACCAGCAGGATAACGCTATTTACAGCGCCAAAACCCCTGTTATGGACGCACTGTGGGCGAAACGTCCGCATACCCTGATTGATGCTTCAGGCCTGGAAGTCGGTCTGCCGGATCGTCAAATGGGCAACTCCGAAGTGGGCCACGTCAACCTCGGCGCGGGCCGTATCGTGTATCAGGATCTCACCCGCCTGGACGTTGAAATCAAAGAACGTACCTTCTTCGCCAACCCGGTACTGACCGGCGCGGTCGATAAAGCCGTTGCCGCAGGCAAAGCCGTGCATATCATGGGCCTGATGTCTCCGGGCGGCGTCCACAGCCACGAAGACCACATCATGGCGATGGTTGAGCTGGCAGCCGAACGCGGCGCGGATAAAATCTATCTGCACGCCTTCCTCGACGGCCGCGATACTCCGCCGCGCAGCGCTGAAAAGACGCTGGCGAAATTCGAAGACAAATTTGCCGCGCTGGGCAAAGGCCGCGTCGCCTCGATCGTTGGCCGCTACTACGCCATGGACCGCGACAACCGTTGGGACCGCGTTGAGCAGGCTTACGATCTGATGACCCTGGCAAAAGGCGAGTTCCAGGCCGATACCGCCGTTGCGGGCCTGCAGGCCGCTTATGCGCGCGATGAAAACGATGAGTTCGTGAAAGCGACCGTTATTCGCGCTGAAGGCCAGGCCGATGCGGCGATGGAAGACGGCGATGCGCTGATTTTCATGAACTTCCGCGCCGACCGCGCGCGCGAAATTACCCGCGCCTTCGTTAACGCCGATTTCGACGGCTTCGCCCGTAAGAAAGTGGTGAACCTCGATTTCGTCATGCTGACCGAGTACGCCGCGGACATTAAAGTCGCCTGCGCTTATCCGCCGGCATCTCTGGTGAACACCTTCGGCGAATGGATGGCGAAGAACGACAAAACCCAGCTGCGCATCTCCGAAACTGAAAAATACGCTCACGTGACCTTCTTCTTCAACGGCGGCGTTGAAGAGCCGTTCAAAGGCGAAGAGCGCATTCTGATCAATTCACCGAAGGTCGCCACCTACGATCTGCAGCCGGAAATGAGCTCCGCTGAGCTGACCGAAAAACTGGTTGCCGCCATCAAGGGCGGTCAGTTCGACACCATCATCTGTAACTACCCGAATGGCGATATGGTTGGCCACACCGGCGTAATGGAAGCCGCCGTTAAAGCGGTCGAAGCGCTGGATGACTGCATCGACCAGGTGAGCAAAGCCGTTGAATCCGTTGGCGGACAGCTGCTGATCACCGCAGACCACGGCAACGCCGAGCAGATGCGCGATCCGGCCACCGGCCAGGCGCACACCGCGCACACCAACCTGCCGGTTCCGCTGATTTACGTTGGCGATAAAAACGTCAAAGCGGTCAACGGCGGCAAACTTTCCGACATCGCGCCGACCATGCTGACGCTGATGGGAATGGAAATCCCGCAAGAGATGACTGGCAAGCCGCTGTTCATCGTGGAATAATCCTTCCCCATGAGGGGAAAGGCGACGTATTCAACTACATGGATCGCAACGGCAGTTCGATCCGTCTTTTACGCCAGCGCGCTTAGCGCTGGCGTATTGCTGTGCGCCGCATCTGCTCACGCCGACGATCGCGACCAGCTTAAATCCATTCAGGCCGATATCGCCGCTAAACAGCGGGCGATTAAGCAGCAGCAGCAGCAGCGCGCTTCCCTGGTCGCCCAGCTAAAAGCGCAGGAGGAGGCCATCTCCGCCGCCGCGCGCAAGCTGCGCGAAACCCAGGAAACGCTGAACCAGCTGAATAAGCAGATCGACGAAATGAACGCCGCGCTGGCCAAGCTGGAGCGTCAGCGCGCCTCGCAGGAGCGTAACCTTTCCGCGCAGCTCGACGCCGCATTTCGTCAGGGGCCGCATACCGGCATCCAGATGATCCTCAGCGGCGAAGAGGGGCAGCGTAATCAGCGCCTGCAGGCCTACTTTGGCTATCTGAACCAGGCGCGCCAGGAAACCATCGCCCAGCTGAAGAAAACCCGCGAAGACGTGGCGGTGCAAAAATCGATGCTGGAAGAGAAACAGAGCCAGCAACAAACCCTGGTGTACGAACAGCGCGCCCAGCAGAGCAAGCTGGAGCAGGCGCGCAACGAACGTAAAAAGACCCTCGCCAGCCTGGAATCCTCCATTCAGCAAGGCCAGCAGCAGCTCAGCGAGATGCGGGCTAACGAATCACGCCTGCGCGGCCGTATCGCCCAGGCGGCGGCGGCGGCCAAAGCGCGGGCGGATCGCGAAGCCCGCGAAGCGCAGGATGTGCGCGATCGCCAGCAGGAAGCCTCGCGTAAAGGCACCACCTACAAACCTACCGAAAGCGAACGCTCGCTGATGTCCCGCACCGGCGGACTTGGCTCACCGCGCGGCCAGGCATTCTGGCCGGTTCGCGGCTCAATTCTCCATCGCTATGGCGAACAGCTGCAAGGTGAACTACGTTGGAAGGGGATGGTTATCGCTGCGTCTGAAGGCACCGAGGTCAAAGCCGTTGCCGATGGTCGGGTTATTCTCGCCGACTGGCTGCAGGGCTATGGCCTGGTGGTGGTCGTTGAACACGGCAAAGGCGACATGAGTCTTTACGGCTATAACCAAAGCGCGCTGGTCAGCGTCGGCACTCAGGTCCGGGCGGGCCAGCCGATCGCTCTCGTAGGCAGCAGCGGCGGTCAGGGCCGTCCGTCGCTCTATTTCGAAATTCGCCGCCAGGGTCAGGCGGTCAATCCACAGCCGTGGTTGGGAAGATAAGTTTTGCTTCAATTTCGCAGAATTGCACTCGCGGTAACCGGTACGCTGGTTATGGCGTCGCCGGTTTTTGCCGGCAAACTCTCCATTGTTATCGACGACTTTGGCTATCGTCCACAAACGGAAAACCAGGTGCTGGCGCTGCCAGCGACGATCTCCGTTGCCGTCCTTCCTAATGCGCCCCACGCCCGAGAAATGGCGACCAGAGCGCATAATCTCGGCCACGAGGTGCTCATCCACCTGCCAATGGCGCCGCTCAGCAAACAGCCGCTGGAAAAAGACACCCTCCGCCCGGATATGAACAGCAGCGAGATAGAGCGCATTATCCGCGAAGCCTACGGTAAGGTTCCGTACGCCGTGGGGCTGAATAACCATATGGGCAGCGCCATGACGTCGAATCTCTTCGGCATGCAGAAGGTGATGCAGGCGCTCGAGCGCTACAATCTCTACTTCCTCGATAGCGTCACCATCGGCAATACCCAGGCCATGCGCGCGGCGCAGGGCACCGGCGTAAAGGTGATTAAGCGTAAGGTTTTCCTCGACGATACCCAAAACGAAGCGGATATCCGCTATCAGTTCAGCCGCGCTATCGCTTTGGCGCGGCGCAACGGCTCCGCCATTGCTATCGGCCACCCGCACCCGACGACGGTGCGCGTGCTGCAGCAGATGGTGTATAACCTGCCGCCGGATATCACTCTGGTTCGCCCGAGCAGCCTGCTCAACGAGCCGCAGGTGGATACCTCAACGCCGAACACAGCGCCGCCGTCCGTTCAGCCGCCGCGCAATCCGTTCCGCGGCGTGAAACAGTGCAAATCTAAGCGCCCGCCGGAGCCGGTCAACGCCAGCCGCTTCTTTACCATTCTTAGCGAAAGCATCACTCAGAGCACGCTGGTGCAGTATTACCAGCTGAAGTGGCAGGGCTGGGATAAGCCTACCAACTAAATCATCCGGGAATCCGTGTGCTTATCCGCCGCGGATTCCGGCTTGTCCTGATGGGCATACCAGGCTTTAAAGTATTTAAGAAAGCTGTAACAGGTCGCGTAAAGCCCGGTGACCACGCCAACCTTGCCCTTTCGCCACGCTCCGCTGAACAGATACCACTTAAAGAAAGCGCCAATCGCGCTGATCGCTCCGCGCGCAAGAGACGGCCTGATTTTCTGGTGTTTAACCAGCCGCGTGGTGTAGCTATTGAGCTTACTAAACACTTCATGCAGGGAGTAGAAGGTATCGTGGCGCACGAATCCCGGTAGCCGGGCAGAGTGCGTAAAGCCAACCACCTGATCGTCTACCGGCCGATCGTTGAACCTGGCGACGGAGCGATTAAACAAGCGAACCGGGAAATCCGGCGATGATACCGGATAAATGGTGCGCACCTCTTCACCCAGCACGAACCAGTAGCGCGGCAGACGCCATGCGCAGGCGGGGTCCGGCTCATCGCCGGCCTTGAGCGCCAGAATTGCCGCCACCACCTCGTCGTCAAGGATCTCATCGCTGTCCACACACAGCACCCAGTCGTGGCGGGCCAGAGAGGTCGCATAATTCATCTGCGTACCGTGAGCGGTATAAGGATGATGGTGAACGGAGAGACCGAACTGTTGGCAAATCTGCAGCGTAGCATCCGTACTGCCTGAATCGACGACGATAAATTCATCAGCCACCCTGAGCAGCGGCGGTAACACCTCCCGTAATAAGCGGGATGAATTACAGGTCAATAAGCATACAGAAAGTTTAAGCATAATCTTTATAGGGTTAAACCATGGTTAAACTGACTGTATAAACGAATAGGCGAGAAAGCGATTTAGAAAAAGTGCGGAGTGGATTAAGTATCACAAAATTGTAGGATAACTCTCAAAAAAGCGCCCGTGGGCGCTTTTTTACCATCCTGACCGGGGCGGAATTAATCCCAGCTGAGAATGACTTTGCCAGACTGGCCGGAGCGCATCGCGTCAAAGCCCTGCTGGAAATCATCAATGCCAAAGCGGTGGGTGATGATCGGCGACAGATCGAGCCCGGACTGGATGAGCGCGGCCATCTTGTACCAGGTTTCGAACATTTCGCGACCATAAATCCCTTTGATAAACAGCCCCTTGAAGATCACCTTGGTCCAGTCGATAGACATATCCGACGGCGGAATACCCAGCATGGCAATACGCCCGCCGTGGTTCATGGTATCGAGCATGGTGCGGAACGCCGGCGGCGCGCCGGACATCTCCAGACCCACGTCGAAACCCTCGGTCATGCCCAGCTCGGCCATCACATCGTTAAGGTTCTCTTTCGCCACGTTCACCGCCCGGGTGACGCCCATTTTGCGCGCCAGCTCCAGGCGATATTCGTTAACGTCGGTAATCACGACGTTGCGCGCGCCAACGTGTTTCGCCACCGCGGCGGCCATCACGCCGATCGGGCCGGCGCCGGAAACCAGCACATCTTCACCGACGAGGTCGAATGAAAGCGCGGTATGCACGGCGTTGCCAAACGGATCGAAAATCGACGCCAGATCGTCAGAGATATTGTCGGGGATTTTAAAGGCGTTAAACGCCGGGATCACCAGATATTCGGCAAAACAGCCCGGACGGTTGACGCCGACGCCCGTCGTATTGCGGCACAAATGCGTACGCCCGGCGCGGCAGTTACGGCAGTGGCCGCAGGTGATATGCCCTTCGCCGGAAACGCGGTCGCCCAGCTTAAAGCCGCGAACCTCCTGACCGATACCCACCACTTCGCCGACGTATTCATGCCCCACCACCATCGGAACCGGAATGGTCTTTTGCGACCACTCGTCCCAGTTGTAGATATGCACGTCGGTACCGCAAATCGCGGTCTTGCGAATTTTAATCAGCAGATCGTTGTGGCCGACTTCCGGTTCCGGTACGTCGGTCATCCAGATGCCTTCTTCCGCCTTTAGTTTGGATAACGCTTTCATCTCACACCCTCAGGCAATGACGCCCAGTTGTTTACCGATGCGGGTAAAGGCTTCCACCGCACGTTCAATTTGTTCAGGGGTATGCGCCGCAGACATCTGGGTACGGATACGCGCCTGGCCTTTTGGTACCACCGGGTAGAAGAATCCGGTGACGTAAATACCTTCTTTTTGCAGCTCGCGCGCGAACTGCTGCGCCACGGTGGCTTCACCGAGCATCACCGGGATAATGGCGTGATCGGCGCCCGCAAGGGTAAATCCTGCCGCGGTCATTTTTTCACGGAACAGGCGCGCGTTAGCCCACAGGCGGTCGCGCAGCTCGCTGCCCGCTTCCACCATCTCCAGCACTTTGATGGAGGCGGCGACAATCGCCGGCGCCAGCGAGTTGGAGAACAGATACGGACGCGAGCGCTGGCGCAGCCACTCGACGACTTCTTTGCGCGCGGCGGTATAGCCGCCGGACGCGCCGCCCAGCGCTTTACCCAGCGTACCGGTGATAATGTCGACGCGGCCCATCACGTCGCAGTACTCATGGGAGCCGCGGCCGTTTTCACCCACAAAACCCACGGCGTGCGAATCATCGACCATCACCAGCGCGTCGTATTTATCCGCCAGATCGCAGACGCCCTTCAGGTTGGCGATCACCCCGTCCATGGAGAACACGCCGTCGGTGGCGATCAGCACATGGCGCGCGCCGGCTTCACGCGCCTCTTTCAGACGGGCTTCCAGCTCCTGCATATCGTTGTTGGCATAGCGGAAGCGCTTCGCTTTACACAGGCGCACGCCGTCGATGATCGACGCGTGGTTCAGGGCATCGGAGATAATCGCGTCCTCTGCGCCGAGCAGGGTTTCAAACAGGCCGCCGTTGGCGTCGAAGCAGGAGGAGTACAGAATCGCATCCTCCATACCGAGAAAATCGGCCAGCTTCTTCTCAAGCGCTTTGTGGCTGTCCTGGGTACCGCAGATAAAGCGCACGGAGGCCATGCCGAAGCCGTGGCTGTCCATCCCGCTTTTCGCGGCGGCAATCAGTTCCGGGTGGTTCGCGAGGCCGAGATAGTTATTGGCGCAGAAGTTAATGACCTGGCTGCCGCCGACGGTGATATCCGCCTGCTGCGCCGAAGTGATAATCCGTTCTTCTTTAAACAACCCTTCCGCGCGCGCGGTATCCAGGTCATTGGTTAACTGTTTGTAGAAATCCCCACGCATTGCAACTCTCCAGATTCGGCAAAATTTGGCACATATTACCTAAAGCTATACGCTGATACGAGATGATGCATTACTGCATGAATTATTTGCAGCATAAATCACGAGTCCCTCTCTACCTTATCGGCGAATGGCTGAAGCCTTTCCGATGTAGTGATATGATAGGAGTATTCATGTCCGGATTGTCTCTGGACTACCAACTTCAAAGGTTACAGTTATGATCATCGTTACCGGCGGCGCAGGCTTTATCGGCAGCAATATCGTTAAAGCGCTGAATGACCAGGGTATTACCGACATTCTGGTCGTAGATAATCTGAAAGACGGGACCAAATTCATCAATCTGGTGGATTTGAACATTGCCGACTACATGGATAAAGAAGACTTTCTGATCCAGATTATGGCGGGCGAAGAGTTCGGCGATATCGACGCTATTTTCCATGAAGGCGCCTGCTCTTCCACCACGGAGTGGGACGGCAAGTACATGATGGATAACAACTATCAGTATTCCAAAGAGGTACTGCACTACTGTCTGGAGCGTGAAATCCCGTTCCTGTACGCCTCTTCCGCAGCGACCTACGGCGGCCGCACCAGCGACTTTATTGAATCCCGCGAATACGAGCAGCCGCTCAACGTTTACGGCTACTCCAAGTTTCTGTTTGATGAATACGTCCGTCAGATCCTGCCGGAAGCGAACTCGCAGATTGTCGGCTTCCGCTATTTCAACGTCTACGGGCCGCGCGAAGGCCATAAAGGCAGCATGGCCAGCGTCGCTTTCCATCTGAACACCCAGCTGAATAATGGCGAAAGTCCGAAATTGTTCGAAGGCAGCGACGGCTTCAAGCGCGACTTCGTCTACGTCGGCGACGTCGCGGCGGTGAACCTGTGGTTCTGGGAAAACGGCGTTTCCGGCATCTTCAACCTCGGCACCGGGCGCGCGGAGTCTTTCCAGGCCGTTGCAGACGCAACGCTGGCTTATCACCAGAAAGGCAGCATCGAGTACATTCCGTTCCCGGATAAACTCAAAGGCCGCTATCAGGCGTTTACCCAGGCGGATCTGACTAACCTGCGCGCAGCGGGCTACGATAAACCGTTTAAGACCGTTGCCGAAGGCGTAACGGAATATATGGCCTGGCTCAATCGCGACAATCATGCGAATTCATAAAATCATTCGAGCGGTATCAAGGCGGCAACTCAGTGATTCTCCGGGAGCTGACTAAAATCAGTGACCGGAGGGAACGCAGGCAGCCAACGCAGAGACAGCTTGAAGGATGGAATGAATGAAAATATTGGTGGTTGGCCCGTCATGGGTGGGCGACATGATGATGTCGCAAAGTCTTTACCGTACGCTCAGGGCGCGCTATCCCCAGGCGATAATCGACGTGATGGCGCCCGCATGGTGCCGTCCGCTGCTATCGCGCATGCCGGAAGTCAACGAAGCGATCCCGATGCCGCTCGGCCACGGCGCGCTGGAAATCGGTGAAAGGCGTAAGCTTGGGCACAGCCTGCGCGAACGTCGCTACGATCGCGCTTTCGTGCTGCCCAACTCGTTTAAATCGGCCCTCGTGCCGTTCTTTGCGGGAATACCGCATCGCACAGGCTGGCTCGGCGAGATGCGCTACGGCCTGCTGAACGATGCCCGTAAGCTGGATAAAGACGCCTGGCCGCTGATGGTCGAACGCTACGTCGGTCTCGCATACGATAAAGGCGTGATGCGCTGCGCGAAAGATCTGCCGCAGCCGCTGCTCTGGCCGCAGCTGCAGGTGCATGAAGGCGAAAAATCGCAGGCCTGCAGCGCGTTTAATCTCTCAGCCGAGCGCCCGATTATCGGCTTCTGCCCCGGCGCAGAGTTCGGCCCGGCAAAACGCTGGCCGCACTATCACTACGCCGAGCTGGCGAAACAGCTGATCGACGAAGGCTTTCAGATCGTACTGTTTGGCTCCGCGAAAGACCACGAAGCGGGCAATGAAATCCTCGCCGCGCTCACGACCGAACAGCAGGCATGGTGCCGCAATCTGGCCGGCGAAACCCAGCTTGAGCAGGCCGTTATTCTGATCGCCGCCTGTAAAGCGGTAGTCAGCAACGATTCCGGCCTGATGCACGTCGCCGCGGCGCTGGACCGTCCGCTGGTGGCGCTCTACGGGCCCAGCAGCCCGGACTTCACTCCACCGCTGTCGCACAAAGCGCGCGTGATCCGCCTGATCAGCGGCTACCACAAAGTGCGTAAAGGCGACGCCGCCGAAGGCTATCATCAGAGTTTGATCGACATTACGCCGCAGCGCGTACTGGAAGAATTAAACGACCTGCTGCTGGAAAAAACGGAACAAGAGGAAGCCTGACGGATGCGGGTACTGATCGTAAAAACCTCGTCCATGGGCGACGTGCTGCACACGCTGCCCGCGCTGAGCGACGCCGCGCTGGCCTTTCCCGGCATTCGTTTCGACTGGGTGGTTGAAGAAGGCTTCGCGCAGATCCCTTCCTGGCATGAGAGCGTCGACCGGGTCATCCCGGTGGCGATTCGCCGCTGGCGTAAGGCGTGGTTTTCCGCGCCGATCAAAGCCGAGCGCAAGGCGTTCCGCGAGGCCGTGCGCGCGGAAAAGTACGACGCTATCATCGATGCCCAGGGGCTGGTGAAGAGCGCCGCGCTGGTCACCCGACTGGCCCGCGGCGTGAAGCACGGTATGGACTGGCAGACCGCCCGCGAGCCGCTGGCGAGCCTGTTTTACAACCGGCGTCACCATATCGCTAAACAGCAGCACGCCGTTGAGCGCACCCGCGAGCTGTTTGCGAAAAGCCTCGGCTACGCGAAGCCGGAAACCCAGGGCGACTACGCGATCGCCCGCCATTTTTTGCGTCAGGCTGACCCGTCCGCTGCGCCGTATCTGGTGTTCCTTCACGCCACGACGCGCGATGATAAACACTGGCCGGAAGAGAACTGGCGGGCGCTTATCGCCCTGCTTGCCGACAGCGGCATACGCATCAAACTGCCGTGGGGCGCCCCCCATGAAGAGGCGCGGGCCGGACGCCTGGCGGAAGGGCACGATTTTGTCGACGTCCTGCCGCGCATGAGCCTGGAGCAGGTAGCCCAGGTGCTGGCCGGCGCGCGCGGGGTCGTTTCCGTCGACACGGGGCTGAGCCACCTCACCGCCGCGCTCGATAAACCGAACTTCACGCTGTACGGCCCGACCGATCCGGGGCTAATTGGCGGCTATGGTAAAAATCAGCACGTGGTGCGCCCGGAAAGCGGCAGCAGCACGGGCGATATTCCCGCGTCCCGGGTTCGGCAACTGTTGAAATCTCAGGAACTGGCTTAATGGGTTCATTATTTAAGCAGATCTATCGCTACACGCATCGACGCGCCTTTCGCCATAACGAAAATCTCTGGCCGTTTACCCATATCACGCGCGCGGCGAGCGGCGAAATCCGCACCCTGAAATACAAAGGGAAAGCGGTTCCGCTGGTCAATCTCAGCGAACTGAAGGATAGCGCTCAGGGCGAGGTGCTGCTGACCGCCACCGGCCCCTCTACGCGCCGCATCGATTTTACGCTGCTGCCGAAAAGTATTCCGGTGATGGGGGTGAACGGCGCCTGGCATCTCTCTGATAAAATTAACTTTTCGCTCTATACCATCGTGGATATGGAGTTTTACGATAAAAAACCGGACGTGATCCGTTCGGTGATTAGCCAGGCTGACATTGTGCTCTTCACCACCATGCACGGTATCGCCAAAATCCTCGACCGCCACGGCGCAGAGCTTCGCTGTCGTTTGGCATTAATTGAAGACGCCTGTTATAAAATTTATCAGCCTAAAGTCGCCAAAAACGCGATACAGCAGGCCTGGCGCGGCGTCCCCGCGCTACGCTTTCATCCGCAAAGGCAGGATATTTGCTTTAGCACCGACATTCGTCACGGCATTTTCGATGCCGGAACCGTGGTCTACTGGGCACTGCAAATTCTGATGTGGCTGGGATTTAAAACCATTCTGATAAGCGGGCTGGATATGAGTAATTTCAACCAGCCGCGATTCTACGAAACGGAACAGGATAAACTCCCCTCCTGGCTGGCAAATAAGGTGGATGACCTGGTCATGCCGTCCTTTTCGCACGCTGCCAACGTGCTGCAACAAAACCATATTCGGGTCGTCAACTTCTCGTTAGAAAGCGCGGTTCCGGAAACGATTTTCGAAAAGGTTTCTTTTGATGAGTACTTTAAAAATAAGTAATTACGCCAGACAGGGCTACACCGTTTTCTTCACTTTGTTTCTGTTTTTTAGCGCTATTTTCTGCGTATCAACCCGGACAAATAACCTCCTTCATTTATCTATTTTGCTCTTTTTGCTTTCACTGCTTAACAAAGACAATCGTCAGGCAATAGCGGAAAGCATCCGCCAGCGGTGGCCGGTTTATAGCCTGCTGGTCGTATTCTGCGTGTACTATGCGCTGAGCAATATTTGGGGGCAGACGCCACAGCATATCGATTCCCCTCTGACCCACGGCACCTATTTAATTTTCTATCTTCTGCTGCTGACAACGCTACTTGGCCATCCCCGGACCCGACATCTGGCGCTGCTGAGCGTCGTGGCCGGGATCACAGTGCTCTCCGTCTGGACGATGGCGATCGACTTCACGCTGGTCCTCAAGGAACGCCTGGTTTCGCCGGAGAATCCCGGCCCGACCAACGTGATCGACCTGGCGGGCTATTGCGGTATCGGTATCCTTATTTGCGCGATGCTGCTGAAGGAGAAAGGCAGCCACCTGCTGTATGTGCCGATGGCCATCATGCTGGTGATGCTGTTTCTGACCCAAAGCCGCGGCCCGATTATCGCGCTGCTGGTGGCGTTTGTTTGCACCCTGCACCTGCACGTCTTTACCCGCCGCAACCTTCTGATTGTCGCCGCGTTAGCGTTGGTTCTGGGCGCGCTTTTCTTCTTTACGCCAACGGGAGACCTGCTGCTGGCGCGCTTTGAAGAGCTGGGCACCCAAAGCGGATTGCGCTTGAGTATCTGGCACCATACGGTCCAGGAAGTGGCCAGCCAGCCGTGGCTGGGTCGGGGCTTTGACTACGAGCTGAACTTTACCAACTACAGCGGCGAGCATATCACTACCACCCACAGCGTCTATCTTGGCGCACTGTTGAAAGGCGGCATAATCGGCCTGGCGCTGCTGCTGGCGGTGATTGCCGGAGGGTTATGGCAGGCATGGCGCAAACAGCAGGATGGCCGCTACGGGCTGGCGATTTTTATCTATGCGCTGATTTTTATGGCCTCGCAGGGCATGTTTATCATCAGCAACCCTCGCGAAAGCTGGCCGCTGTTTTGGCTGCCGCTGGGCATCGCGCTGAGCGGCAGCCTGAAGGCGAAACGCTAAGAGAAGGGCCCGCAGCGGGCCCTTTTTTATGCCTGCTGGCGAGCGGCGATCAGGGCATCCGCCTGCGCTTTGATCGCCGGCCAGACCGCGTCAATGGTCATGTCGGCGACGTTAGTCTCTTCGCAGACAATTTGTCTGGCCTTGTCATAACCCGGTGCCCAAATGGTATAGCCCGGCAAACCGGTATCTTTGAGTTTACGTTTGTTGTAAACCGCCACCATGGGCTTGTCGAACGCGCGAGCAATATGCACGATGGCGGTATCCGCCGTAATCACCAGATCGCAGTGGCGAACAATCTCAACCGCTGAATTAATATTGCTATCTGGCAGATGCAGCGCCGTTTCCAGATTAAGCTGACGAATTTTCTCGCTATGCCCGACCATCACGACGCTGATTTTATAAGGGAGCGTATATAAGCGTTCAATCAGAGCAGAAACCTGATGACGGCAAAAGTCTTTATCCGTTGAGGCGGTAAACGGGTTTATGGCAATACAGAGCTGACTCCCCTTGTGCTGAGCCAGCAGTGTTTTGACTCTTTCCCGCTCAAAAGCATCACCGGGCAGATGATAGTGGTAATGAGGGTGTTCTATGCCAAATAGCCTGGCGACGGCTTTATAGCGCGCGGAAATATGGCTGCTGCTATCCAGAAAAGGGATGGAGTGATCGTAAAGCTTATATTCTTGTTTATTAAAACCGATAACGCAGCCAGGGCGTAAATCAGCCAGCAGTTTAAAACGCTCGTAGGTTTTCACGTCATCAAAATCAACGACCGCGTCAAATCCTGCCGCACGCAGTGCGTTTAACGGCATCCGCGGCTGATATAAATAAACCTGCTCAAGAAAATCCGCACCGGCAAGCATCTGCTTACAAACCGGCCCGGTAAGAACCGAAACCTTATAGCCCCGGTCAGCTAAAAGCTTTGCGCAGCCGGTCGTTACGACCATATCCCCAACTTTGTCATCCAGGCGCAATAATAAAACATGCTGAATCTTCGCGGAATTAAAGGGCTGGCGTGCGCTTTTATTTCTGTAACGATAGTTAATTAAATTAAACTTAATTTCGCGGAAGAAGGCATTTTTCTTCCGCGTAAACTGCTTCACGATACGCATACGGTACCTGGTTGTGATCTTTTATCGCTGTGTGAGTTTCTGTTGGTAGTACTCCGCCAACGTCATTCCCTTCACCTGCGGCGCCAGCCAGCTGAAAAAAGCGTCCAGATCGGCATATAAGCGCTCGATATCCTGCTCGTTTTTAAACGTTGGGCTGCCGCCGGGCATGTACTCTGAAGAGTGGAGCATATATTCGACGTAGTCATTACCCTGAGTCAATGTTTGTTCGACCACTTTTTTCATCGTCTCAACGTTGCCGCCCATCGGACGCAGCCAGTGTACCGACGGCGAGCGTACTTTGCCGCGCAGGCGATCGTAGCCCTGCTTCAGGCTATTCATCCACGCGGAATGCTTGTACTGAATGCTCATCGGCACTTCCAGCAGCGATGATTGCCCTTCACGACGGATATCATTCTCGTCAAGAAAATAGGCGTGCTGCGGGAAATCACGGTAATCGGTACCGCCGTCGCCCTGCGGCGCGCCTTTCGCCGTCTTCCAGTTCACCCTCGGGGTAACCGAGCAATCCACCAGATAGCCATACTCCACCAGCAGACGCGCGTAGCGCTCGTCAAACGCCCAGCGCCCGGCGCGATGGCTGACCATTTTGGTCTGGAAGGTATCCTCCAGCAGACGGGTCATATAGTCGACTTTTGCCCGCATCGCCGCATCGCTGTACTCGATCAAATACGGTTTATGTCGCCAGTCGTCATCGGTGAGCGGATCGGTCGGCGGGCTGTTCCACGCGTGGAGATGCATACCGATTTCCGCGGTTCCCCGGGCGATCGCATCTTTGGCAAATTCGATATAAACCGGGTCGATGGCCATTTCATAGTTGGTCAACCAGACCGGTTTAAAACCATACTTTTCGCAAAGCTGCTGAAAACGCGGTAGATAGCGCGCATTCTCGGTGGTGATGCTGTCATGTTTTTGCCAGAGGTTATCACCCTCTGTATCAATCGTGATGAGAAATGCGGGTTTGTGCACGAAAACGTCCTCAGGCCATACGTATCGGGTCATGGTAGAGCAAGACAAGGCTTCTCTCAATCTATCTGATCCCCTAGAATCGGAGCCCTGCCCCTGAATGAAGAATAGAGAATGACGCCTGAAACCCGCACTTCCGGCCGCGTGAACCCGGCGCGAATCCTGGTTATTAAGCTTCGCCATCATGGCGATATGTTATTGATAACGCCGCTTATTCACGCGCTTAAGCAGCAATATCCCGCCGCCAGCGTGGATGTGCTGCTTTATGAAGAAACCCGGGATATGCTCGCAGCGAATACGGATATCCGCCACATTTACGGCATTGACCGGCGCTGGAAAAAACAGGGCGCCGGCCATCAGCTGAAGATGGAGTGGCAGCTGATTCGCACGCTCCGCCAGCAGCGCTACGATATGGTGCTCAATCTTGCCGATCAGTGGCCCAGCGCGATCATCACCAAACTGACCGGGGCGGCCATCCGTATCGGCTTTGACTTTCCGAAGCGTCGCCACCCGGCCTGGCGTTTTTGCCATACCGCCCTCGCCTCAACCGAGCGGCATAACCAGCTGCATACCGTGCAGCAGAATCTGTCGATTCTGGCGCCGCTTGGGCTGGATATTGCTGACGCGCCGGCGACGATGGGCTACAGCGAGCAGGACTGGCGCGCCAGCCGCGCGCTGCTGCCGGCAGGATTTCAGGATAACTATATCGTCATTCAGCCAACCTCCCGCTGGTTCTTTAAGTGCTGGCGCGAAGGGCGGATGAGCGCCCTGATAAACGCGCTTTCTGAAGCAGGCTACCCGGTCGTGCTGACCTCCGGCCCTGACGCCAGAGAGAAGCAGATGATCGACACCATTATGGCGGGCTGCCCCAATGCTCGCCTGCACTCCCTCGCCGGGCTGCTCACCCTGCGCCAGCTGGCGTCCGTCATCGACCATGCCCGCCTGTTTATCGGCGTTGACTCCGTGCCGATGCATATGGCCGCCGCGCTCGGTACGCCGCTGGTGGCGCTATTCGGCCCCTCCAAGCTCACCTTCTGGCGTCCATGGCAGGCGCAGGGCGAGGTGATTTGGGCGGGTGATTTCGGATCGATTCCCGATCCTGACGACATTGATACCAACACCAACGAACGCTTTCTCGATTTAATCCCCACCGACGCGGTTATCGCGGCGGCGAAAAAGGTACTGGCATGAGTAAATTCAGGCTGGCTCTGGTACGCCAGAAGTATCGCCCGGACGGCGGCGCGGAGCGCTTTGTCTCCCGCGCGCTGGAAGCCCTCGACGACAGCGATCTTGAACTGAACGTCATCACCCGCGAATGGCAGGGGCCGGTGAAGCCCGAGTGGAACATCCACATCTGCAATCCGCGCAAATGGGGGCGGATCAGCCGCGAGCGAGGATTTGCCGACGCCGCCCGCCAGCTATGGCAGCGCGAAGCCTTCGATCTGGTGCAAAGCCACGAGCGTATCCCCGGCTGCGACCTGTACCGCGCCGGAGACGGCGTGCACCGCCGCTGGCTGCAGCAGCGCTCGCGCATTTTGCCCGGCTGGAAAAGCCGCCTGCTGTTTGCCGACCGCTACCATCGCTATGTGATGCAGGCCGAGCGCGACATGTACCAGGACGCGCACCTGCGCGGCGTTATCTGCAACGCGGAGATGATTAAACGCGAGATTATTGAAGACTTCGGCCTGCCGGCGGAAAAAATCCACGTTATCTATAACGCTATCGATAACCAGCGTTTTCTGCCGCCGACGGAAGAAGCCTTTGTCGCGCTGCGCGCCAAATGGAATCTGCCGCGCCAGGCGACCTGCCTGATCTACGTCGGCTCCGGCTTTGAGCGCAAGGGGCTGGATGCGGCGATCCGCGCCATCGCGCCGACCAACCGCTACCTGCTGGTGGTGGGCAAAGATAAAGAGCAGGGCCGCTATCAGCAGCTGGCGAAAACGCTGAACTGCGAGGAGCGGGTGCGCTTCTTCGGCATGCAATCGGAAACCCTGCCGTTCTATCAGATGGCCGACGGCCTGCTGCTGCCGACGCTGTACGATCCGTTTCCCAACGTCATTCTCGAAGCGATGGCCTGCGGCCTGCCGGTGATTACGACTACCGGCTGCGGCGGCGCGGAGTTTATTGTTCAGGGCAGCAATGGCTACGTTTGCGATGCGCTGGATATCCCGGCCCTGCAGGAGTCGGTTATCGCCCTGCCCGCCCGGGCGTTAGGCTCTGCGCAAGGCGAACGCGCCCGCGAGCGCATCATGACCTGCACCAGCGAACGTCTCTCGGCGCAGCTGCTCTCCCTCTATCAGGATTTGGTGAAATAACGATGCGCATACTGTTTGTTATCGACGGCCTGCCCGGCGGCGGCGCGGAAAAAGTCGTGCTGACGCTGGCAGCGCATTTTCTCAGCCAGGGTGAACAGGTATCGCTTTTTTCCCTGCGCGACGTCTGCGATTATCCGCTGCCGGAAGGGCTGGATTATCAGGTCATCGCCGATCGCTGCCGCAAGCCGTGGCGCAAGCTGACGGAGCTGTCCCGGCGCGCGCGCCAGCTTGATGCGGCAATCGAGAAAGCAGAACAGCAGGGCCGTTTCGATCTGGTGCTCTCGAATCTGCATAAAACCGACCGCATTGTCTCCCGCAGCCGCCTGCTGAACGGGCGCAACGTCTGGTTTTGCCTGCACGGCGTGTTCTCCGCGTCCTATCTCGGACACCGCAGCGGTTTTGACCGCTGGCTGAAACAGCAGAAAATCGGGCGCGTTTACCAGGGACGCAACGTCGTCGCCGTCTCCGATGCGGTAGGTCAAGACCTGGTCGAGCAGTTCGCTATTCGCCCGGCCCAGCTGAAAACCATCTATAACCCGTTTGATATCCCCGCGCTGCGCGCCGCGGCTGAAGAGCCCAGCCAGCGCCCCGACGGCGACTATATTATCCACGTGGGCCGCTTTCATCCCGGTAAACGCCACGACCGCCTGATTGAGGCGTATGCGCAAAGCGGTATCGATGCGCCGCTGGTACTGCTGGGGCAGGGAAAACCGGAACAAGAACAGCGCCTGCGCCAGCTGGCGCAGCAGCTACAGGTTGCCGATCGCGTCCTGTTTAAGGGCTTCCAGAAAAACCCGCTGCCGTGGATTAAAGGCGCGCGGATGCTGGTCCTCAGCTCCGATAGCGAAGGCTTTGGCAACGTGGTGGTTGAGGCGCTGCTGCTGGATACGCCGGTCGCCAGCACCCGCTGCCCGGGCGGCGTGACCGAGATCCTCACCGGCGAGCTGTCGCGTGGCCTGGCGGATCTCAACAGCCCGGCGCTGGCTCAGACGATGCAAAGCATTTACCATAGCCCGCCGGCCATCGACGCAGCGGCGCTGGAGAAGTTCAGCGTGGCATCGATTTGTCAGCAGTATCGTCAGCTGCGCAGCGCCTGACGCCGTTATTCAACCAGGATCGAATGAGTTATGAGTCAAACGCCTTTACTAAGCATCGTAGCCGCCGTCTATAACGGCGAAAAATTCCTTGCGCAATTCTTTGAGTGCCTTGAGCAACAGCAGCTGGAAAGCTATGAACTGATCCTGGTGAACGACGGGTCGACGGACGGTAGCCTTGCGGTTATCGACCAGTGGAAAGAGCGCC
This sequence comes from Klebsiella sp. ME-303, assembly GCF_007910085.1. NCBI lineage: Bacteria > Pseudomonadati > Pseudomonadota > Gammaproteobacteria > Enterobacterales > Enterobacteriaceae > Klebsiella > Klebsiella sp. ME-303. The sequence continues at coordinate 55,761 of NZ_VOJB01000086.1, read as the reverse complement.
TGCAAAACGTGCTCGTGCTGGAGCAGGAAAACCAGGGCGTGTCGGTGGCGCGCAATACCGGCCTCGCCGCGGCGACGGGTAAGTACCTGACCTTCCCGGATATCGACGATAAGCTTTACCCGGGCATGTACCGTACGCTTCTGGAGATGGCGGAAAAGGGCAATCTAGACGTCGCCACCTGCAACGGCCGCTACGTCTACGAGACGAAAAAAGATATCCATCCTATTTTCCCGCTGGACCGGCTACAGTCGACCGGCGTTTTGCCCGGCCACGTCTGGTTAAAGCAGGCGCTGGATTCTCGTAAGTTCCTGCATGTCACCTGGCTGAATATCTACCGCCGGGAGTTTATCGCCAGCCACCGCTTCCACTTTGAGCCTGGCCTGCGCCATCAGGATATTCCCTGGACCACCGAAGTGCTGCTGGCGGCAGAGCGCGTGCAGTACACCAGCGAGCAGTTCTACGATTACTATATTCACTCGGAATCGGTGTCGCATAAGCCGGACAACGACGACACGCTGATGCGTTCAGCGCGCCACTATATGAAGATTCTTGAGATGCTGGACGCCATCAACCAGCGTTATCCGGACAAGGTTCGCGATATTTCCGCCTGCCGCTGGCAGATCGCCAAAGAGGGGCTGGGAATTATTCATACCTTCGATAGCATGAAAGATGAGTCAAAAAAGCATATTATCATTAAAGAGTTCTTTGACCGCGGTATCTGGCGCCTGATCTGGAAAAACGCCCGTACGTTCCGTCTACGCTGGCGTCTTGGACGCCGCTATCTGCGCATCAAGCGCTATCGCGACGCGGCTTAATACTGAATCCCTTAGTTTCCGCCAAAGAGATAGCTTTACGCGGGTTAAATGCTTAGAATTTGCCCGCAAAAACATAAATACGGATAAATCGCTTGGAATTGCTTTATACCGCCCTACTTTACCTCATTCAGCCGCTGGTGTGGCTGCGACTGCTGTTACGCAGCCGTAAGGCCCCTGCCTATCGTAAACGCTGGAAGGAACGTTATGGCTTCTGCCAGAACAAGGTAGAACCGGGTGGCATCCTGCTGCATTCCGTTTCCGTAGGTGAAACGCTGGCGGCGATTCCGCTGGTGCGCGCGCTACGCCACCGTTACCCCTATCTGCCGATCACCGTCACCACCATGACGCCAACCGGCTCTGAACGCGCCATGTCCGCTTTCGGCAAAGACGTGCATCACGTCTATCTGCCTTACGATCTGCCCGGCGCGATGAACCGTTTCTTCAATACCGTTCAGCCGAAGCTGGTTATCGTCATGGAAACCGAACTGTGGCCGAACATGGTCGCCACGCTGCATAAGCGTAAAATCCCGCTGGTAATCGCCAACGCCCGCCTCTCCGAACGCTCGGCGAAAGGCTATGCCAAACTGGGGAAATTTATGCGTCGGCTGCTGAGCCGCATTACCCTTATCGCCGCGCAGAATGAAGAAGACGCCAGCCGCTTTATCGCTCTTGGCCTGAAACGCAATCAGCTGGCGGTCACCGGCAGCCTGAAGTTTGATATTTCGGTCACGCCAGAGCTGGCGGCTCGCGCCATCACCCTGCGCCGCCAGTGGGCTCCGCACCGCCAGGTATGGATTGCCACCAGCACCCACGACGGCGAAGAACAAATTATTCTTCAGGCGCATAAGCAGCTGCTGGAGCGTTTCCCCAACCTGCTGCTGATCCTTGTCCCTCGCCATCCGGAGCGCTTCGGCGACGCCCGCGAGATGGTGCAGAAAGCGGGAATGAGCTACACCCTGCGCAGCACCGGCGAAATCCCGTCGAACAGTACCCAGGTGGTGATTGGCGATACCATGGGCGAGCTGATGCTGCTGTACGGCATTGCCGACCTCGCGTTTGTCGGCGGTAGCCTGGTGGAGCGCGGCGGCCATAACCCGCTGGAGCCCGCCGCCCATGCGATACCGGTACTGATGGGTCCGCACACGTTCAACTTCAAAGATATCTGCGCCAAGCTGCAGCAGGACGATGGACTGATTACCGTCACCGACGCCGACTCGCTGGTAACGCAGGTGTCTAACCTGCTGACCGATGAAGATTACCGTCTGTGGTACGGTCGCCATGCGGTGGAAGTTCTGCACCAAAACCAGGGCGCGCTCTCCCGTCTGCTACAGTTATTGCAACCCTATCTGCCGCAGCGGAGCCACTAATGTCGCCTCGACTCTCGGTCGTGATGATCGCCAAAAACGCGGCGGATCTGCTGCCTGATTGTCTGGCGTCGGTAAGCTGGGCCGATGAGATAGTGCTGCTGGATTCCGGCAGCAGCGACAACACCGTCGAACTCGCCCGCAGCCAGGGCGTTCAGGTGCATGTCAATCGCGACTGGCAGGGCTACGGTATTCAGCGCCAGCGCGCCCAGGCCTACGCCACCGGCGACTACGTGCTGATGATCGATACCGACGAGCGCGTCACTCCGGAGCTTGCGCAGTCTATCCGCAGCGTGCTGGCCGCGCCGCAAACCGGCGCGATATACAGCATCGCCCGGCGCAACTATTTCCTTGGCCGCTTTATGCGCCACAGCGGCTGGTACCCCGACCGCGTGATGCGCCTGTACGAACGCGACCGTTACCGCTATAACGATAATCTGGTCCACGAATCTCTCGACGCCCAGGGCGCGCGGGTTATCGAACTCGCGGGCGACCTGCTGCATCTGACCTGCCGTGATTTCTCCGGCTTTCAGCAAAAGCAGCTGGCCTACGCCGCCGCCTGGGCGCAGGAGCGCCATCAGAGAGGCAAAAAGACCTCGCTGGCCGCTATCTTCGGCCATACGCTGGGCGCCTTTGTGAAAACGCTGCTGCTGCGCGGGGGCATTCTGGATGGGAAACAAGGTTGGCTGCTGGCGGTGGTCAACGCGCAATACACGTTTAATAAATACACCGAGCTGTGGGCCCTGAGCCGCGGCTACTCGGAGAAAGTGTGATTATGAGCACAAAAGCGATCTATCCGGGAACCTTCGACCCTATCACCAACGGCCATATCGATATCGTCACCCGCGCGGCCAGCATGTTCGATAAGGTGCTGCTGGCTATCGCCGCCAGCCCGAGCAAAAAGCCGATGTTCACTCTCGACGAACGCATCGCGCTGGCCACCCAGGCAACGGCGCATCTGGTCAACGTTGAGGTTATTGGCTTCAGCGATTTAATGGCCAATTTTGCCCGCGCGCAGCAGGCGAATATTTTAATTCGCGGCCTGCGGGCGGTGGCGGATTTTGAATATGAGATGCAGCTGGCGCATATGAACCGTCATTTGATGCCGACGCTGGAGAGCGTGTTTCTGATGCCGTGCAAAGAGTGGTCGTTTATCTCCTCTTCGCTGGTGAAAGAAGTGGCGCGCCACCAGGGCGACGTATCTCACTTTCTGCCGGCAAACGTTCACCAGGCGCTGCTGAAGAAGCTGTAATCCTGCGCCATCGGGGCTCTTCCCGGAGGCGATGCTGCGCATCTGTCCGGGCTACCGGACCAAGCACAGCCCTGTAGCCCGGCTAAGCGCAGCGCAAGCCGGGTTCACCGCAGCCACCGCATATTACTTCTGGCACTGGCGACAATAAAACGTCGCCCGCTGGGCGTGTTTACTGCCGATAACCGGCGTCCCGCAAATGCGGCACGGCTCGCCCTTGCGGCCATACACCTGCAGCTCCTGGGCAAAGTAGCCCGGTTTACCGTCGCTTTGCAGGAAATCTTTCAGCGTCGTCCCGCCCTGTTCGATGGATCGCAGCAGGACCAGCTTAATCACTTTCACCAGCTGCTCGCACTCCTCGCGCGACAGCGAAGAAGCCAGCCTGTCGGGGTGAATACCCGCCGAAAAGAGCGATTCGCTGGCGTAGATATTGCCCACCCCGACCACCAGCTTATTATCCATTAGCCAGGGCTTAATCGCGGTTTTTTTCTTCGCGCACTTCGCCTGCAGATAATCGGCGTTGAACTCATCGCTCAGCGGCTCCGGCCCCAGATGCGCCAGCACCGGATGCCCTTCCAGCGCTTTGGTCCACAGCCAGGCGCCAAAACGACGCGGGTCGGTATAGCGCAGCACCTTGCCGTTACTCATCACCAGGTCCACGTGATCGTGTTTTTCCGCGGGCAGCTCTTCGCTCAGGATACGCAGGCTTCCCGACATCCCAAGGTGGACGATAATCCAGCCGTCGGGCAGTTCCAGCAGCAGATATTTAGCGCGGCGGCGTACGCTGAGCACCGGAACGTCGCTCAGACGATAGATCTCTTCGGAGACCGGCCAACGCAGGCGCCCGTTGCGCACAACGGCGTGCAGGATGGTGGCTCCCACCAGGTGCGGCTCAATGCCGCGGCGGCTGGTTTCTACTTCAGGTAATTCAGGCATTCTTTTCTCGAACAAAAACGGCAGGATGCACTATCTTACCGCGTTCAGCGACGAGGTTCAGGGCAATTATTGTTCAGCATGCTCTTCCGCCTGGCGCAGGGGGTAAACGTTCGCCAGCGCCAACGGTGTAGACGGTAGCGTAGTCTTGATAACAAAAAACCCCGCCGAGGCGGGGTTTTTCTTTACAAGGAATCTAAAATTATTTGATTTTAGCTTCTTTGTATAAAACGTGCTGACGGACAACTGGATCGAACTTTTTCAGTTCCAGTTTTTCCGGCTTAGTACGTTTGTTCTTCGTGGTGGTATAGAAGTGACCAGTACCAGCAGAAGAAACCAGCTTGATTTTCTCACGAATACCTTTAGCCATGACTTATTTCCTCTAAGTACTTAGTACTTTTCGCCACGGGCACGCAGTTCGGACAGAACTGTATCGATGCCTTTCTTATCAATAACACGCATACCTTTAGCAGATACGCGCAGGGTGACAAAACGCTTCTCGCTCTCAACCCAGAAACGGTGAGAGTGCAGGTTCGGCAGGAAACGGCGTTTAGTCGCGTTCAGTGCGTGGGAACGGTTGTTACCGGTCACCGGACGCTTGCCAGTAACTTGGCAGACTCGGGACATGTCTATTCTCCAAAAATCAAATTAGCTCGAGCTTCGTATGGGGTATTGGCGCCTCGTCAGGCTTTACAGCCCGGTCATCGCAGTTCTAAGCGAACTCTCGATTGCCAGGCCCAAATGCCAAACCCGAGATTCTCAAAGGTGGCGTAGTATACGCTGACTCGGCGATGTGCTCAAGTCCCGAACAGACAAAGATCCCGATGGATCGCGCGATCGGGGCTAAATCCAGCCGCGTTCAGCAAAAGATACGTACGCTCCGCGGCCAATAACAAGGTGATCCAGCACACGTATATCCATGAATCGACAACATTTTATCACTCTTTCGGTAATCAACCTGTCGGCCTTGCTCGGCTCAGGACTACCGGATGGATGATTATGTGCCAGGATCACCGCGGCGGCGTTCACTTTGATGGCTTCGCGTACGATTTCTCGCGGATGCACCTCAACGTGGCTAAGAGTACCAGAAAAAAGGCGGCTATGTTTCAATACCCGGTTCTGATTATCTAAAAAGATCACCATGAAGATCTCACGCTCTTCGTCGGCCAGCTGGCTTTGCAGAAATTCCCGCGTCATCGACGGGGTAACCAGCGAGGGTTCTTCCGTCATTCGCAGGCTAAAATAGCGTCGCGCCAGTTCAGCAATCCCTTTTAGCTGCGCATATTTCGCCAGACCAATGCCTTCCACCTCAGCAAACTGCGACTCTTCCGCCGATAGCAGGCCGTACAGCGAGCCAAAACGCTGTAGCAGCTCCCGCGAAAATGTCATCACGTCCTGCGTGCGGGTACCGGTACGTAAAAATAGCGCCAACAGCTCAATATCCGACAAAACTTCGATACCGTAGCGCTGCATCTTTTCCCTCGGCATGAGGGATTCTTGTATTTCCATCGCGGCATCTCCTTCCCACTGCGCGCTATCCTGGCACAGCCTTTTTGCGCCGCCGAGATGCAAGTTTTATCCCTGCGTAGCGCCTCGCAAAGTGTATCTCCGCGAGGCACACGATGCCGTCAGGATTGTGATAAGATGCGCGAATTCTGGTGTACCGCAACAGGAAAAAATCATGATGAGTCTGGCTGGTAAAAAGATCGTTCTTGGCGTGAGCGGCGGCATTGCTGCCTATAAAACGCCGGAACTGGTGCGCCGCCTGCGTGACCGCGGCGCGGATGTCCGCGTCGCCATGACGGAAGCCGCAAAAGCCTTCATTACGCCATTAAGTCTACAGGCGGTATCCGGTTATCCGGTTTCCGACAGCCTGCTCGACCCGGCCGCCGAAGCGGCGATGGGCCATATTGAGCTGGGGAAATGGGCCGACCTGGTCATTCTTGCCCCCGCCACCGCCGACCTAATCGCTCGCGTCGCGGCAGGGATGGCCAACGATCTCGTTTCGACGATTTGTCTCGCTACGCCGTCGCCGGTCGCCGTCGTGCCCGCCATGAATCAGCAGATGTATCGCGCCGCCGCCACTCAGCATAATCTGGACGTCATTGCCGCCCGCGGTCTGCTGGTCTGGGGCCCGGACAGCGGCAGCCAGGCCTGCGGCGATGTTGGCCCGGGGCGGATGCTGGACCCGCTGACCATTGTGGATATGGCCGCGCAGCATTTCTCGCCTGTCAAAGATTTGCAACATCTGAACATCATGATTACCGCGGGCCCCACCCGCGAGCCGCTGGATCCGGTGCGTTATATCACCAATCACAGTTCTGGTAAGATGGGCTTCGCGATTGCCGCCGCCGCCGCGCGCCGCGGGGCGAACGTCACGCTGGTGAGCGGCCCGGTTTCGCTGCCTACGCCGCCGTTTGTACACAGAATTGATGTCACCACCGCGCTGGAAATGGAAGCCGCGGTGCAAAACAGCGCGCCTCAGCAGCATATTTTTATTGGTTGTGCGGCGGTCGCTGACTACCGTGCGGTCGCCATCGCCGAAGAAAAAATCAAAAAACAAGGTGATGAATTAACCCTGAAAATGGTTAAAAATCCGGATATCGTCGCAGGGGTCGCCGCGCTTAAGGCCAACCGCCCTTACGTCGTTGGGTTTGCCGCCGAAACAAATAATGTGGAAGAATACGCACGGCAAAAGCGAGCCCGCAAAAATCTTGATCTGATTTGCGCCAATGATGTTTCTCAGCCAAATCAGGGATTTAACAGCGACAGCAATGCATTACACCTTTTCTGGCAGGAGGGAGATAAGCGCTTACCACTTGAGCGCAAGGAACTCCTGGGCCAATTATTACTCGACGAGATCGTTACCCGTTATGATGAAAAAAATCGACGTTAAGATTCTGGACCCGCGTGTTGGTCAGCAATTTCCGCTGCCGACCTATGCCACCTCCGGCTCCGCCGGACTTGACCTGCGAGCCTGTCTCGATGACGCCGTAGAGCTGGCTCCTGGCGCAACGACCCTCGTGCCAACCGGCCTGGCGATTCATATTGCCGATCCCTCTCTGGCGGCGGTGATTCTGCCGCGCTCCGGACTGGGCCATAAGCACGGCGTCGTACTGGGTAACCTGGTCGGTCTGATTGATTCTGACTATCAGGGCCAGCTGATGGTTTCCGTCTGGAACCGCAGCCAGCAGAGCTTCAGCATCGAACCCGGCGAGCGTATCGCGCAAATGGTGTTTGTGCCCGTTGTGCAGGCAGAATTTAACCTGGTGGAAGATTTTGACGCCACCGATCGCGGCGAAGGCGGCTTCGGTCACTCAGGGCGTCAATAAGCCCGGCGATAGACAAAACTCTTTCGGGGCGCTGCCGGCAAAAGGGCTGCCTGAAGGATGAAGTGGAACCAGCATCGCAAAGCGCACTAATGCAATAACATCACCGCAGGCAACAGCTTGCGGTCGCTTTGTGGGTGCCTGCCTGACAAGTGCTTTTTTTCAGGGGTATTTTAAAACATGGCAGAAAAACAAACTGCGAAAAGGAATCGTCGCGAAGAAATACTTCAATCTCTGGCGCTAATGCTTGAATCCAGCGATGGAAGTCAGCGCATTACCACAGCGAAACTGGCGGCGTCCGTTGGCGTATCCGAAGCGGCTCTGTATCGGCACTTCCCGAGCAAGACCCGCATGTTTGACAGCCTGATTGAATTTATCGAAGACAGCCTGATTACGCGCATCAATTTGATTTTAAAAGATGAAAAAGACACCTCAGCGCGCCTGCGTCTGATTGTGCTGTTGATTCTTGGGTTTGGCGAGCGTAATCCTGGGCTGACAAGAATTCTGACCGGCCATGCGCTGATGTTTGAACAGGACCGGCTTCAGGACCGCATCAATCAGCTGTTCGAGCGCATTGAAGTTCAGCTGCGTCAGGTGTTGCGTGAAAAGAAAATGCGCGAAGGCGAAGGCTATACCGTCGATGAAGCCCTGCTGGCCAGCCAGCTGTTGGCATTCTGCGAAGGGATGCTATCGCGCTTTGTGCGCAGCGAGTTTAAATATCGCCCGACGGACGATTTTGACGCCCGCTGGCCGCTGGTCGCCGCCCAGCTGAAATAATTCTCGCCGGTCTCTGTGCAGCCCGAAGGGCTGCATCTCTTCCCGCAGGAATTCCCGGCATTATCCGCATTGATACCCAGGCGCTCTTCTCGCCGCGGCTGGCCGTTTTGCCAGCAATCGACCCGACAGACCGTTGCCCGCCGGGCAGATGTTTATACGCCGTACGCTTCGCGATAGGCGCGAACGGCAGTCAGGTGTTCAGCCATTTCCGGCTTCTCTTCCAGATAGCTAATCAGGTCTTTCAGCGTCACGATGGAAATTACTTTACAGCCGTAGTCGCGCTCAACTTCCTGAATCGCGGAGATTTCGCCGCGTCCGCGTTCCTGACGATCCAGAGAGATCAGTACGCCGGCCAGCTCAGCGCCGTTGGCCTGAATAATTTCCATCGATTCCCGAATCGCGGTGCCTGCGGTAATAACATCATCCACCAGCATGACGCGGCCCTGCAGCGCGCTCCCCACCAGATTTCCACCCTCGCCGTGGGTCTTTGCCTCTTTGCGGTTAAAGCAGTAAGGCAGATCGCGGTCATGATGTTCCGCCAGCGCGACCGCCGTGGTCGTGGCGATAGGGATGCCTTTATAGGCCGGGCCAAACAGCAGGTCAAAATCAATCCCGGAATCCACCAGCGCTTCGGCATAAAAACGGCCTAACAGTGCCAGATCGCGCCCGGTATTAAACAGGCCGGCGTTGAAGAAATAGGGACTCTTGCGCCCGGATTTCAGCGTAAACTCGCCAAACTTAAGTACCTGCTTGTTAAGCGCAAACTCAATAAACTGGCGCTGATACGGTTTCATGGATTCGCTCCTCATCTTACTTTTCTACGGACAAAAAAAAGGCGACTTCTCAGTCGCCTTAAAAACTAGTTTTGCAACGCCGCTTTCTGCGTCGTGACAATAGATTCGATACCCCCCCGGGCCAATGCCAGCAGGGTGAGGAGTTCTTCATGGGTGAACGGCTCGCCTTCCGCCGTACCCTGCACCTCAATGATGCGGCCATCTTCGGTCATCACCACGTTCATATCGGTTTCCGCCGCGGAATCTTCAACGTATTCCAGATCGCAAATCGCTTCGCCATTCACGATGCCCACGGAGACCGCCGCCACCATTCCTTTCATCGGGTTGGTTTTCAGCTTACCGGCCGCGACCAGCTTATTCAGCGCATCGGCCAGCGCCACGCAGGCTCCGGTGATAGACGCGGTACGGGTGCCGCCGTCTGCCTGCAGCACATCGCAGTCCAGAGTGATGGTGAACTCACCCAGCGCTTTCAGGTCAACCGCCGCGCGCAGCGCACGCGCGATCAGGCGCTGGATTTCCATGGTGCGTCCGCCCTGCTTACCTTTTGCGGCTTCACGCGCGTTACGCGTATGGGTAGAACGCGGCAGCATGCCGTATTCGGCGGTGATCCACCCCTGGCCCTGGCCTTTCAGAAAGCGCGGCACGCCTTCATCAATAGAAGCGGTGCACAATACTTTCGTGTCACCAAATTCGACCAGCACGGAGCCTTCTGCGTGTTTTGTGTAGTTACGGGTCAGGGTTACTGGGCGCACTTGATTAGCGCTACGGCCTGCTGGACGCATGATGTTCTCCGGCTTGAAACGAATGTGGCTGCGCATTATACGGATAATGCGCGCTTATTCCTATCCTGATAAGGCCTCGAAAGCTATAATCCACCCCACTCTCCTTTAAAAACAGGAACGTCTATGATCCGCAGTATGACCGCCTACGCCCGGCGTGAAATCAAGGGTGAATGGGGTAGCGCCGCGTGGGAACTGCGCTCGGTAAACCAACGATATCTGGAAACCTACTTCCGCCTGCCGGAGCAGTTCCGTAGCCTGGAGCCCGTGGTGCGTGAACGTATTCGCTCCCGTCTGACCCGCGGTAAAGTCGAATGTACCCTGCGTTTTGAGCAGGACCCGAGCGCGCAGGGTGAGCTGATCCTTAACGAAAAACTGGCAAAGCAGCTGGTTAACGCCGCCAACTGGGTCAAAATGCAGAGCGACGAAGGCGAAATCAATCCGGTAGATATTCTGCGCTGGCCTGGCGTGATGTCGGCCCATGAACAGGATCTGGACGCCATTGCCGCCGAAATTCTGGGCGCGTTAAACGGTGCGCTGGATGACTTTATCATCGCCCGCGAAACCGAAGGACAGGCGCTGAAAGCGCTGATCGAACAGCGTCTCGACGGCGTGACGGCCGAGGTGGCTAAAGTACGTGCCCATATGCCGGAAATTTTGCAGTGGCAGCGCGAACGTCTGGTTGCCAAGCTGGAAGATGCGGAAGTGCAGCTGGAAAACAACCGCCTCGAGCAGGAGCTGGTGCTGATGGCGCAGCGTATAGACGTCGCCGAAGAGCTGGATCGTCTGGAAGCGCACGTGAAAGAGACGTGGAATATCCTGAAGAAGAAAGAAGCGGTCGGTCGTCGCCTCGACTTTATGATGCAGGAGTTCAACCGCGAGTCGAACACCCTGGCGTCTAAATCAATCAATGCCGAAGTGACGAACTCCGCCATTGAGCTGAAAGTGCTGATCGAACAAATGCGCGAGCAGATCCAGAACATAGAGTAACGGTTTTTCGCTCGCCAACCCACGCACGGACAAAAGGCCATGGTAAATCATGGCCTTTTATTTTCGCTGCGTTTCAGAAGGCGTAGTTCTTATCCAATATCCGGCAGGTTAAAAATGCCCCTGCGGCGCACAGCAGCGTGGGGGCCAGATAGCTGTGATCCATGTGGGTGAACTCCATCACCAGCGCGACCGCCGTGAGCGGCATCTGCATGGATGCAGCGAGAAACGCCGCCGCGCCGACGAGAGCAAAACTGCCGTAATCTCCGCCGGGAAGCAGCTGTTGCCAGAGCATACACAGCAGCAGGCTGGTCAGGCCGCCGACCGCCAGCCCCGGCGTCAGCAGGCCGCCCTCCGCGCCGCCGCGCAGCACCGCCAGAATCACCACCATTTTCAGCGCCAGCAGCATCGCCGCCCCGGGGAAACCCAGGTCATCGCTGAGAGCCAGCTGCATAGGCCCTTTACCGTTTCCCGGAAGCTGGGGGAAATAGAGGCTGAGGACGGCAAGCAGGGAAAACGCCAGCAGACAGAAAACCGGCATCTGCCAGTTGCTTCGAACGCCCGAGCGGGCCGTGCTGGTCGCTTTGCGAAAGAGCCAGGCCCCGGCGCCAAGAATGGGGCCGGCGATGATCGCCCACCAGAGAAATGAATGCGGCAGGATGTCGGAAGTAAAATGGTATTGCGATTCCTCGCCTAACCCGAGCGTTGCCGTCCACGCGGCAATCGCCGAGGTGATAATCGCCGCCAGCGTTTTTTCCCAGCTAAACGACAGCAGCATTACCTCAAGGCTGAATAACGCACCGGCCAGCGGAACGTTATACACCGCCGCCAGGCCCGCACCGGCGCCGCAGGCAACCAGCGTTCGGGTTTCATCCGCCATCAGTCCCAGCTTACGCGCCACCATCCCTGCCCCCAGCGCGCCCATTTCCCGCGGAGCCACCTCGCGGCCAAGCGGAGAGCCCAGCGCCACGGTGACGATCTGCAACAGGGCATGAATCGTTGTGGTACCCGCAGGCATTGCCACCGAAGGATTCGCCACCGCTGACGCTATTGAGACTCGCTTCTGCCCATAGCGTCCAAGGAGCCACCAGCCGAATCCTGCGATGGCTCCCCCCGCGACGATTGCCGAGAAGCGACGAGGCCAGGATGAATCCGTGACGCCCTGTAGAAATGACTCCGCGCTCATGATCTGCCCGGGGCTGTAGCCAAAGGCCAGGTGCTGAATCGCATGTAAAATCAGCGCCAGAACCATGCCTGAGAGGCCGGCAAGCAGCCCCGTCAGCACAACGGCAATCAGGCGGGTGAGATAGTTTTTATTGCCAGCTGCTGCAGTCATTTTCTCAGGCCCTGAAGGAGGAAAATAAAAGGATAAAGGTCGAGAGTTAAACAACAGGTATTCATCGCGTTTTCAATATCGATACGCATCGACGGCTTTCACATTACTTTTTATAATCACTAAAAATGAATAAATGACAAATGAACCGTTAAATTCAGCCGATTTAAACCGATCGTGCATTAGTTTAATCAGGTTAAATTCATTCACTTTAGAAAATCTCAATCGTGATCTTGCGCACAAATCGTTAACCTTCCGCCATCACCGTGGGGGATTTATGCTGCTTCATATTCTTTATCTGATTGGGATTACGGCGGAAGCCATGACCGGCGCGCTGGCTGCCGGGCGCCGCCGTATGGATACGTTTGGCGTCATTATCATTGCCACCGCGACGGCCCTCGGAGGCGGTTCAGTGCGCGATATTCTGCTCGGCCACTATCCTCTGGGCTGGGTGCAGCACCCCGAGTACGTCATTATTGTCGCCATTGCTGCGGTCCTGACCACGATTGCCGCGCCAGTGATGCCGCATCTGCGCCGTCTGTTTCTGGTGCTTGATGCGCTCGGCCTGATCGTGTTCTCTATCATTGGCGCCCAGATCGCGCTGGATATGGGCCAGGGCCCGGTCATCGCCTCCATTGCCGCCGTGATCACCGGCGTCTTTGGCGGCGTGCTGCGCGATATGTTCTGCAAGCGTATCCCGCTGGTGTTCCAGAAAGAGCTTTACGCCGGGGTGTCATTCGCCGCCGCGATTTTATACATCGCGCTTCAGCATTACGTCAGCAACCACGATGTGGTGGTGATCTCCACCCTGCTGTTCGGCTTTACCGCCCGCATGCTGGCGCTGCGCTGGAAGCTGGGCCTGCCGGTATTTAACTACAACCATAGCGCACATTAATGCTTTCAGAATCCCGGAACGCGTTGCCCGCTTAGCCACTTCGCCAGTGCGGCAACATCCGGGTGATGTAAGAACGTCACCAGCTGCCGCGCTCTTTCCGCCCCGATCCCCGGCAGGCGCCGCCACTGCTCTTCGTTTCGCTCCTGCATCCGTTGCCAGTCATCCTCCTTCAGCCGGGCAAACGCCGTCTTCGGTATAGGGACTCCCATCGCCTGGATCCAGCGCAGAAAAGGCCGTTCGCGCGCAAGATTGAACTGGTGCCACAGCCTCTGCCCGCGCTGCGTTGAGACCCCCGGTATAGCTTGCAGCCGCTCCGGCGTAAACGCCAACCATGAAAAGAGATGCTCCATGCTGCGCGCGTCATGCAGGGACCGCCATAGTGCTTCTCCCACGCCGTCAATATCAAGAACCGATCGGGATGAGAGCCAGACCAGCCGCGAAAGAAACTGTTCCGCACACTCGGGCGTGGCAAAATAGCAGGTTAAGGCATTGAAACGCGCCGCCGGTGGCTGGGGTTTATTACGCTGAGCCGTGCGCCAGACGACCGAATCGATGCGCGGTATCCCCTGCCCGGCAAGGCTGATTTGCAGCTGGTCGCCAATACCGATATCCAGATTGTACCAGCGGGATACCGAACCGACGCTCACCCGCTGCACGCGCTTATCGTCCAGCATCTGCGGCTCCAGATGCGCCACCACGGCTATTTTACCGCTGCGCCCAATGCTAAAGCTGATACGGCGAACCTCCATGACGCGTGAGGCGGGCGGGTATTTCCAGGCGATGACCCAATCGCCCTGACCCGGAACCCAGAAGCGTCCGGGAGATGCTTTTTCCCGCCGCACTACGACGCCATCGCTGGCAAAAGGCAGCGGTGAAGTGAACCAGCGCTGGCGCCACTGTTGAACCTGCTGCGCATCCGCGACAGGGTGCGAAAAAAGCGCGCTGTAAAGAAAGCCGCCCTGCCGCAGCAGCGCCAGCCGCTGTTTCATATCCTGCGGCCCATCGGGCCATGCCCAGATAAAGAGACCCAGCTGATTAAGATCCGCCGCAGCCTGCTGGCGCATCATCATGCCGGCAACTTTTGCCCGCGCGTTCATGCCGCCCATCTGTTTTTGCACGTGCCCCTCGCGGAGCAGGAACAGCTCACCCTGTAGAACGCTATTCGCCAGTACGCCGTCAGAGACTTTAGGCACGGAGGGGATCTGCAAGACCCTGGCCGTCCAGTCTTCCCCGGCCAGGCCATTACCCCGGCTTATCGCCTGGGTCAGACGCCCCTGCCGATACACGAGCGTGACCGCGACGCCATCGACTTTAGGCTGTACCCACAGGCCGGATTGACCGCGCATCCAGCGCGCCACGTCGGCTTGATTTGCCAGTTTACGCACGCCGGTGTGCGCCACCGGATGTCTGGCCTCCCCTTTTAGGGGAGGAGACGCATCGTGAGCGGGAGCCTCGCCGGTGAAGCAGCGCCGCCAATAAGCCAGCCGCTCCGCAAGCTGATCATAGACCTCATCGCTTACCGTACTGCTCCCCTGCTGCCAGTAGGCGTTTTTCCATTCCGTTATCTGCTGGCTGAGACGTTCAATCTCCCGATCGGCCCTGGCCTGCGGCCACGCGGGGCAGGCTGCCTGCCCGTATCCCACCAGCATCCACAGCACCAGCGCCCAGACTCCTTTTTGCATCGCGATGCCCTCCTGTTTTCTCGTCGGCAATTGTGCCGCAGGCTTATTTTCATCGGCGAGAGGGGATTTTTAACGCTGCGAGCATGCTTCCGGCTTTTCTGCGTTGTTTCTGCAACGCACGGAGAAATCAGGAAAACAGCAAGCAAAATGAAAGAAAGAACGCAAAAAGTGTGACAGGGACTGCGTCACGCTGCGCCGCCGTGTATAATAGGCTCGTATGTAAGCTCTATTTCGACCACCACATACAAAAGACACTCATGGCTCAAGGCACGCTTTATATTGTTTCCGCCCCTAGCGGCGCGGGTAAATCCAGCCTGATTCAGGCTTTATTAAAAACCCAACCGTTATACGACTCTCAGGTTTCTGTTTCGCATACCACGCGCGCTCCGCGCCCGGGTGAAGTGCACGGTGAACACTATTTCTTTGTGAATCACGACGAATTCAGGACGATGATTGGCGAAGACGCTTTTCTTGAACATGCAGAAGTCTTTGGCAACTATTACGGCACCTCGCGCGAAGCTATCGAGCAGGTACTGGCGACCGGCGTCGACGTCTTCCTTGATATCGACTGGCAGGGCGCGCAGCAAATCCGCAACAGAATGCCCGGCGCGCGCAGCATTTTTATCCTGCCGCCGTCAAAAGATGAGCTTGATCGTCGCCTGCGCGGCCGCGGTCAGGACAGCGAAGAGGTTATCGCAAAACGTATGGCGCAGGCAGTTGCAGAAATGAGCCATTACGCGGAGTATGATTACCTGATTGTGAATGATGATTTTGATACCGCGCTGAGCGATCTGAAAATTATTATTCGCGCCGAACGTCTGCGCATGAGCCGCCAAAAGCAGCGACATGGCGCTTTAATCACCAAACTGTTGGCAGACTGAACCCACATTCAGTATCATGCCCAGTCATTTCTTCACCTGTGGAGCATTTTAAGTATGGCACGCGTAACTGTTCAGGACGCTGTAGAGAAAATTGGTAACCGTTTTGACCTGGTACTGGTCGCCGCGCGTCGCGCTCGTCAGATGCAGGTAGGCGGAAAGGATCCGCTGGTACCGGAAGAAAACGATAAAACTACCGTTATCGCACTGCGCGAAATCGAAGAAGGTCTGATCAACAACAAGATCCTCGACGTTCGTGAGCGCCAGGAACAGCAAGAGCAGGAAGCCGCTGAATTACAAGCCGTTACCGCTATTGCTGAAGGTCGTCGTTAATCACACTGCGGGTCGCCCTTGTATCTGTTTGAAAGCCTGAATCAGCTGATTCAAAACTACCTGCCCGAAGAGCAAATTAAACGTCTTCGGCAGGCTTATCTCGTTGCACGTGACGCTCACGAGGGCCAGACACGTTCAAGCGGTGAACCCTATATCACGCACCCGGTAGCGGTAGCCTGTATCCTGGCCGAGATGAAACTCGACCATGAAACGCTGATGGCCGCTCTGCTGCACGACGTGATAGAAGATACCCCCGCCACCTACCAGGACATGGAGCAGCTTTTCGGTAAAAGCGTTGCTGAACTGGTAGAGGGGGTGTCAAAACTTGATAAGCTTAAGTTTCGCGACAAGAAAGAGGCCCAGGCTGAAAACTTTCGCAAAATGATTATGGCGATGGTGCAGGATATCCGCGTCATCCTTATCAAGCTCGCTGACCGCACCCATAACATGCGCACGCTGGGCTCATTGCGCCCGGATAAGCGCCGCCGCATCGCCCGCGAAACGCTGGAAATCTACAGCCCTCTGGCGCACCGTTTAGGTATCCATCACATCAAAACCGAGCTCGAAGAGCTGGGCTTTGAGGCGCTGTATCCTAACCGCTACCGCGTCATTAAAGAGGTGGTTAAAGCGGCGCGCGGCAACCGTAAAGAGATGATTCAAAAGATCCTCTCCGAAATCGAAGGGCGCCTGCAGGAAGCGGGAATTCCCTGTCGCGTTAGCGGTCGCGAAAAGCATTTGTACTCCATCTACTGCAAGATGGTGCTCAAAGAGCAGCGCTTTCACTCGATTATGGATATCTACGCTTTCCGCGTGATTGTCCATGATTCCGACACCTGCTATCGCGTGCTTGGCCAGATGCACAGCCTTTATAAGCCGCGTCCGGGTCGCGTCAAAGACTATATTGCCATTCCAAAGGCGAACGGCTATCAATCTTTGCACACCTCGATGATCGGCCCGCACGGCGTCCCGGTTGAGGTACAAATTCGTACCGAAGACATGGACCAGATGGCGGAAATGGGGGTGGCGGCGCACTGGGCTTATAAAGAGCACGGCGGCGAGAGCAGCACCACGGCGCAAATCCGCGCCCAGCGCTGGATGCAGAGCCTGCTGGAGCTCCAGCAGAGCGCCGGTAGTTCATTTGAATTTATTGAGAGCGTGAAATCCGATCTGTTCCCGGATGAGATTTACGTTTTCACCCCGGAAGGGCGCATTGTCGAACTGCCCGCCGGCGCGACGCCGGTGGATTTCGCCTACGCGGTGCATACCGACATCGGCCATGCCTGCGTCGGCGCCCGCGTCGACCGCCAGCCGTATCCGCTGTCGCAGTCGCTCTCCAGCGGCCAGACGGTGGAAATCATCACCGCGCCGGGCGCACGTCCGAACGCCGCATGGCTGAACTTTGTCGTCAGCTCGAAAGCGCGCGCCAAAATTCGCCAGCTGCTGAAAAATCTTAAGCGCGACGACTCCGTAAGCCTCGGGCGCCGCCTGCTCAATCACGCCCTCGGCGGTAGCCGCAAGCTGGCCGAGATCCCGCGAGAGAACATTCAGCGTGAACTTGAGCGCATGAAGCTGACCACGCTTGACGATCTGCTGGCCGAAATCGGCCTCGGCAACGCCATGAGCGTCGTGGTAGCAAAAAACCTGCAGCAGGGTGAAACCACCGCCGTGCCTGTACAGCCAGCGCCTGTCGGCCATAATCATCTGCCGATTAAAGGCGCGGATGGCGTGCTGATCACCTTCGCCAAATGCTGCCGCCCGATCCCCGGCGACCCGATTATCGCGCACGTCAGCCCGGGCAAAGGCCTGGTTATTCACCATGAGTCCTGTCGTAACATTCGCGGCTATCAGAAAGAGCCGGAGAAATTTATGGCGGTCGAGTGGGACAAAGAGACAGCGCAGGAATTTATCACCGAAATCAAGGTGGATATGTTCAACCATCAGGGTGCCCTGGCAAATCTTACCGCGGCGATCAACACCGCTTCTTCCAATATTCAAAGCCTGAATACGGAAGAGAAAGATGGCCGCGTTTACAGCGCCTTTATTCGCCTTACCGCGCGCGACCGCGTGCATCTGGCGAATATCATGCGCAAAATTCGCGTCATGCCGGATGTAATAAAAGTCACCCGTAACCGAAACTAGCTCTTCCACAAAATCATTCGAATTGCGTCAAGGCGGCAAGCGAATGACAAATCTGCCGGGAGCAGATTTGAACGCTGCTTACAGCGGCCCCGTAAAGGGCAAGGCCCAGGAATGGGCCGCGTAATCCGCAGCGATTAAAGAGTCATTCGAAGGATGGAAGTATCATGAATTTACAGCGTTATGCGCGTATCTGCGAGATGCTCGCCAGGCGCCAGCCTGACCTGACAGTCTGCATGGAGCAGGTCCATAAGCCTCATAACGTCTCTGCGGTCATTCGTACCGCAGACGCCGTTGGCGTGCATGAAGTGCACGCCATCTGGCCAGGTAGCCGTATGCGTACCATGGCCTCCGCGGCCGCCGGCAGCAATAGCTGGGTGCAGGTCAAAACCCACCGTACTATTGGCGAGGCTGTCACGCATTTAAAAGGCCAGGGCATGCAGATCCTGGCGACCCATCTCTCTGATAACGCCGTCGATTTCCGTGAAATCGACTATACCCGTCCCACCTGTATCCTGATGGGGCAGGAGAAAACCGGCATTACGCAGGAAGCGTTAGACCTGGCGGACCAGGACATCATCATTCCGATGATTGGCATGGTGCAGTCGCTGAACGTTTCCGTCGCCTCAGCGCTTATCCTCTACGAAGCCCAGCGCCAGCGGCAGAATGCCGGCATGTACCGGCGCGAGAACAGTATGCTGCCGGAAGAAGACCAGCAGCGCCTGCTGTTTGAAGGCGGCTATCCGGTGCTGGCGAAGGTCGCTAAACGCAAGGGACTCCCCTACCCCCACGTCAACGAGCAGGGCGAAGTCGAAGCCGATGCCGCGTGGTGGGCCACCATGCAGGCGGCGAAGTAATCATGCAGGGCCGTCTGCTGGATGCGGTGCCGCTCAATTCCCTGACGGGCGTTGGCGCGGCCCAGAGCAGTAAGCTGGCAAAAATCGGCCTGCATACGGTACAGGATCTGCTTCTGCACCTGCCGCTACGCTACGAAGACCGCACCCATCTGTATCATATCGGCGAACTGCTGCCCGGCGTTTACGCCACCGTTGAAGGCGAAGTCCTCAACTGCAACATCACTTTCGGCGGCCGCCGGATGATGACCTGCCAGATAAGCGACGGCTCCGGCATCCTCACCATGCGCTTTTTTAACTTCAGCGCGGCGATGAAAAATAGCCTGGCAATCGGGCGCCGCGTGCTGGCCTACGGTGAGGCGAAGCGCGGTAAGCACGGGGCGGAGATGATCCATCCGGAATATCGGGTTCAGGGCGACATGAGTACCCCTGATTTACAGGAAACGCTGACCCCGGTATATCCCACCACCGAAGGCATCAAGCAGGCTACGCTGCGTAAGCTCACCGACCAGGCGCTGGAGCTGCTTGAAACCTGCGCGATCGCCGAACTGCTGCCGCCTGAGCTGGCGCAAGGGATGATGAGCCTGCCGGACGCCTTGCGCACGCTGCATCGCCCGCCGCCCTCTTTACAGCTTAGCGAGCTGGAAAGCGGCAAACATCCGGCTCAGCGGCGCTTAATCCTGGAAGAGCTGCTGGCGCATAACCTCAGCATGCTGGCGCTGCGGGCAGGCGCCCAGCGCTACCACGCCCTCGCGCTCAGCGCTAACGACACGCTAAAAGATAAGCTGCTGGCCTCCCTCCCCTTTACGCCGACCGGCGCGCAGGCGCGCGTCACGGCTGAAATCGAGCGCGATATGGCGCTGGACGTGCCGATGATGCGTCTGGTGCAGGGGGACGTGGGCTCCGGTAAAACCCTGGTCGCCGCGCTTGCCGCCCTGCGCGCCATCGCCCACGGCAAACAGGTGGCGCTGATGGCGCCGACCGAGCTGCTGGCTGAACAGCACGCCAATAACTTCCGCAGCTGGTTCGAACCGCTGGGCGTTGAGGTGGGCTGGCTGGCTGGCAAACAAAAAGGCAAAGCGCGCCTGGCGCAGCAGGAGGCTATCGCCAGCGGACAGGTACAGATGATTGTCGGCACCCACGCCATCTTTCAGGAGCAGGTCCAGTTTAACGGCCTCGCGTTGGTGATTATCGACGAGCAGCACCGTTTTGGCGTCCATCAGCGGCTGGCGCTGTGGGAGAAAGGGCAACAGCAGGGATTTCACCCGCACCAGCTGATTATGACCGCCACGCCGATTCCGCGTACCCTGGCGATGACCGCATATGCCGACCTCGACACCTCGGTCATCGATGAACTGCCGCCGGGCCGAACGCCGGTTACGACGGTGGCCATTCCGGATACGCGACGCAGCGATATTATTGACCGCGTACGTCACGCCTGCACTCACGAAGGTCGCCAGGCCTACTGGGTTTGTACGCTGATTGAAGAGTCGGATCTGCTGGAAGCTCAGGCGGCGGAAGCCACCTGGGAAGAGCTGAAGCTCGCCCTGCCGGAGCTGAATATCGGCCTGGTGCACGGGCGTATGAAATCCGCCGAGAAGCAGGCGGTAATGAGCGCGTTCAAGCAGGGCGAGCTGCATCTGCTGGTCGCCACCACGGTGATTGAAGTCGGCGTGGACGTGCCCAACTCCAGCCTGATGATCATCGAAAACCCGGAGCGTCTGGGGCTGGCGCAGCTGCACCAGCTCCGAGGGCGCGTCGGGCGCGGTGCGGTAGCCTCCCACTGCGTGCTGCTCTATAAATCGCCGCTGTCAAAAACCGCCCAGAAGCGCCTGCAGGTTCTGCGCGATAGCAATGACGGTTTCGTCATCGCCCAAAAAGACCTGGAAATTCGCGGTCCCGGCGAGCTGCTCGGCACCCGTCAGACCGGCAACGCTGAATTTAAAGTCGCGGACTTATTGCGCGATCAGGCCATGATCCCGGAAGTTCAGCGCATCGCCCGCCATATTCACGAACGCTATCCCCAGCAGGCACAGGCGCTGATAGAGCGCTGGATGCCGGAAACCGAACGCTATTCCAACGCGTAGCGCGAACATCATCTCGCCACGCTGCGCATAATTTTTATTCAGATGAGTGGATTATGAAACGAGAACTGGCCATCGAATTTTCGCGCGTCACCGAAGCCGCCGCGCTGGCAGGCTACAAATGGTTAGGCCGCGGTGATAAAAATACCGCCGACGGCGCCGCCGTCAACGCCATGCGCATTATGCTCAACCTGATCAACATCGACGGCACTATCGTGATTGGCGAAGGCGAAATCGACGAAGCGCCGATGCTGTACATTGGCGAGCGCGTCGGTACCGGCCACGGCGATGCGGTAGATATCGCCGTCGATCCCATCGAAGGCACCCGCATGACGGCGATGGGCCAGGCGAACGCGCTGGCGGTCATGGCGGTAGGCGATAAGGGCTGTTTCCTGAATGCGCCGGATATGTACATGGAAAAGCTGATTGTCGGCCCGGGAGCGAAGGGCACCATCGATCTGAACCTGCCGCTGGCGGAGAACCTGCATAATATCGCCCGCGCGCTGAATAAGCCGCTGAGTGAATTAACGGTCACCATCTTAGCCAAGCCACGCCATGACGACGTCATTGTTGAGCTGCAAAAGCTGGGCGTGCGCGTGTTCGCCATCCCCGACGGCGACGTTGCCGCCTCTATTCTGACCTGTATGCCGGACAGCGAAGTTGACGTCATGTACGGTATCGGCGGCGCGCCGGAAGGCGTCGTTTCCGCTGCGGTGATCCGCGCGCTGGACGGCGATATGAACGGCCGTCTGCTGGCGCGTCACCACGTGAAGGGCGACAGCGAAGAGAACCGCCGCATCGGCGAAAACGAGCTGGCACGCTGTCAGGCGATGGGCATTGAAGCAGGCAAAGTGCTGCGCCTGGACGATATGGCGCGCAGCGACAACGTGGTTTTCTCGGCAACCGGCATCACCAAGGGCGATCTGCTGGACGGTATCACCCGTAAAGGCAATATGGCCACCACCGAAACCCTGCTGATCCGCGGTAAATCCCGCACTATCCGCCGTATTCAATCGATTCATTATCTCGATCGCAAAGACCCGGATATTCAGCTGCACATCCTGTAAAAACATTTGATCAATAGAGCTTTCCAGCCTTTTCGGGCTGGAAATCTGCTCTCGTCGCGGTGAAGATACGTTAACAGGATTGAGAGGAGAGTCGCTATGGCAAACTGGGTTACGGGCAAAGTGGTAAAAGTACAGAACTGGACTGATGCACTGTTTAGCCTCACCGTTCACGCGCCGGTTGCGCCCTTCACCGCTGGGCAGTTTGCCAAACTGGGGCTGGACGTAGACGGAGAACGCGTGCAGCGCGCCTATTCCTACGTCAACGCCCCCAGCAACCCCGATCTTGAGTTCTATCTGGTGACGGTTCCGGAGGGCAAGCTCAGCCCGCGGCTGGCGGCTCTGAAGCCGGGCGATGAAGTCCAGGTAGTCAGCGAAGCCGCCGGTTTCTTCGTGCTGGAAGAGGTGCCGGATTGCGACACGCTATGGATGCTCGCCACCGGCACAGCGATTGGCCCGTACCTGTCAATTCTGGAAGAAGGGAAGGACCTGGATCGCTTTAAAAACCTGGTACTGGTGCACGCCGCGCGCTATGCCGCCGACCTCAGCTATCTGCCGCAGATGCAGGCGCTGGAAGCGCGCTATGCGGGCAAACTGCGCATCCAGTCGGTCGTGAGCCGGGAAACCGCGCCGGGCATGCTCACGGGACGTATCCCGTTCCTGATTGAAACCGGCGCGCTGGAAGAGGCCGTCGGCCTGCCGATGAACGCCGAGAGCAGCCACGTCATGCTGTGCGGTAACCCGCAGATGGTGCGCGACACCCAGCAGCTGCTGAAAGAGACCCGGCAGATGAGCAAGCACCTGCGTCGCCGGCCGGGTCATATGACCGCCGAACACTACTGGTAATCAGGATTCCGCTTTCCAGCGCACGTCCAGCGTCTCTTTACCAAACTTATTCGCGCCCTGGGTACCGACAAACGCGCCCAGGTCGATCAGCATCATGACGATAATCAGCGTCGGTATAAACCGCCCGACGCCCCACTGCCAGACCCCAGGCAGCATCGACCAGTTGCCCGCCAGCAGCATCCACGCCAGAATCATCAGCAGCGCCCAGAGCCCGGATTTACCCCGATCGTGCAGGCGTTTAATGGTCACCGCCGCCGTCGGCCACAGCAGGCACACCAGAATAAAAGCCGCCGTCTGTAAATTGAGAAGGTTACTACCGGCCAGCGTGAACAGCGCGCTCATGGTCATTATCCAGATAGCGATCCAGATCCAGAAGTCGCGACGTCCAATCCGCCCTTTAATTGAGAATAGCCACTGCTGTAGGGTCATGTTTTATTCCTTATCATCATCACCGACGTAGTTTACCCTGAAGGCGTGACTTTTTGACAAGCGTGACGGTTCTCGTTTTAATCGTCAGCAGATAAAAAAAGGGAAGATGGGCATGAAGAAGTGGGCAACCTTATGTTTAATTGGGCTGGCGGCATTATCCGTCGGCCAAAAAGCGTTGTCCGCCGAGTCAGACGCCAGCGCTACGGCGCCCTATCTTCTCTCCGGCGCGCCGGCCTTTGATATTTCCATCAGCGAGTTTCGGGAAAAATTCAACAACGATAACCCGAAGCTATCGCTCAATGAATTTCGCGCCGTCGCCGCCAGCAAAGACCAGGCAAACCTGACCCGCGCCGCCACGAAGATCAATGAGAACCTTTACGCGTCGACCGCGCTTGAACGCGGCACGCTCAAAATTAAATCGATGCAGATCACCTGGCTACCGATTCAGGGGCCGCAGCAGAAAGCGGCGAAAGCGAGAGCCCAGGAGTATATGAGCGCCGTGATGCGCGCGTTCGTACCCACGCTCAGCCTGACGCAAAGCCAGCAGAAGCTGCAGAAACTGCTGACCGCCGGAAAAGGCAAACGTTACTTCTCCGAAACGGAAGGTGCTGTGCGCTATGTGGTGGCGGACAACGGCGAAAAGGGGCTGACCTTCGCTGTTGAACCGATTAAGCTGGCGCTATCTGAAACGCTGGAAAACAACAATAAATGACAAAAAGCAAAGCCTTTCCAGTGATGAATCTCTATACTGTTTCACAGACCATGCTGCCCGCGGGGGCGGCTATATTCCTTAATTCGCTTTAAAGCGTGGAGAATAAAAATGCGACATCCTTTAGTGATGGGTAACTGGAAACTGAACGGCAGCCGCCACATGGTAAACGAACTGGTCGCGAACCTGCGTACCGAACTGGCTGGCGTAACCGGCTGTGCAGTTGCCATTGCTCCGCCTGAGATGTACATCGACCTGGCTAAACAAGCCGCTGCGGGCAGCCACATTCACCTGGGCGCGCAGAACGTTGACCTGAACCTGTCCGGCGCGTTCACTGGCGAAACCTCTGCCGAAATGCTGAAAGACATCGGCGCTGAATACATCATCATCGGCCACTCCGAGCGCCGTACCTACCACAAAGAGTCCGACGAGTTTATCGCCAGGAAATTCGCGGTACTGAAAGAGCAGGGTCTGATCCCGGTTCTGTGCATCGGTGAAACCGAAGCGGAAAACGAAGCGGGCAAAACGGAAGAAGTGTGCGCGCGTCAGATCGACGCCGTTCTGAAAACCCAGGGCGCGGCGGCGTTCGAAGGCGCAGTTATCGCTTATGAGCCCGTATGGGCGATCGGTACCGGCAAATCCGCTACCCCGGCTCAGGCTCAGGCTGTACACAAATTCATTCGCGACCACATCGCTAAAGCTGATGCGAAAGTGGCTGAACAAGTGATCATCCAGTACGGCGGTTCCGTTAACGCGGGCAACGCAGCAGAGCTGTTCACCCAGCCGGACATCGACGGCGCGCTGGTTGGCGGCGCATCCCTGAAAGCTGACGCTTTCGCGGTGATCGTTAAAGCAGCAGAAGCCGCGAAAAAAGCGTAATTCGCTTTAAGGCCTTTCCCCGGTCGCGCTTTGCAACCGGGGTTATCGCCCGGTTGCCCGGCCAGGTCCCGGGGAAATCCCCGAGCGGTGCAGCCTACAGTTTCCCCAACGCCTGATACCACAGGTAGTCCAGCGGCAGCAGGATCAAATAGCTTACCGCCGCCAGCGCAATACACAGCAGCATTCCCGCCCTTGCAGGCACTTTCCCCAGCCCCATTGCCACCACAATCGGTGATGCCTGATACGGCAGCAGCGGCGTGGAGTATCCCAGCACCTGAATCATAATCACGCTCAGCAGCGGGAAGCCGGTCGCATCGGAGAAGCTCTGCGCGAAGGTGGTATACAGCGCCGGTACGCCGTTAGCGGTCATGATAAAGTTCAGCGCGCTGGTAATGCCGGTCAATGCGAGAAAGCTGGTGAACGGACTCTCTTTATCCAGCGGCATAATCTGCAGCAGGGCATTCCCCACCACGCCGCCGATACCGGTTTGCGTCACGGTGATAGCCAGCCCCAAAATCCCGGCGACGTAAATACAGGTGCGGATATTCACGCCGCTGGAAAACTCCTCGCCGCTGATAAAACCGACCCGCGGCAGCAGCGTTATCACCGCCGCCGCCAGCCCCGTCCAGGCCGGCCCCACTCCGTGCCAGCTCTCCGTCACCCAGAGCGTCAGCACTACCACCAGCAGCCACGCCAGGCGCTTCTCATCGCGGCTCATCGGCGGCAGCGGCGTCATGTCGCGCGGCGGGTGCGGTTTTCCGGGAAACAGCCAGCATATCAGGGCGATCAGCACAGCCCCTTTGAGCCAGCCGAGCACCGGCGTATGCAGCAGTAAATAGGGAAGATAATTCAAATGGATACCATACGATCCCTCCGCCGCGCCGCTCATCACCA
This sequence comes from Klebsiella sp. ME-303, assembly GCF_007910085.1. Classification (NCBI taxonomy): domain Bacteria; kingdom Pseudomonadati; phylum Pseudomonadota; class Gammaproteobacteria; order Enterobacterales; family Enterobacteriaceae; genus Klebsiella; species Klebsiella sp. ME-303. The sequence goes on along the minus strand of NZ_VOJB01000086.1, from coordinate 29,718 downwards.
GATTCGGGACGTTGGCGGGCAGGATGGTGGCAGACAGCTGGAAGGTCCCGAACCCCACCGCCAGCGCCAGGCCAAACCACGGGCGCGTCCCCTCTTCAATGCCGGCACGCCTGGCCATTGCCGCCACAATCGGCATCAGCAGCGCGATACGCCCCATATTGGACGGCATCACAAACGCCAGCGCATAGCTGAGCAGCACCACGCTGCCGACCATCAGCGGCCAGGAGTCGGTCAGCCGCGACGAGAGCGACCGGGCCGCTCTGTCCGCCAGCCCGGTTTTGCGTATGGCGATCCCCAGCACAAATCCGCTGAACACCAGCCAGAACGCCGATGAGGCAAAGCCGCCGAAAATCACCTCCGGCGGCGCGATTTTGGCGATCATCGCTGCGGCAAAAAACAGCAGCGCGGTCATAAACTCCGGCAGTAGCGAAGTCGCCCAGAGGAGAATAGTGATGCCGACGATGATAGAAGGAAGGAACAGAGGGTGGGACAACCAGAGCGACATACCTGTCTCCTGTCGATTTTTTCAGCAAGAATACGACGGACGATAAGACAGGTAAACGCCAGATATGGTGGGGTTATTGCAGGATTGCGCAGCTGTGATCCTGAATCTCTTCCGCCGATGCGCGATTAAGCGTTAGCAGGTTACGCTCGGTCGCCAGCAGCACCAGCGAGCCATCGCTCTGCTTTGCCATCGCCAGCGCAAAACGGCCCATATGTTCACGCGCTTCCGGCACCTCTTCGGCCAGCATCAGGAACGGGCTGCGCTGCGCCAGCTCCGTTTCGGTGACCCGACGCGCCAGATATTCGTGGCCCAGTAGTCCACCGGGCAGCGGCAACCAGCGGCTGCTGATAGCGGGCGCGTCCTTGTCCAACTGGGTACGGACATCGGGACGCAGGCAGGAGATATGGATATGGAAATGATTTTGCGTGCGTCCGCTGCGCGAGTTGATGGTCAAGGAGACCGCGTCATCCGATACGGCGGAACCACGATGCTGGCTCATGATTTCGCGCCCCTGCCAGGCCTGCCAGAAGAAGTTCGGCGTCAGGGGATTAAGCAGCAGCGGACTTTCGGTGCCGTTAATACGGTAAGTCGGCATCAGCAGATACTGCAGCGGGCCATTGCGGTCTTTAAACAGCACATAGCCGCCCTTGAGGTTCACTTCCGCACAGGGCGCGGGATTCTGGTGCTGCTGTTGATTGGGGACGCACTGTTGCAGAACAATTTTGCGCAACGCATCAGGGTTGCCGGAATGAAGCCAGTAGTAGCCGCCGGCCATCGCCGCCACAACGACCACCAGCAGCGCTAATAAAAGGTATCGTACTCTTCGCATTATTTTTTCCTGTCTCAGCCAGAAACGGAAGAGTAACGCAGTTTGATGACCAAATGAAAACAGGAAGAGGTTCGGTGTGTTTTCCCGGAGGCGGCGCTACCAGACTTCTCAGCCCCGGGTCGCGGCTTACGCCTGTCCGGGCGACAAGAGTTGTATCCCCGCTAAGCGCAGCGCAAGCGGGGATAAGGAAAGGCTATTTAACGCTGGTTTATCTGGTCGAAGGTGCCGCCGTTGGAAAAGTGCTCTTTCTGCGCTTTCGTCCAGCCGCCAAACACATCATCGATGGTGAACAGCTTCAGTTTCGGGAACTCATTCGCGTATTTTTTCGCTATCTCAGGATCGCGCGGGCGATAGAAGTTCTTCGCCGCAATCTCCTGGCCTTCCGGCGAGTAGAGGTACTTCAGATACGCTTCCGCCACCTGGCGAGTGCCCTTCTTGTCGACCACTTTATCCACCACGGAAACCGTCGGCTCGGCGAGAATCGATTCGCTCGGGGTCACGATCTCAAATTTGTCTTTACCCAGTTCGTTGGTCGCCAGCAGGGCTTCGTTTTCCCAGGCAATCAGCACATCGCCGATCCCACGTTCCACGAAGGTGTTGGTCGCACCACGGGCGCCGGAATCCAGCACCTCGACGTTCTTAAACAGCGCTTTTACGAACTCTTGCGCCTTCGCCTGGTCGCCATTGTTCTGGTGCAGGGCATAGCCCCATGCCGCCAGATAGTTCCAGCGCGCGCCGCCGGAGCTTTTCGGGTTCGGGGTAATCACCGACACGCCCGGTTTAATCAGGTCGTTCCAGTCGTGAATCTGCTTCGGGTTGCCTTTGCGTACGAGGAACACGATGGTGGAGGTGTACGGCGCGGAGTTATCCGGCAGACGCTTCAGCCAGTTTTTGTCGATTCGGCCACGTTCGGCAATCGCATCGACGTCATAGGCCAGCGCAAGGGTCACCACGTCGGCTTCAATGCCGTTGATCACCGAGGTCGCCTGTTTGCCGGAGCCGCCGTGGGACTGACGAATCACCACGTTGTCGCCGGTTTCTTGTTTCCAGTGCGCGCTAAAGGCTTTGTTGTACTGTTCGTACAGCTCGCGCGTTGGATCGTAAGAAACGTTTAATAGTTGAATGTCTTTTGCCAGAACGCTGGCGGATGCCAGCAACAGAGTTAACCCCACGCCCCACTTATTCATCGCACCGCTCTCTTTATGTAGTGTTGTGATGGATTAAGCGTGCCAGAAAGCGGACTGATGATTAAAGAATAAAAAAAGATTGGCTATAACTTGTGAGTATATAGAGCGGGGGAGAGTTTACCCCCTCCCGAGCGGGAGGGGGCGGGAAGCATCAGACTTCTTCCATGCGGCCCAGCAGCGCCTGCAGACGATCCTGCCAGCCCTGCTGCTGTTCTTTCAGCTGACCGTTTTCACGCTCAAGCTCTTCACGGCTGTGCTGCGCGCTCTGTACTTCCTGCGCCAGCGTGTTGTTCTTCTCTTTCAGCTCTTCGATTTCCATCTGTAACAGAGTGATGGTATCAATCGCCTGCTGAACTTTAGATTCTAATTTCTCAAACACTTCTAATGACATCGTCATACCTCTCCTGAACTTGCAAGGCGTTGATAGAAACCGTCCGTTTCGTATACGCGTTGACGCCTTAACGAAAATTAGCGCACTACAGTGGTGATGTAGTCGATTGTATGAAGCCCCGCCTCCCCTGTCCAGCGACAACCCGCGTAGATTGCGGTTTGCAACACTTTTCAGCCTTTACCTGGTCCGTTCGCCGCTTTTACCCGGTACTTTTTCGTAATTGTTAATCAACACGTAAAAAAATGTGCGGTGAAACGCTCCCGCAAACGGCCGAAAACGCGTTTATGGCGCGAAAACGCTCATTTTCTTGACGTGGTACACACATTTGAATTTCGATATTTCTCGTTTTTGTTCGTTAACGATAAATTAACACTATGCCTACATGGCAGCGTGGTCGCCTGCGACCTTCACACATACAATAATCATCACTACGCTTCAGGATTCGATTATGAGCCAAACATCAACACTAAAAGGCCAGTGCATCGCAGAGTTCCTCGGTACCGGGTTGTTGATCTTTTTCGGCGTTGGGTGCGTCGCTGCGCTTAAGGTCGCGGGAGCCAGCTTCGGTCAGTGGGAAATCAGCATCATCTGGGGTCTGGGCGTCGCCATGGCGATTTACCTGACCGCAGGGGTTTCCGGTGCGCACCTTAACCCGGCGGTCACCATCGCGCTGTGGCTGTTCGCCTGCTTTGACGGTCGTAAAGTTGTTCCATTTATCGTTGCGCAATTCGCTGGCGCCTTTTGCGCTGCGGCTTTAGTTTACGGGCTTTATTACAATCTTTTCTTCGATTTCGAACATACCCACAATATGGTGCGCGGTAGCGTCGAAAGCCTCGAGCTGGCAGGCATTTTCTCCACTTATCCGAATCCGCATATCAATTTTGTGCAGGCCTTCGCGGTAGAAATGGTGATTACCGCTATCCTGATGGGCGTCATTCTGGCGCTGACCGACGATGGTAACGGCGTGCCGCGTGGCCCGCTGGCGCCGCTGCTGATTGGTCTGCTGATCGCCGTCATCGGCGCATCCATGGGCCCGCTGACCGGCTTCGCCATGAACCCGGCGCGTGATATCGGACCGAAAGCCTTCGCCTGGCTGGCAGGCTGGGGCAACGTCGCCTTCACCGGCGGCAAAGATATTCCTTATTTCCTGGTGCCGCTGTGTGCGCCAATCGTCGGTGCTGCGCTGGGCGCATTCTGCTACCGCAAGCTGATTGGCCGCCACCTGCCTTGCGACACCTGCGTCGTCGAAGAGAAAGAAGCCGCATCCCCCTCTACGACGCAACACAAAGCTTCGCTGTAATCTGACTACGGGACTCATACTATGACCGACAAAAAATATATCGTAGCGCTCGACCAGGGCACCACCAGCTCCCGCGCCGTGGTAATGGATCACGATGCCAATATCGTCAGCGTTTCTCAGCGAGAATTCGAACAAATTTATCCGCGTCCAGGCTGGGTTGAACACGACCCGATGGAGATCTGGGCATCGCAAAGCTCTACGCTGGTCGAAGTGCTGGCAAAAGCCGATATCAGCTCCGATGAAATCGCGGCGATCGGCATCACCAACCAGCGTGAAACCGCCATCGTGTGGGAGCGCGAAACCGGGAAGCCGATTTATAACGCCATCGTCTGGCAGTGCCGCCGTACCGCCGAGATCTGCGAACAGCTCAAGCGCGACGGCATGGAAGAGTACATCCGCAAGGCCACCGGCCTGGTGGTTGACCCGTACTTCTCCGGCACCAAAGTGAAGTGGATCCTTGACCACGTCGAAGGCGCGCGCGAACGCGCTAAACGCGGCGAACTGCTGTTCGGCACCGTAGACACCTGGCTTATCTGGAAAATGACCCAGGGACGCGTTCACGTGACCGACTACACCAACGCCTCGCGTACCATGCTGTTTAATATCCACGAGCTGGACTGGGACGACAAAATGCTCGATGCGCTGGATATCCCGCGCGCCATGCTGCCGGAAGTGCGCAAATCTTCCGAAGTGTACGGCCAGACCAACATCGGCGGTAAGGGTGGGACGCGTATTCCGATCGCCGGCATCGCGGGCGACCAGCAGGCGGCGCTGTTCGGCCAGCTGTGCGTGAAAGAGGGGATGGCGAAAAACACCTACGGTACCGGCTGCTTTATGCTGATGAATACCGGCGAGAAAGCGGTGACGTCAACGCACGGCCTGCTGACGACTATCGCCTGCGGCCCGCGCGGTGAGGTGAACTATGCGCTGGAAGGCGCGGTGTTTATGGCGGGCGCCTCTATTCAGTGGCTGCGCGATGAGATGAAGCTGATTAGCGACGCGTTCGATTCCGAATATTTCGCCACCAAAGTGAAGGATACCAACGGCGTGTACGTGGTTCCGGCTTTTACCGGACTCGGCGCCCCGTACTGGGACCCGTATGCCCGCGGCGCGATCTTCGGCCTGACCCGCGGCGTGAACTCCAACCATATTATTCGCGCCACCCTGGAGTCGATTGCCTATCAGACCCGCGACGTGCTGGAAGCGATGCAGGCTGACTCCGGGATCCGTCTCCACGCCCTGCGCGTTGACGGCGGCGCGGTCGCCAACAACTTCCTGATGCAGTTCCAGTCCGATATTCTCGGCACCCGCGTGGAACGCCCGGAAGTCCGCGAAGTCACCGCGCTGGGCGCAGCCTATCTGGCCGGTCTGGCGGTCGGTTTCTGGCAAAACCTGGATGAACTGCAAGAGAAAGCGGTCATCGAACGCGAGTTCCGTCCGGGGATTGAAACCACCGAGCGTAACTATCGCTACAGCGGCTGGAAGAAAGCGGTAAAACGCGCGCTGGCGTGGGAAGAGCACGACGAAGCGTAAGATGGGAGTATTCCCGGCTGGCGGCGTAAACGCCTTAGCCGGGCTACCGCCCACAGACCGCACAACCCCGTAGCCCGGCTAAGCGCAGCGCGAGCCGGGGAGAAGCCGCGCCGATGTATGAATCCCGGAGTATCCCCGGGTTGCGGCGTAAACGCCTTACCCGGGCTACAGCCCGCAGACCGCACACACCCGTAGCCCGGCTAAGCGCAGCGCGAGCCGGGGGGAAACCGCGTCGATGTATAAATCCCGGGGTATCCCCGGGTTGCGGCGTAAACGCCTTACCCGGGCTACAGCCCGCAGACCGCACACCCCGTAGCCCGGCTAAGCGCGGCGCGAGCCGGGGAGAAGCCGCGCCGATGTATGAATCCCGGAGTATCCCCGGGTTGCGGCGTAAACGCCTTACCCGGGCTACCGCCCGCAGACTGCACAACCCCGTAGCCCGGCTAAGCGCAGCGCGAGCCGGGGAGAAGCCGCGTCGAGTCATGAATCCCTGAGTATCCCCGGGTTGCGGCGTAAACGCCTTACCCGGGCTACAGCCCGCAGACTGCACAACCCCGTAGCCCGGCTAAGCGCAGCGCGAGCCGGGGGGAAACCGCGTCGATGTATAAATCCCGGAGTATCCCCGGGTTGCGGCGTAAACGCCTTACCCGGGCTACAGCCCGCAGACCGCACAACCCCGTAGCGCACCGCCTCCGGGTTTTTATCAGCCAAATACCGGCAGCAGCAGATAGAGCTTAATCACCAGCGCGTTAACGATATCGATAAAGAACGCGCCCACCATCGGCACCACCAGAAACGCCATGTGCGACGGACCGAAACGGTCGGTAATCGCCTGCATGTTGGCAATCGCCGTCGGCGTCGCGCCGAGGCCGAAACCGCAGTGGCCGGCTGCCAGCACCGCGGCATCGTAGTTTTTTCCCATCATCCGGTAGGTCACAAACACCGCATACAGCGCCATAGCCACTGCCTGAACCGCCAGAATAATAATCATCGGCAGCGCCAGCGACGCCAGCTCCCACAGCTTCAGGCTCATCAGGGCCATCGCCAGGAATAGCGACAGGCTGACGTTACCCAGCACCGACACCGCGCGGTCGAACACGCGGTACAGGCCCAGCGCCGACAGGCTATTGCTCAGGATCACGCCGATAAACAGCACGCAAACGAAGGTGGGCAGTTCAAATACGGTTCCCGCCAGCAGTTGCGCAACGATCTTCCCTACCGTTAAACAGATGGCGATCAGCGCGATGCTCTCAATCAGCACCAGCGACGTGATCATGCGCCCCATATCCGGCTTTTCAAACGCGGTCGGCGCGAGCTGATCGTCCGGCGTACCGTCCGGGGAGGAAGAGTGCTTAACCAGATAGCGCGCCACCGGTCCGCCGATCAGGCCGCCCAGGACGAGGCCGAAGGTTGCGCAAGCCATGGCCACTTCGGTAGCGTTGGCAAAGCCATAGCGTTCAACAAACAATTTACTCCACGCCGCGCCGGTACCGTGGCCGCCGGAAAGGGTAATCGAACCGGCCAGCAGCCCCATCAGCGGGTCGAGGCCAAGCAGCTTCGCCATGCCGATTCCGAGCGCGTTTTGCAGCAGCAGCAGCCCCACCACCACAATCAGGAACGTCCCCAGCACTTTGCCGCCGGAGCGCAGGCTGGCGAGGTTGGCGTTCAGGCCGATAGTGGCAAAGAAAGCCAGCATCAGCGGATCTTTGAGGCTCATATCGAAATCGATTTCGATATCCATGCTTTTCTTTAATACCAGCAGCGCCAGCGCGACCAGCAGGCCGCCCGCAACGGGTTCAGGAATGGTGTATTTCTTCAGGAAAGGGACGGTTTGAACGAGTTTTCTACCCAGTAGCAACACGAGTGTTGCGGCAACGAGCGTCGATAAGGTATCGAGATGAAACATAAAAAAGAGCTCCTTATAGGCGCATGATCCATTCACACGCGACGGTATTCCCGGTGTCGATTGCTTCTCATCATGAGTAATCGGGAAGGGATTTTAAGCAGAAGTACGGAAAAAAGGACAGGAAAAGATATTTTGTAGGGATAATGATGCGATCAAGCATACAAAATGTTAATAAATTTTTGACACTTATTCCCTGCTTAAATATTTGCCGCTAAAGAGTGGCAAACGTTTGCTTTTGGTCTACAGTCCGATAAAATCCCCGCTTTGCCACCTTTGGGATTGTTGTGATGTCCGTTAACACCGCAGAATCAGAAAATGCGCAACCGGTTGCGCATAAGCAAACCAGCGAATTAATCTACCGCCTTGAAGACCGCCCGCCGCTACCGCAAACCCTGTTCGCCGCCTTCCAGCACCTGCTGGCGATGTTTGTCGCGGTCATCACTCCGGCGCTGTTAATTTGCCAGGCTCTGGGCCTTCCGGCTCAGGATACGCAACACATCATCAGCATGTCCCTGTTCGCCTCCGGCGTGGCCTCCATCATTCAAATTAAAGCCTGGGGCCCGGTGGGGTCTGGTCTGCTCTCGATTCAGGGCACCAGTTTTAACTTCGTCGCGCCGCTGATTATGGGCGGGACCGCCTTGAAAACCGGCGGCGCCGATGTTCCGACCATGATGGCCGCGCTGTTCGGCACCCTGATGCTGGCCAGCTGCACAGAGATGGTTCTCTCCCGCGTTCTGCATCTCGCCCGCCGCATTATTACCCCGCTGGTCTCCGGCGTGGTGGTGATGATTATCGGCCTGTCGCTGATTCAGGTTGGCCTGACCTCCATCGGCGGCGGCTATGCCGCCATGGCCGACCACACCTTCGGCGCGCCAAAAAACCTGCTGCTGGCAGGGATCGTGCTGGCGCTGATTATTATCCTTAACCGCCAGCGCAACCCGTACCTGCGCATCGCTTCGCTGGTTATCGCGATGGCGGCCGGCTACCTGGCGGCATGGCTACTCGATATGCTGCCGGCCAATACCGCGCCGACGGAAAGCAGCCTGATTATGGTACCCACGCCGCTGTACTACGGGTTAGGCATCGACTGGAATCTGCTGCTGCCGCTGATGCTGGTGTTTATGATTACCTCGCTGGAAACCATCGGCGATATTACCGCCACCTCTGACGTCTCCGAGCAGCCGGTTTCCGGCCCGCTATATATGAAGCGTCTGAAGGGCGGCGTGCTGGCCAACGGTCTGAACTCGTTTGTTTCGGCGGTATTCAACACCTTTCCGAACTCCTGCTTTGGCCAGAACAACGGCGTGATACAGCTGACCGGCGTCGCCAGCCGCTATGTCGGTTTCGTGGTCGCGCTGATGCTGATCGTGCTCGGCCTGTTCCCGGCGGTAAGCGGCTTCGTGCAGCATATTCCTGAGCCGGTGCTCGGCGGCGCGACGCTGGTGATGTTCGGCACCATTGCCGCCTCCGGCGTGCGTATCGTCTCCCGAGAGCCGCTGAACCGCCGAGCGATCCTGATTATCGCCCTGTCGCTGGCCGTCGGCCTCGGCGTTTCCCAGCAGCCGCTGATCCTGCAGTTCGCCCCTGACTGGCTGAAGAATCTGCTCTCCTCCGGTATCGCTGCTGGCGGCATCACGGCGATTATTCTGAATCTGATTTTCCCGCCAGAGAAAAACTGATCCTCTCTGACGCTCCGGCCACGCGATGCTGGCCGGAGCGTCAGCATCATCAACCTCACATCATCTCATTACACAATTCCTGTCTTGAGGATTGCGCATAATTCGGGCATAACAGCCTTATGTGCCTCGCTCAGGATCGAAGACCATGAAATTTCTCAGAAAGCTGATTCTCTGGCTGCTGATTGCCCTGCTGGTGGTGATTATTGCCGCTTACTTCCTGCTGCAAACCCAGTGGGGCGGACGCCAGGCCAGCGCCTGGCTAAGCGACGGTACCGGCTGGAAGGTCTCTTTCAACAAGATGGACCATAATTTCTCCTCGCCACTGCACCTGCAGCTGCAAAACGTCACCCTCGGACGCGACGGCAAACCCGCCACGCTGGTGGCGCAAACGGTGGATATCGGGTTTAGCAGCCGCCAGTTTAGCGACCCGCTGCATGCTGACGAAATCGTCCTCAGCGACGGCACGCTGAACTTCTCCCCTTCTTCCGCGGCGCTGCCATTCGCCGCCGACCGTCTCCAGTTGCGCAATATGGCGTTCAACAGCCCGGAGAGCGACTGGGATCTGAGCGCGCAGCGCGTCACCGGCGGCGTCAGCCCGTGGGCGCCGGAAGCGGGCAACGTGCTCGGCAAGAAAACGCAGATTCAGATGAGCGCCGGGTCGATGACGCTCAACGGTATTGAAGCCAGCAACGTGCTGATTCAGGGGAATATTGATAACGGCGAAGTGTCCCTCTCGACCATTGGCGCGGACGTCGCCCGCGGTACGCTCACCGGCACGGCGAAACGCAGCGCCGACGGCGGCTGGCAGGTCGATAATTTGCGGCTCAACGAGATTCGCCTGCAAAGCGATAAATCACTCGCCGACTTTTTCGCGCCGCTGACCACCCTGCCGTCACTACAGATTGGCCGCCTTGATGTGACCGACGCCAGCCTGCAGGGGCCTGACTGGGCGATCGCCGGCCTCGATCTTAACCTGCGCAACCTCACCCTGAGCCGCGGCGACTGGCAAAGCCAGGAGGGTACGCTGTCGATGAACGCCAACGAGTTTATTTACGGCTCGCTGCACTTCCTCGACCCGATCCTTAACGCCGGATTCTCGCCGCAGGGCATCGCGCTGCGCCAGTTCACCTCACGCTGGGAGGGCGGCATGGTGCGCACGTCCGGCAACTGGCTGCGCGCCGGCCATGCGCTGGTGCTGGATGACGCGGCGTTCGCCGGGCTGGAATATACGCTGCCAACCAACTGGAAGCAGCTGTGGATGGCGCCGCTGCCCGACTGGCTGCAAAGCCTGACGCTGAGAAAGTTCAGCGCCAGCCGCAACCTGATTATCGATATTGAACCGGCGTTCCCGTGGCAAATCACCGCGCTCGACGGCTACGGCGGCGAGCTGCAGCTGGTGAAAAACCGCAGCTGGGGCGTGTGGAGCGGTAGCGCGACGCTGAACGCCGCCGCCGCGACCTTTAATCGTATTGATGTCCGCCGCCCGTCGCTGAAGCTGAGCGCCAATGCCTCCACGGTGAACGTTAACGAGCTCAGCGCCTTTACCGAGCGAGGGATCCTGCAAGCCACCGCGGCGGTGTCGCAGCTCCCGCAGCGCCTGGTCAACCTGAGCCTGAACGGTCGCGGCGTGCCGCTGAATATTTTGCAGGCCTGGGGATGGCCCGCGCTGCCGGTTTCCGGGGACGGTAACCTTCAGCTGACGGCGACCGGCAGCGTGCTGGCGGATGCGCCGCTGAAGCCGACCGTCAACGGCCAGCTGAGCGCGATAAATATGGAGAAACAGCAGGTGGCGCAGGTGATGCGCAACGGGGAGGTCACCAGCACCCAGCCCCCTTCAGCGCCGGCGACAACGACGCCCTGACTTTCCCCCTCCCTCTCCCCCACGGGAGAGGGGCCTGTTCCATTCGCGAAACCTGTTGCCATTAAGCGGCTGTTTGTACCTATTTCCCGCAACCTGTTCCTTTCAAATAGCGGACTTGCTATAACAAAAATACTGGAAGTTAAAAAAATAATTAAAGTCCCTGAACCTATACCCAAAATAATTCGAGTTGCTTAAAGGCGGCAAGGGAGTGAGTCCCCAGGAGCATAGATAACTATGTGACTGGGGTGAGCGACAAATCTGCCGGGAGCAGATTTGAACGTCGCTTGCGACGGCCCGTGAGGGCGAGGCCCTTGGATGGGCCGAGTAATCCGTAGCTAACACATAAGCAACTTGAAGTATGACGGGTATACAAAAATAAAGGAACGACCATGTCTGTAATACGTCAACGTATTCTGGAGAATATGCAAAAATTCTCCAGAGCAATGATCGGTGCAGTATTGTTCTTGCCGGTCATCGGCTTAATTTTGGCACTCAGTTCAGTCTTAACCAACCCAACATTAATTTCGGAGACCAGCTTTTTACACCAGCTCGGCCAGCTGCTCGGCGATACTTTCTGGCCTTTATTCGGCAATCTGGGATTACTTTTTTGCGTCGGCATCAGCTATGGCCTGGCAAAAGATAAAAAAACCGAAGTGGCGCTGGTGTCGGTGATGTGTTTTATCATGTTTCTTGGCGCCAACCACTCGTGGCTGGAGCATACCCACGGACTCGCGGAAAAAATTAACGGCGAATATTACGGTACCGGGCAGACTCAGCTGCTGGGGTTTGTGGTAGTCGATATGGGGGTCTTCCTCGGGATTATTCTCGGCTGCACCATCGCCTGGGTGCATAACAAAGTGTCGACGATTGAACTACCCGGCGCGCTCTCCATGTACGGCGGAGCCAAGCTGACGCTGGTGGCGATGACCCCGGTCGTCATTTTCTACGCCATCGCCTTTACCTGGATCTGGCCGTTTATGACCCACGGCATCGCGGCGCTGACCGGCTTTATGAAAAACGCCGGCGTGGCGGGAGTCTTCGCCTACGGCTTCTTTGAAAAATTCCTCATCCCCACCGGCCTGCACCACTTCGTCTGGTCGCCGTTCCAGCTCACGCAAATCGGCGGTACGCTGAACGTCGACGGCCAGGTCGTCTCCGGCACCCAGGCGATTTTCCTCGCCTATATGCGCCACCCAGATTTAACCCCGGTGATGAACGAGGCGCTGCGTTTCTCGCAGCAGGGGATGACCACCATCTTTGGCCTGGCTGGCGCCTCGCTGGCGTTCTACCACACGGCGAAACCGGAGAAAAAAATGATGGCCAAAGCGATTCTGCTACCGGCCATTATCACCTCTATGCTCACCGGCATCACCGAGCCGATTGAGTTTACCTTCCTGTTCGTTTCGCCGCTGCTGTGGGTGATCCACGCCACGTTAACCGCGGCCTCGCAGGCGATTTGCGACATCTTTACCGTGCGTCCCTGGGGCGCTTCCGGGCTGATTGAGTTCCTGATTTACAACCTGCCGCTGCCGGTCTCCCTGACCCGCTGGCCCGGCTACGTGCTTATCGGGATTGGTCAGTTCGCCGTTTACTACGTTATCTTCCGCACGCTGGTCGTTAAGTTGAATCTTAAAACGCCGGGTCGTGAAGACGATGAAAACGTGAAGTTATATAGCAAAGCTGATTACCGAAAAAAAATGGGCGAACCGCAGTCGGTCACCAACGAAATTATTAATGGTCTGGGTGGTAAAGAGAACATTATTTCCGTCGACAACTGTTTTACCCGCCTGCGCGTCGTTATTCATAATATGGATCTGGTTGACGATGCGATATTAAAAAGCACCGGCGCAAACGGCGTAGTACGAAATCGAAATGAAGTTCAGGTTATTTACGGCGTCAAAGTGGGACAGGTTCGTTCCCGGGTTGATAGCTGGCTAGCAGAAAATTAATTGGGAGTGATTTATGAAATTAACCGTATTAGGCGGGGGCGGCGTTCGCTCTGCGTTTCTGGCGAAATCTCTGGCATATAACGCGCACCGCATTGGTTTAACGGAAGTGGTCTTTCTCGACAGCTCCGCGGAGAATCTGACAATATTCGGCGAGATCGCCCGTTATGTGTTTAATGCCATTCGCCCGGATATTCATTTCAGCGTAACCAGCGACCCGGTGCCGGCGCTAAAAAATAGCCACTATGTGATAACCACCCTGCGGGTGGGCGGCGATGAGAGCCGGATCCGCGACGAGCGTATCGCCCTGGCGCACAACACGCTGGGCCAGGAGACCACCGGCGCGGGCGGTTTCGCCATGGCGATGCGTTCCATTCCGGCGATTCTTCACTACTGCCGCCTGATTGAAGAGCACGCCGCCGAAGATGCCATTCTGTTTAACTTCACCAACCCGTCAGGGCTGGTCACCGAGGCGATTATCAAATCCGGCTTTAAGCGTCGGGTGTACGGCATCTGCGATGCCCCGTCGGAGCTGATTCGCGAGCTGCCCGAGATCCTCGGCTGCGACGAGCGCGATCTCGGCGTCGAGTGCTACGGGCTGAACCACTTCTCCTGGTTTACCCATTTCACCGTGCGCGGCGAGGATGTCACCGAGCGCCTGATCGCCAGCCCGGACCTGTATCGCAAGACGGCGATGCAGTACTTTTCGCCGGAGCTGGTTCAGCTATGCGATAAGCAGCTGCTTAATGAATATCTTTACTACTACTACTATCGCGAAGTGGCTTTGAAAGCGATTCAGAACGCGCCGGAAACCCGCGGCGAGCAGATTGCGCGCATCAATCACGATATGCGCGAAGCGCTGCTGACCGTTGATGTCAAAGCCAACCCGGAAGCGGCGTTTACCATCTGGATGAAGCACTATCTGCGCCGGGAAAATAGCTATATGCAGAACGAGTCGCAGCAGGAAAAATTCCATACCCGCGAGCCGTTGACCTTAAAGCAGTTTATCGAGGAGCCGGATACCGGCGGCTACGCCGGCGTGGCGCTGGATATTCTGGAGGCGGTGAACAGCACCACCACCAAGCGCATCGTGGTATCGATGCCCAACAACGGCACGCTGGACTTCCTGCGCCCGGACGATGTGATTGAGATCAGCTGCGACCTGAGCAAAGAGGGCCTGAAGCCGGTGACGCCGAAGCATGTGCCGACGGCGCAGAAGAATATGATCGCCAGCGTGAAAGAGTATGAGCGGCTGGCGGTGGCGGCCATTCTGCAGCGCGATAAATCGCTGGCGGTACGGGCGCTGATGGCGCATCCGCTGGTCGGCTCTTATTCGCTGGCAAAAACGCTGGTTGAAGCCTATCTCGACGATAAGCAGTTCGCCGACTGGCAATAAACGCCCGGTGAAATCCCCCGGATGGCGGCTAACGCCTTATCCGGGGAATGTGCCGGGCCTGAGACATCTACTCTGTTGCATCCCGGTGGCGCTGCGCTGACCGGGCTACGGATTCACCGCCGTCTGCGGATCGGTAGCCCGGACAGGCGCCTCAGGCGCCGCCTCCGGGGATCCCCGTCTGCATAAACCACATCTTCAGCAGCCGCTCAAAGCCGAGTATGCAGTAGCCAAAAAAGGGGTTACTCCAGTAAATATCATCATCGAATTTCTGCGGATCATGGATGATAAACGCCGTATCCGCCGCCTGCGCCAGCGGGCTTTGATAATCGCCGGTAAAGCAGACCAGGTTAATCTCCTTTCCTTCCAGCGCCTTCACCCAGTTCAGCGCGGAACTGCTGCGTCCGGATTTGGAAATAATCCAGATCGAATCAAATTTGGCGGCGTTCTTCTGCTCGAGGATTTCGTAATCCGGCCACAGCGCGAGGCTGGCATTCACCCCGGTCACCAAAAATTTATTATAAATATACTGGGCGATCAGCTGCGAAAACCCACTGCCGTGAATCAAAATGCGGTGATGTTGCAGGCTTTCCAGCAATGGCGTTATCCGCTCCACCGGCTGAATGCTCATATAATCGATGTCGTTGGTCACATCGAGTTTGGGCATAGTGATATTGAATTTAATAAAATAGACCAGCTCCAGCCAGCCGCTGAATTTCAGCTTCTTCGCCAGGCGTACCAGCGAAGACGGATTGCTATAACAGTGCTCCGCCACGGCGCGGATCCCTTCGCGAACGCATTGCTCAGGATCGTTCTGAATAAAACGCAGCACGGTCATTTCCGTTTTGCTTAGCTTAACGTCACGAAAGATGTTTTCTAAATCCATACCGGGCTCCTCTCAGCGCTAAACTACGCTATCACCCGGCGGCTCTGGCGTCTGTGGCATCAATCACCAGAATGAAATGAACGTTACTTTTTTACACAAAATGGAATAAAAAAACCCTCCGGTAAAGAGGGTGATGGATTCGACAACGTCTATCTCTTTTCAGCGCCGTATTCACTGCACAATAACCATTTTTTCGGTTCATCTTCCTGAATCATCGGGAAGCGGCCGCTATCTTCCAGAAAACGGTTGTCGCGCTTATCATCGTTCACCATCGAAATTTCCCAGCCCATCACCAGCGCGTTTTCAGCCCAAAAACGGTGGTACAGCGTGGGCGGCAGGCAAACGCCCTGCCCGGGGTTAAGAACCAGGGTGTCTCCCGGTTTCAGCGTGCGCTGGAGGCCATCAACCGCGACGCTCACGCTGCGCTGCATATCCAGCCGTTCATCTTCTGTCGCCCATGCCAGCTGCAGACAGAGCCGGCCGCCGCCGCGGTTCAGAATATCTTCCATTTTGTGATAATGAAAATGCCAGGGGGTTTGCTGATCCTGCTGAATCTGCAACATCTTCTCGGCGTAGGGCTTGGGATAGCGCGAATCGCCCGGCGCGCCGTTACGCAGGGTCAACAGCGTCAGTCCGGTTTCCTGAAAACGGCCGCTGCCAAAATCGGTAATATCCCAGCCAAGCTGTAGATCCCGAACTTCTCGCCACTCTTCAAACCGCTTTTTCGCCCAGATATCGGCGGTAAAGCAGGCAAACTCGGGTAAGCAAATGCGAAAGGACTCGGCGATAGCATGCGCTTTATCAATCGCGTAGTTAATCTGTGAACGTTTCATTTTCGACTCCGCTTCGGACGGCCAGCCAGGCGGCGCCGCGCATGCCGCTACTGTCACCATGTCGGGCAGGCACGATGGGGGTGGTGAAATGGTCGGTAAACACCAGCGGGGCGACATCCGCCTCCAGGTCGTTCACCAGCAGCGCCACGTTAGACAGACCGCCGCCGAGAACAATCACGCCGGGATCGATAAGATTCACCACCGTCGCCAGCGTCCGCGCCAGCTGCTGGCGAAAGCGCAGCACCTGCTCGCAGGCGGCATGCTCGCCCTCCAGCGCCCGGGCGATAATAGCCTGACTGCTGAGCGCCTGCCGGGTCATCAAACGATAGCGCGCGCTCAGCCCGGTGCCGGAAATAAAGGACTCGACGCAGTTATATTTTCCGCAGTAGCAGCGCTCGGGCGGCCCATCGTTGACCTCCTGATATCCCGGCAGCGTGATATGCCCGCACTCCGCCGCAATCCCTGACGCGCCGGGGAAAATCTGGCGATTAAGCGCAATACCGCCCCCGCATCCGGTCCCCAGCGTCATGCCAAATACCAGCGAATAATCGGCACCTGCGCCATCACAGGCTTCTGATAAGGCGAAACAGTTGCCATCGTTCGCCAGCACAACCGGCTGGCCCAGGCGCTGCTCAAGCTCATCCTGTAAGCGGCAGCCGTTGATGACCTGAATATTGGCATTGCGGATCTTGCCGGTCTGCGGGGAGATACTCCCCGGCAGAGCGATACCGATAGCCAAAGGCTGAGCCAGCTCATCCCCAATCGCGGTGATTAACGCCACCAGCGTTGCGATAAACTGCTGCCGGGTCTGTTTTCGCGTTTCAACGCGAAAACGCTTCCATTCATGGCCTTGTTCATCCATCACTACGGCGGCGATTTTGCTCCCGCCGATATCCAGCCCCAAATACTTCATACCGGCCTCCTTATTCATAGCGAGGCAGGTTTCCCCGCCCCGCCGGGGGATTAGTACAGGCTGGCCTTGCCGGTAGAGCCAAAGAGCTTCATTTTGTGGCGAATCACCTTCCGCGCGGCGTTAATAGGTTCCGGATAAATGACATTCGGATCCCACCATGTCTCTTTTGTCAGAATTTCGCGCACTTTCTGGAAATAGGCATATTTCATATCGCTGGAAATATTGATTTTGCCGACGCCAAGCGTAACGGATTCCGCAATTTCCGCATCCGGATTAGCCGAGCCGCCGTGCAGCACCAGCGGAATCGACAGACGCCCGGCGATATCGCGCAGAATGTGCATCTGCAGCTCCGGCTGCATCCCCTTCGGATAGATACCGTGCGCGGTGCCAATCGCTACCGCCAGCGTATCCACGCCGGTACGGGCGACAAAATCTTCCGCCTGCGCCGGGTCGGTATAGGTGACTTCTGACACGCCGCCTTCCACAGAGGTTCCGGTCTGGCCGATGGTCCCCAGCTCACCTTCGACCGACACGCCCACCGCGTGCGCCAGCTGCACCACTTCGCGGGTCAGGGCCACGTTTTCTTCATAAGGCAGCAGCGAACCATCGATCATGACCGAGGTGAAGCCACACTGAATGGCGCGCAGGACATGTTCCACCGAGGCGCCATGATCCAGATGCAGGGTGAAAGGCACGCGGCTGCGCTGGGTGATATCCCGCACGTAGCTAAAAAACGCGTCGCCAACAAAATCGTGCTCGCTGGGGTGAATAGAAATAATCGCCGGCGTATTTGTCGCTTCCGCCTCTTCCACCACGGCGCGAATAAAACAGCTATCCGCCACGTTAAATGCGCCGATAGCAAAACCATGTTCACGGGTGGGTTTAAGTAATTCGTGCATTGAAACTAACATCGTTATTCTCCAGTTTCAGGGTGTGGTAAGCCCTGCCAGGGCATACGGGCGCCGGCATGGAAGGCCTTACTGAGATTTAATCAGGCTTTGTTGATTGAGCCGGATGCGTGTAAATAGGGAACGATGGCGTCAGCGCTGGCCTGCTCCATCACCGATAGCGCATCGGCCAGCTCAATGGTGCTGTCGTGGCACAGGGTGTGCAGCAGCGCCGCTTTCCCCGCTTCAAATACCCCCGCCCCAACGTTGATTTTTGCGACCCCGAATTCCGGGCAACGTTGCAGCTGCTCGAACGGCGTACCGCTCCCGCCGTGCAGCGCCAGCGGCACGGATGACGCGCGCTGTATCTGCGCCAGGCGGTCGAAATCGAGCATCGGTTTTACGCCGGGGGCGTACATACCGTGGGCGGTTCCCACGGAGACCGCCAGCAGGTCAATCCCGGTCTGTTCGATAAAGGGAGGGACGTCCTGCGGCTGGGTCATTAAATCGGCATTGCTGGCCTGGTCGTAGCGCGGCGCATCCGCCAGGTGCCCCAGTTCGCCCTCCACGCACAGCCCAACGCTGGCGGCCAGTTCAGCGACCTCTCGGGTCTGGCGGATGTTCTCCGCCAGCGCGAACGCCGAAGCATCGATCATTAACCCGCTAAATCCGGCGCGGAAAGCCTGACGTATTTTTATCGGATCTTTGCCGTGATCGAGACTTAACGTCACGGGTACGCTCGCCTCCTCCGCCAGTACCCTGACTACCGCCGCCGCCGTCGTCGCCGGAAAGTGCGACAGATGCCCCTGATACAGGTTGAGAATAATCGGCGCGCGATGTTTTTCCGCCACGCGCACCGCCGCGCGTGCGCTTTCCAGGTTCATGCAGTTAATCGCCAGCAGGGCATACCGTTCACGCCAGGCTTTGATCACCATACTTTTCATATCGGCAAACATAGGGCCTCCGTTTATTCGAGGGTAAAGGTGATTTCGTCGTCTTTGACCTTTTGGTCGTTCAGCTCATCAAACTCTTCATCGCGCTCGGTTACCGGCTTTTTCCACAGCGAGAGCATCACACCGCAAATCACGGTGCCAATCGCCAGAGAGAGGCAGAACAGCAGGGGATGCGTAAAGAGCGGCACCACAAACATTCCACCGTGCGGCACCGGACTCTCCACGCCCCAGGTCATGATCAGGCCACCGGCCACCGCTGACGCCACCACGCAGGATCCCACGACGCGCAGCAGATCGCGGGCGGCGATGGGGATCACCCCTTCGGTGATCATGCAGATCCCCATCGGGAACGCGGCCTTCAGGGCTTCGCGTTCGGCACGGGTATATTTATGGCGGGTCAGCAGGAACGAGAGGGTGATACCGAACGGCGGGATTATCGAACCCACAAACTTCACCGCTTCCGGGCCGTAAACGCCGCTGACCAGCAGACCATCGGCAAACAGCGACATGGTTTTATTCACCGGACCGCCGAAGTCGAAGGTCGCCATGGCGCCAAGGATGGCGCCCAGCAGGAAACGCGAGCCGCCCTGCATCGACTCCAGCATGTGAATCAGCGCGTCCTGCAGCCAGGCAATGGGCTTGCCGATCAGGGTCATCATCAGCAAACCGCTAATGATGGTGCTTAATACCGGCAGCACCATAATCGGCATCAGCCCCTGCATCGACTTCGGCAGCCGAATATAGTGTTTTAGCGCCAGTACCGTGTAGCCCACGAGGAATCCGCCCAGCATGCCGCCAATAAAACCGGTATGAATTTGCCCGCAGACAAAACCCACGATCAAACCCGGAGCAAATCCAGGACGATCGGCAATGGAGTAAGCGATAGCGGCGCAGATCAAGGGCACAATCAGCCCCATTCCCCAGCCGCCGATTTGGTTTAACATCCACGGAATGGTGCCGGTTTTCTCGCCAACGTTCGTCCCGCCAAGGAC
The DNA here is from genome assembly GCF_007910085.1 of Klebsiella sp. ME-303. Taxonomy (NCBI): domain Bacteria; kingdom Pseudomonadati; phylum Pseudomonadota; class Gammaproteobacteria; order Enterobacterales; family Enterobacteriaceae; genus Klebsiella; species Klebsiella sp. ME-303. The sequence continues at coordinate 9,724 of NZ_VOJB01000086.1, read as the reverse complement.
TTGTCCCAGCGCGATACAGATCCCGGCGGCGACGATCAGCGGTATCATCCATGAAATACCAGTTAATAAATGCTTCTTAATTTCCTGTGAGACGGGAATTTTATTCTCACTCATGGTAGATCCCTCCAGATTAAGGATCAGGCATTCGCTAAGGATTTTTCGACCTTTTCGATAAACTGAATCGGCGACTTAATCACGACTTCCGTTTTTACTCTGACAATCCGTTTATTTTTAAAACGCTCTTCGCCTTTAATTTTCACATCAATGGCAAGAATAACGACATCCGCAGCGTCAATATCTTCGGCCGCCAGTTCATTTTCAGTACCAATGGTTCCCTGGGTTTCGACTTTGACATTGTGGCCCAGCGCTTTCGCGCCTTTAATCAGCTTCTCACGTGCAATATAAGTATGAGCAATACCTGCGGTACAGGCAGCAACACAGACAATATTCATCTCGGACTCCGCTAGTTATTGTTAGTAAATGTCCGACTCGGCATATTGGTTAAACAGATCAATAATCCTCTGCGGACTGGTTTCTTTGAGCAGTTGTTCAATAATGTCATCATCCGCCAGCGCTCCGGCGACCTGGGACAACAGGCGAATATGGGTGGTATTTTGATCTTCCAGACGAACGGCAAATAAAATAATGCAGCGTACCTGGCTGCCGTCCAGCGTTTCCCAGGCGATATCCTGCCGGGTGCGACCAATGGCAAGGGTGGTATTAACAACGGCGGACGACTTTCCATGCGGGATCGCAATATGATTTTCAAACCCCGTTGAGCCTTCCGACTCACGCTGCCAGACATCCTGAATAAAGGTTTCTCGACAGCTTATCGCCCCGTCTTTTTGTAATAAGTCGGTTAACTCCTCGATGGCTTCCGCTTTATTCGTAGCGTGCATATCTAACAAAACGCGTTTGGTGTTTAAAATCCTGGTTATGTCCATATTCTTTACCTCATGGATATAAAACTTCATTATCTACAGCAGATATTGCCGCGCGATGTAATTTGTCGGTAACGATTTTTTCCGTAACCCGCCGGATATCGGCATCATTAAAAAATGCGCTAACATAGACTACCGGCAGAGCTATTTCCGGCAGATTGATCGTCGAAATAACCAGTTCAATCTTGTCCTGCGGCTGAAGGGTATGCAGGCTGCTTGCCGAAACCACGCCGACGATGGTCCAGTCAGGAAACGCTCTCAACACTCTACTTTTCAACAGGTGAGATGTGCCGATTCCGGTAGAACAAACCAGCAGAACGCGCTTGCTGGCGACCTGTCTTTCCATCGCCGCCTGGAAATGAACGGTGAGATAGCCAATCTCGTCGTCGGAAACCGCACGCTCGCCCCAGCGGCTAAAAACCTGATTGACCGCCCGCTGGGTGAGCGGCCACACGTCCGTCAGCTCGCCCTTGATATCCTCAAGCAGAGGGTTACGAATATAAATCCGAAAATTAAGGCGGTTAATGAGCGGCTTGATATGAATGAGCAGACCATCGTATAACGCGCGATCGGCGGTTAAATCGAGATCAATCATGGTGGAAAAAGCGCTAATCAGGCGATCGGTAATTTGTCGGGCCTCATCGCTAGAATGCATATAGCGCACCATGCTGACATCATCTCGCTCTTCCACCACAACGCCAGAGGAGATGATGTACTGATAAATAAACCAGACTTCATCTTCCGGCAGCGAATGGTCAATACGGTGTTCAATTTTTCGCAGCATATTCTGGGCAACGCTAAATATCGTCTCATCAAAAATCTGCTGCCCCTGTTCACGCCGCGGTAAGGCATTCCCACGAGTAATGCGATACATCATAATGAGGATATGGGTAAAAATATTCACATAATACGGTTCGCCTAATGACCAGCACAGCTTGCGCTCCATTTCCTGTAATAATGACTGAACAAATAAAACGTCATCCTCACCAAAATAATGCACCAGCGCTTTATAGCTTCCTGAGTCCAGCCGGGAATGGATAATACAGCCGGGCTCATTATGATTAATCACCCCATTAATTAACGACGCCATCGCCTGGCGGACGCTGTTTTCGCTGCCTTCAATATGCGTCCCGCTCTGGCTACGAATCAGCGTTAAGCCGAGCGGAGCAATCCATGACTCAATAATTTTCAGATCATTAACGATAGATGCACTACTGATAAAATAACGCTCAGAGAGCTTATTAATTGATGTCTCCCGCGGAGTCTCACTTAAGAGCTGCGAAGCAATTTTCACACGCCGGGAGTTATTCATCATGACATCGCTGTCCTCCCCTTCGTTACCGAGTAATTGGTCTAATTGCAGCAGATCCGTGACATTATCAGCGATCAGCATCACGCCGGTGCCTGAGCGTTTGTCGATAGTCATTTTCCACTCAGATAACCACTGTTCTAAAAAGCGTAAATCACGCTGAACCGTTTTTTCTGAAACATTTAAATATTCAGCAATTTTCAGCAGCGTAACGTATTCTCTGCGGGGCAGGAGAAATTTCAATAATCTGTTCTGTCGTGAGGTAATCATTTGCATTATTTACCCTTATTGCATACCAGATTAATGTCTGGAGGCCAGCGCGATACCACGCGAGCGCTACATAAATCATTGAGGATAAATATAAGTAGCAGAGGCGTAAACAACAATACTAAATTTTGTCCAGACATCCGGACAGAAATAAAACGAAGAGAGGGATTAAGGAATAATTATAATTCAGATCACATTTCAGGAAGAAATATACGTGATAGCGATCTCAATTCATCATAAGAATATACCCGGGAATGGTTAACCGCCTTTAGCCTGACAGCATTCCCGGAGGCGGCGCTTGACGCGCCTTGTCCGGGCTACCGGCGTGCAGACGGCTGGAAACCTGTAGCCCGGTTAAGCGCAGCGCGAGCCGGGAAGCAGCTGCGCTGATGCATCAGGTTTGGCACCTTCCCCGGAGGCGGCGCTTGACGCGCCTTGTCCGGGCTACGGCGTGCAGACGGCTGGAAACCTGTAGCCCGACTAAGCGCAGCGCGAGCCGGGAAGCAGCTGCGCTGATGCAGCAGGTTCGGCACCTTCTTCCCGGAGGCGGCGCTTGACGCGCCTTGTCCGGGCTACGGCGTGCAGACGGCTGGAAACCTGTAGCCCGACTAAGCGCAGCGCGAGCCGGGAAGCAGCTGCGCTGATGCATCAGGTTTGGCACCTTCCCCGGAGGCTGCGCCTGATGCGCCTGTCCGGCTCCAAAGCGCTTACAGCGTAACCGTCAACGCATTGCTCTGCGCGGTCACCACCACGCCCAGCTCGCTACCCGCCTGAGCGCCGCCCTGCACGCCCGCCACCTGCTGGATGTTGCGCAGGCACAGCGTCCAGCCGCTGGCCTCACCGTCACCGCTGACGGTGATGACGTTGCCCTGGCGTTTCGCCGTCAGGGTAAAGACCACCGACCCGTCCGCGGCCGGCACCTGGCAGACGGCTTCGCGACCATCGTCGAGGCTAAACAGCTGGAAGGCGGTACCTTCGTTCCACGCGTAGTCCGGCTTCTGGTCATTGTTTCCCAGCGCCAGCAGAGTGTTGTCACGCACGTACACCGGCAGGCTCAGCACATCGTGATTCTGCTTATGCCAGCGGCTACCCTGCGCTTCATCGTTGTGCCACAGATGGGTCCAGCGGCCTTCCGGCAGCCAGAACTGGACGTCTCCCGCTTCGCTAAACACCGGCGCCACCAGTACGGAATCTCCCAGCATGTACTGCCGATCCAGATAGTCGCAGGCCGGATCGTGCGGGAATTCCAGCATCATCGAACGCAGCATCGGCGTACCGAACTCATTGGCCAGCGCCGCCTGACGGTACAGATACGGCATCATGCGGCATTTCAGCTGCGTGAAGTGGCGCACCACGTCGCAGGACTCGTCATCGTAGGCCCACGGCACGCGATAGGATTTGCTGCCGTGCAGACGGCTGTGGCTCGACAGCAGGCCGAAGGCGCACCAGCGCTTGTAGACGTGAGCGGGCGCGGTGTTTTCGAAGCCGCCGATATCGTGGCTCCAGAACCCAAAGCCGGACATGCCGATCGACAGGCCGCCGCGCAGGCTTTCCGCCATCGATTCATAGTTGGCGTAGCAGTCGCCGCCCCAGTGCACCGGGAACTGCTGCGCGCCCACCGAGGCGGAGCGCGCGAACAGCACCGCTTCTTTCTCGCCGACGGTCTCTTTCAGTACGTTCCACACCAGCTCGTTATAGATGAAGGCGTAGTGGTTGTGCATTTTCTGCGGATCGGAACCATCAAACCACTGCACGTCGGTCGGGATACGCTCGCCGAAGTCGGTCTTGAAGCAGTCAACGCCCATCGCTACCAGGCCTTTCAGCTTGTCGGCATACCACTGGCAGGCTTGCGGATTAGTGAAGTCATAAATCGCCAGGCCCGGCTGCCATTTATCCCACTGCCACAGCGAACCGTCCGGGCGTTTCAGCAGATAGCCTTTCTCCTGCAGCTCTTTAAACACCGGCGAACGCTGGCCGATATAGGGGTTAATCCACACGCAGACCTTCAGCCCTTTCTCTTTCAGACGCTTAATCATGCCTTCCGGGTCAGGGAAGGTCACCGGATCCCATTCAAAATCGCACCACTGGAAGGCCTTCATCCAGAAGCAGTCAAAGTGGAACACGTGCAGCGGCAGGTTGCGCTCCGCCATGCCGTCGATAAAGCTGTTAACCGTCGCTTCATCGTAGTTGGTAGTGAACGAGGTGGTCAGCCACAGGCCGAAAGACCAGGCCGGCGGCAGCGCCGGACGCCCGGTAAACCGGGTATAGCGGTTCAGCACCTCTTTCGGGGTCGGGCCGTCGATAACGAAGTACTCCAGGTATTCACCTTCGACGCTGAACTGCACCTTAGAGACTTTTTCGGAGCCGATTTCGAAAGAGACGCGCTCAGGATGATTCACCAGCACGCCGTAGCCGCGGTTGGTCAGATAGAACGGGATATTTTTGTACGACTGTTCGGTGCTGGTGCCGCCGTCTTCGTTCCAGGTGTCGACCGTCTGGCCGTTGCGCACCAGCGCGGTAAAGCGCTCGCCGAGGCCGTAAACGGTGTCGCCGACGCCGAGATCCAGGCGCTCAAACATATAGTTACGATTCGTTTTCGTATCCTGCACGTAGCCGTCGTTTTTCAGCTGGCTACCGGTAATCCGCACGCCGTCGCGCAGGAAATCCAGCGACCAGAAGTCGCCTTTCGTGACGCGAGCGGTCAAATTGCCGCTCTTCAGCTCGGCATACTCAGCGCCGTTGTTAATCTCCACCTTGACGTCTTTCAGCACATTCAGCGGGTAATGCGGGCCGTTGTTCAACGCGCCCTGGAAGTGCTCCATACGTACGCCAATCACCCCTTCCTGCGGAGAGAAGAAGCGCACGGTAAATAGCGGAACGTCCAGCTGGGCGGCACGCTCGCGCACTTCGCGCGACGCGACGTAGACCACCATGTCGTTGCCCTGTTGCTCAACCTCGTACACCTGTACAGGTTGGATCAGATTGAGCCCTGGTTGAATAAGCCAGTTTCCATCACTGATTTTCATGAATAGCTTCCTCTTAGTTTTGCAATTCTTTGCCGTTCGGCGCTGAAATGAATTCCTGTTCGTTGCGGCGCGCGCCCTGAGCCAGCTCCGCCATCATCTTTTTCAGGAACGGGGTTTTCAGGGTGTAGTAGCGTTTCGCGATAACCGCGCTCAGCAGATAACAGACCGCCGGAGCGAGGGTGAACAATGAGATGATGATGGTGATAGTGGCGCTGTTCTGGGTTTTGGCCGCGGCATCGTAACCGCCGCCCGCCAGCATCCAGCCAATCAGCGCGCCGCCCAGCGCCAGGCCCAGCTTGAGCACGAACAGGGTGCCCGCAAAGCTGATGCCGGTCAGGCGTTTGCCGTTACACCATTCGCCGTAGTCGACGGTGTCGGACATCATCACCCACTGAATCGGCGTCACCAGCTGGTGCAGCACGCCAATCACGAAGATAAAGGCGAACATGGTGATTTCGGCGTCCATCGGCACGAAGAACATCGCCACACTCAGCGCCGCCAGCAGGGCGTTAGTCCACCAGAAGACGCTGACTTTGCATTTCCAGTCGGTGAGCGGCTTCGCCAGCGCCGAGCCAATCAGGTTGCCGACGCAGTAGGTGGTGAGGAAGGCGGTGAACAGACCAGCGGACCCCATAATCCAGGTGGTGTAGTACATCATCGCGCCGCCGCGAACGCAGACCGCGAGGATGTTGAGGATGGTCAGCAGACCAACGACACGCCACTGATCGTTGCGCCAGATATCGCGCAGGTCTTCCCGCATTGAGGTAGAGCTCGGTGGCGCTTCGACGCGCTCTTTGGTGGTGAAGAAACAAAACGCCAGCATCAGGAAAGCGATCGCCGACAGCACCGCGATGCCGCCCTGAAAGCCAAAGGCTTTGTCTTCGCCGCCGATAAAGTTCACCAGCGGCATCATCAGCACGGTGGAGAGCATGCCGCCCGCCGTCGCCAGCACAAAGCGCCAGGACTGCAGGGAGATGCGCTGCGTTGGGTTGTCGGTGATGACCCCGCCCAGCGCGCAGTACGGGATGTTGACCACGGTGTAGAGCAGGGTCAGCAGCGTGTAGGTGACCGCAGCGTATATCAGCTTGCCGTTATGACTCAGGTCCGGCGAGCTGTAGGCCAGTACGCACACGAGGCCGAACGGAATCGCACCGAACAGGATCCACGGGCGGAATTTTCCCCAGCGGCTGCGGGTACGGTCGGCCAGCAGCCCCATGCAGGGGTCGGATATCGCATCCAGCGCGCGGGCCAGCAGGAACATGGTGCCGACATAGCCGGCAGGAATACCAAAGATATCGGTATAAAAAAACATCATATACAACATGACGTTATCAAAAATGATGTGGCTTGCGGCATCGCCCATGCCGTAGCCAATCTTCTCTTTGACGGATAAAATATGATCTTTCATCGCACACTCTTCTCTCAGCGCTGCCGCGGGTTGGTACCGGTTACATGCTTTGTAAACCATCCGCGCAGTAAGATGAATTGCGATATCTCATATTCAAATTACGTTTCTTGTTTTATGTGATCCCGGTAGCCTGAAAGAGTGTGTAAAAGTGTAAGCCACGGATTTTGCAAGGAATTGTTTAAGAAGGTTCTGTAAAGTCCAGTTTTAACAGTAAAAAAGTGCGTTGGGGGATGTGGTTAATGCAGGAAAGTAGCTATAATGCGCCCCGCCTCCATGTAGCAATCGAGGCGCGGAAGATCGTCATCTCCGGTGAGGTGGCTGGACTTCAAATCCAGTTGGGGCCGCCAGCGGTCCCGGGCAGGTTCAACTCCTGTGATCTTCCGCCAAAATTGCCCCACATTTATCAAAAAATCTACTTAATTTTCAATAGATTAATCAAATATATCTTTTTTACTATTTAGACAGGCTTCTAAGAGCTGTTTTAATGTCACAGTTATCACGTGTCTCCCTTGTGGTTAATGCCGGAACG
>NZ_VOJB01000086.1:0-2228 GCF_007910085.1 Klebsiella sp. ME-303 | reverse complement strand
CTGCACCTAACGCAACTGTGGGGGGTCTACTAATGCCAATTTCTCCGGTTCAGTAGCACATATCACTTCGTATTCCTTCCATGAGTTTTTGCTTCCACTTTCTTTCATCACAGCCCCTAATGTTTCTCGTCAATTATACAAGGCGCACACTTTCTGAAAGGGATTTTCATATTCAGCATATTATTATGACGAGTTTTCTGGTATAAAAATAAAATAATACTCTCATTTATTTGATAAATATAAATTGATACTTATGGAAGGAACTATATGAAAATTAATAATCTCAGTATGATTGTTTCTATGATAACAGGAATAATCACTACTATTATAACAATATATAGCATTAACAAACCGGCATCACACCTTACAGCATACGTTACTGATAATATATTTTATACCCCACCCCAATATAATGAAATTATGAGCCTTACTCTTGATGAAGCGGATTATAATAATATTTATGATCGCATTGATAGTGTTGCACAAAATGCCAGATTTGAAGAAAAATCAAAATTTGTTAAGGAAATTATTAATTCTATTTTAACTCCATTTAAACCTCCATTTCAAAATGGTTTAGAGGAATATAAAAAATTGATCTTTATCAATGTACATAACTCAGGGGATGCGTCAGCAAAAGATTTATATATTGACTATCCTGAGAAGGTTTTAGTTATGGTTATAGACGACAAAAAAGAACAAATTAAAAAACCAGATGCGCTTACTCGCTTGTCAATACCATCAATAAGACAAGGTGGAAATTATAAGGTTTGGGCTTGGGCTAAAAATAATAAATTTAAAAAAAGCGATATTAGAATTGGAAATGAAAACCAAATTGCCAAGATTAAATACGGTGAACTACATTTTGGAACTTCATCAAATATAGCTTCTTTTTATGAAAATCATGAAACAATAATAAAAACAATTTTTACGATAGTAATGTCCTTGGGAAGTCTGACAATTTGCTTCCTGCTATTCCACTTAAGAAAAAAATATTGAAAACAGAGTGAAAAAATTATCCCTTAGGTTCAATACCCCTCGTCCGCAAAGCCTCCCTCGCCAGCTCCTTCAACCAACTGGCGAGACTCACCCCCTCTTCCGCTGCAACAGCATCCAGCTGCTCCTTTAATGCCGGATCAATGCGCATTTTGAACTGCGGAGACTGACCGCCGCCCTTTGGTTTTTTTTCGCGCGCTATGATTGACATGAGGCCACCTATCCAACTAATCTTAACATATAGGAGGCCACCTAAAAGCCTCTTGTACAAACAACGCTCCGAAGTGCGGGAACACAGCCGGAGCGTCTAACCACACCAACTATCAAGGAGTTGATTATGGCTGATTCGTATTCTACCCCAGACTTTGCCGTTTCCGGAACCGAGCGTCACCTGATTGTGGGATATCGCCCGCAAGGTCGGGACACCAGTACACCAAGTCTCACCCTTTCCGGCAAGTGGTTACGCGCAGCGGGGTTCGATACCGGAAAGCGCTTCACAGTTAAGGTAATGGATGGCTGTATTGTGCTGCTGCCGCAGAGCGATAAGGAAGAAATGCTTAAAGCGGAGCTACTGCAAATTCAGCAATCCTTTAAAAGCGTCAACAACACGCTTCATCTCGTCTGACGCCCGGACATGTTCGCCTTCTGGATAGCCGCTGCCAAATGACGCCGGGTTAATCGTCCGTCTAATGAAATTTATGCTCTTCTGACATACTATGCGAACCAAAGCAGGTTAACCCGGAGGCTATATGGCAAATGAACACTTAACGTCGTCCCCCATAGGCGAGTTCGTTATGTTTGCCAGCGGTGATGGGAAAGTACGTGTTGAATGCCGCTTTGAAAGCGATACGCTTTGGCTCTCGCAGGCAATGATTTGCGAACTCTATGGTAAAGCGAAAGCCACCATCAGCGAGCATATAAAGCATATATTTGAAGAAGGCGAACTTGAGGAAAATTCAGTTGTTCGGTTTTACCGAACAACTGCCAGTGATGGAAAAAATTATCAGGTTCAACACTTTAGTTTGCCTCTGATACTTGCCGTTGGCTATCGCGTTCGCTCCCCTCGCGGCACTCAGTTCCGCCAGTGGGCAACCCAGACGCTCCAGGAGTATCTGATCAAAGGCTTTGTGATGGACGATGAGCGGCTGAAAAATCCGCCTGTTGGTACATCGGCTGTACCCGATTATTTCGATGAGATGCTGGAGCGCATCCGAGATATTCGCGCCAGCGAACGC
>NZ_VOJB01000085.1:0-28447 GCF_007910085.1 Klebsiella sp. ME-303 | reverse complement strand
ACTTGCATGTGTTAGGCCTGCCGCCAGCGTTCAATCTGAGCCATGATCAAACTCTTCAATTTAAGTTTGATGCTCGTAGAATTAAACTTCGTAATGAATTACGTGTTCACTCTTTGAGACTTGGTGTTCATTTTCGTCCGAGGACGTTAAGAATCCATGTCACTTTGAGTGCCCACACAGATTGTCTGATAAATTGTTAAAGAGCAGTGCAACGCGGCTTTCGCTCACCGTTGCGAGGTCCCGTATAATACGTTTTCCTCACTCAGAGTCAAGCGCTTATTTTTGCTTTTCTCTGCCGGTATTCATCGCTGAATACCGCTGACCCGGCGGGCTGTAAGCCGTTGTTCCGTGTCAGTGGAGGCGCATTATAGGGAGTAATTCTGAAGTGGCAAGAGGAATTTCAAAAAAAAACTCCACCCGCTTATTTTTCAACCAAAGCTGCAGCTGAGAATACATTATCGCCTGGTTTTTAAACAAAAACGAGCCCGGCGGGCCCGTTTTTGCTGTTTTGTGATTTACTGCACTGCCACTATCCGGTCGTTTTTCACAACCAGCTGCACTTCTTTACCCGGTATTAGCTCACCAGAGAGAATCTGCTGCGCCAACGGGTTTTCGATCTGCTGCTGGATAGCACGTTTCAGAGGACGTGCGCCATAAACCGGATCGTAACCGTTTTCGCTCAGCAGCTTCAGTGCCTCATCAGAGAGGTGAACTTCATAGCCGCGTTCCTCAAGTCGTTTATACAACCGCTGCAGCTGAATCTGCGCAATAGAAGCAATGTGTTTTTCACCTAACGGGTGGAATACCACCACTTCATCAATACGGTTGATAAACTCCGGCCGGAAGCTTTGGCTAACCACGCCCAGAACCAGCTCTTTCATGTGGCTATAGTCCAGGGCACCAAAACGTTCCTGAATGAGATCCGAACCGAGGTTAGAGGTCATGATGACGACCGTATTGCGGAAGTCGACCGTTCTCCCCTGCCCGTCAGTCAAACGTCCATCGTCCAGTACCTGCAGCAGAATGTTAAAGACATCCGGATGCGCTTTTTCCACTTCATCCAGCAGGATGACGGAATAAGGACGACGGCGGACCGCTTCAGTGAGATAGCCGCCTTCTTCATAACCGACGTATCCCGGAGGCGCCCCAACCAGACGTGAAACGGAGTGTTTCTCCATAAACTCTGACATGTCGATACGTACCATCGCATCGTCGCTATCAAACATAAAGTTGGCCAGCGCTTTACAGAGTTCTGTTTTACCTACACCGGTAGGGCCCAGGAACAGGAACGAGCCAATTGGACGATTAGGATCGGATAATCCGGCACGGCTACGGCGGATCGCATTCGATACCGCTTCGACCGCTTCGTTCTGACCAATGACGCGACTATGCAGCTCCTGCTCCATACGCAGCAGCTTCTCACGCTCGCCTTCCAGCATTCTGGCCACCGGGATACCCGTCCAGCGAGCCAGCACTTCCGCGATTTCCGCATCCGTAACTTTATTACGCAACAGACGCATCGTCTTGCCTTCGGATTGCGTTGCCGCCGCCAGCTGTTTTTCCAGCTCCGGGATTTTGCCATACTGCAGCTCGGACATCCGCGCCAGATCGCCGACGCGACGCGCCTGCTCAATAGCGATTTTCGCCTGTTCCAGCTCAGCCTTAATCGTCTGGGTTCCGGAGAGCGATGCTTTTTCAGCCTTCCACTCTTCTTCTAAGACTGAATATTGACGTTCTTTATCGGCCAGTTCCTCATTCAGCATATCCAGCCGCTTAATGCTGGCTTCATCAGACTCTTTCTTCAGCGCCTGCTGTTCCAGCTTGAGCTGAATGATGCGACGGTCGAGTCTGTCCAGCTCTTCCGGTTTTGAGTCAATCTGCATCCGAATGCTGGAAGCGGCTTCATCGATCAGGTCGATAGCTTTATCCGGCAGCTGTCGGTCGGCGATATAGCGATGAGACAGCGTGGCTGCCGCAACAATCGCCGGGTCGGTGATCTGCACGTGGTGGTGCAGTTCATAACGTTCTTTCAGACCACGCAAAATCGCAATGGTATCTTCAACGGTCGGCTCCGCCACGAATACTTTCTGGAAACGACGTTCCAGCGCGGCGTCTTTCTCAATGTACTGACGATATTCATCCAGCGTCGTAGCGCCCACGCAGTGCAGCTCACCGCGCGCCAGCGCCGGTTTCAGCATGTTACCGGCGTCCATTGCGCCATCCGCTTTACCCGCACCCACCATGGTGTGCAGCTCATCGATAAACAGGATGACGTTGCCTTCCTGCTTGGCGAGGTCATTCAGAACGCCTTTTAAGCGCTCTTCAAACTCACCGCGGTATTTGGCACCCGCCACCAGCGCGCCCATATCAAGCGCCAGCACCCGGCGCCCCTTCAGCCCTTCCGGCACTTCACCGTTGACGATCCGCTGCGCCAGCCCTTCAACAATGGCCGTTTTACCTACACCGGGTTCACCAATCAGCACCGGGTTGTTTTTGGTACGGCGCTGCAGAACCTGAATCGTACGACGAATTTCTTCATCGCGGCCAATCACCGGGTCAAGCTTGCCCTGCTCAGCACGTTCGGTCAGATCGACGGTAAATTTTTTCAAGGCCTGACGTTGGTCTTCGGCTCCCTGATCGTTCACGCTTTCACCTCCGCGCATTTGTTCGATCGCCTGACTCACGTTGGCGGTTGTGGCCCCGGCGGATTTTAAAAGGTCGGTCAGCGTGCCGCGTGATTCAAGCGCTGCCAGAACGAACAGCTCTGACGAAATAAAGTTGTCCTTTCTCTTTTGCGCCAGCTTGTCGCAAAGGTTCAGAATACGCACTAAATCCTGGGACGGTTGAACATCGCCGCCGGTACCTTCCACCTGCGGCAATCGGCTCAACGCCTGTTCAATATTGGTGCGCAACTCTCCGGCATTGATGCCCGCCGAAGTTAATAAAGGACGTATCGATCCCCCTTCCTGATTCAGCAAGGCGCTCATAAGATGAAGAGGTTCGATGAATTGGTTGTCGTGCCCGAGTGCAAGGGACTGGGCATCGGCAAGAGCAAGCTGGAATTTATTGGTAAGACGATCCAGACGCATAACTCCTCCCATAACAGGTCAAATTTGCTACTGGAGATTAAATGAGGTCATCCCTCAATTATTCAAGGTTAAAGACCTGAACTATGCAAAAATAAGTTTGCCTTCTGGATCGTCTTAGTTCGGGAGGTTATATCAGCCAGATGAAACTTGCCATACGACCCGTCGTCTTGTCGCGACGATAAGAGAAAAAATCATCTTTTTCGCTGAGGGTACAGCGGTCACCGCCAAAAATCTGCTCAACGCCAACGCTCGCCAGCCGCTGACGCGCAAGCTGATAGATATCAGCAAAATACTTTTCACCTGCAGGACGAAATGCGCGCTCCGCCTGAGTATCTTTTGCCATAAAGGCCTCACGCACCTCCGGACCAACCTCAAACGCGTCCGGCCCAATGGCAGGACCAAGCCAGGCCATGATGTTTTCCGGTTTATCGGCAAAACAGGCTACGGTTTCTTCCAGCACGCCTTCACAAAGGCCCCGCCAGCCGGCATGAGCAGCCGCGACTTCCGTTCCCGCGCGGTTGCAAAAAAGCACCGGCAGGCAATCAGCGGTCATCACCGCGCATACCGTACCCGGCACATTGCAGTATGAAGCATCAGCACGCTTTGACTCGTACGGCCCGCCGTCGAGCTTTAACACTGCCGTACCGTGAACCTGCTCCAGCCACACCGGGTATGACGGAAGACCGCCAGCGGCGAACATACGCCGACGGTTCTCTTCTACGTGCTGCAGATTGTCTCCGCAATGGGCTCCGAGGTTAAGTGAATCGTATGGCGACAAACTCACCCCACCAGCGCGCGTGGAACTACAGGCTGCCACGCCTTCCGGCATTGGCCATTGCGGTACAATCAGTTTAGTCATAGCCAGTCAATATCGTCTTTATGGGTTTCAAAATCAGCGCGCATGGCATCAATCAAATCAACCATATCCTGTGGAATTGGCGCATGCCATTCCATCTCAATGCCGCTGATCGGATGGTATAAACGCAGCATGGTGGCATGCAGGGCCTGGCGATCGAACTTACGCAGAGCGGTGATGAACTCTTCCGATGCGCCTTTAGGCGGACGCGGGCGCCCGCCATAGACCTGATCGCCCACCAGCGGGTGAGTGATGTGCGCCATGTGTACGCGAATCTGATGCGTACGGCCAGTCTCCAGGCGCAAACGCAGACGAGTATGAATGCGAAAATGCTCCATGATCCGATAGTGCGTCACCGCCGGTTTTCCCATGGGATGTACCGCCATATGCGTACGCTTGGTCGGGTGGCGGCTAATCGGTTCTTCCACCGTTCCGCCAGCGGTCATGTGACCAATCGCCACCGCTTCATACTCGCGGGTGATTTCGCGCAGCTGCAGGGATTCCACCAGGCGGGTTTGCGCCGGAATGGTCTTCGCGACCACCATCAAGCCGGTGGTGTCTTTATCAAGACGGTGCACGATCCCCGCACGCGGCACGTCAGCAATGGCCGGATAGTAGTGCAACAGCGCATTCAGCACAGTACCGTCAGGGTTGCCCGCGCCAGGGTGCACAACTAAATCGCGCGGTTTATTAATTACGAGGATGTCATCATCTTCATAAACGATATTGAGCGGAATATCCTGTGGTTGGAAACGGACTTCTTCTTCGATTTCAACATCGATAGCAATCGTTTCTCCCCCCAGCACTTTCTCTTTCGGCTTGTCGCTGACGCTGCCGTTTACCAGCACTCTCTGGTCAAGGATCCATTCTTTTATGCGCGAACGCGAATAATCCGGGAACAATTCGGCCAAAGCCTGATCTAAGCGTTGTCCGAGTTGATTTTCGGACACCGTTGCGTTGAGTTGTACTCGTTGTGCCATATACAGCTTCTTCGTTTTAACGTTGGGTTTTACGGCTTTGCCGTTTAATATAGTGTGCTATTGTAGCTGGTCTTAATCGGGAGCAGGAACAGAGATTCTCCCGCATAAACATTTTGAGGAAGTCAAAACGTCATGACGCGCATGAAATACCTGGTGGCAGCAGCCACACTGAGCCTGGCTTTGGTGGGTTGCTCTGGCTCAAAGGAGGAGGTGCCCGATAATCCGCCGAATGAGATCTACGCGACCGCTCAGCAAAAGCTGCAGGACGGTAACTGGAAACAGGCAATAACGCAACTGGAAGCGTTGGATAACCGTTATCCCTTTGGACCTTATTCCCAACAGGTACAGTTGGATCTGATTTATGCGTACTACAAAAACGCCGATCTGCCGTTGGCTCAGGCAGCTATCGATCGCTTTGTGCGCCTGAACCCTACCCATCCTAACATTGATTACGTCATTTATATGCGTGGTCTGACAAATATGGCGTTGGATGACAGTGCGCTGCAGGGCTTCTTCGGTGTCGATCGTTCTGACCGCGATCCACAACACGCGCGCGATGCCTTTAACGACTTCTCCAAACTGGTTCGTGGCTATCCTAACAGCCAGTACGCTACTGACGCCTACAAGCGTATGGTGTTCCTGAAAGATCGTCTGGCGAAGTACGAGCTGTCGGTCGTGGATTACTATACCGATCGTGGCGCATGGGTTGCGGTCGTTAACCGCGTAGACGGCATGCTGCGTAACTATCCGGATACGCAGGCCACCCGCGACGCGCTTCCGAAAATGGAAAACGCCTACCGTCAGATGCAGATGAACGCGCAGGCTGACAAGGTTGCGAAAATCATCGCGGCTAACAGCAAGAACACCTGATAGCCCTTAGATAAGCAAAACGGCAGCCGAGTGGCTGCCGTTTTTTTATTCGTTAAATTGTTAAGCTGAAGCGGTTTAGCGCCGAGTTAACTCATCAAATATGGCTCTCTTTCTTCCATTCCACAAGTAAAATCTCACCTGTTCCTGTCCTGTCTCACAAAACAGATTTGTTGACAAAAAGTGACAATAAAATGTGATTTAAATCACGCATTTTGACATTGGGCGAGGTATGCTGAGTTTACCAAGACGGGAAAGACAAGAGGTAAAATTTATGACAATGAACATTACCAGTAAACAAATGGAAATTACTCCGGCAATCCGCCAGCACGTCGCAGACCGTCTCGCCAAACTGGATAAATGGCAAACCCACTTAATTAACCCGCACATCATCCTCTCTAAGGAGCCGCAGGGTTTTGTCGCTGACGCAACCATCAATACGCCAAACGGGCACCTGGTCGCCAGCGCACGGCACGAAGACATGTATGCCGCAATTAACGAATTGATCAACAAGCTGGAACGGCAGCTCAATAAAGTGCAACACAAAGGGGAAGCCCGCCGCGCCGCAACGTCGGTGAAAGAGGCTGGCTTTGTGGAAGAAGAAGAGTAATCCTTAACTTAAGCTTGTGTCATGCCACGCGCCTTCGGGCGCGTTTTTTATTGACAGAGTGAAAACAGTACAGGTACTGTAATCCCCACTAACTCAAGGAATTCATCGTGAAACTGATCCCGTTTTTCTTCGCATTCTTTTTTACCTTCCCCTGAATGGGAGGCAATTCGTCGTGTGATAAAGAATGCGAAGACGAACAACAAGGCCTCCCAAACGGGAGGCCTTTTTTATTGATAATCAATAACAAGAAAGGCAACACATATGACCGAGGAAAACCCATTACTGGCCCTACGCGATAAGATCAGCGCTCTGGATGAGAAACTGCTTGCGCTGCTGGCTGAGCGCCGCGGCCTGGCCGTCGAGGTCGGCAAAGCCAAGCTGGCATCGCACCGGCCGGTGCGGGATATCGACCGCGAGCGGGACCTGCTGGAACGCCTGATGACGCTGGGGAAAAAACACCATCTTGATGCCCATTACATCACGCGCCTGTTCCAGCTGATCATTGAAGACTCGGTCCTTACCCAACAAACGCTGCTGCAACAGCACCTGAATAAAATTAATCCGCACTCCGCGCGGGTGGCATTCCTCGGACCTAAAGGTTCATATTCGCACCTTGCGGCTCGTCAGTACGCCGCCCGCCACTTTGAACAGTTTATCGAAAGCGGCTGCGCGAAGTTCGCCGATATCTTTGAGCAAGTGGAGACCGGCCAGGCTGACTATGCCGTCGTTCCTATTGAAAATACCAGTTCCGGCGGCATCAATGATGTTTACGATCTTCTGCAGCACACCAGCTTATCCATCGTGGGCGAGCTGACGTTGCCTATCGATCACTGCGTGCTGGTCTCAACGTCCACCGATGCGCAACAGATTACGACGGTCTACAGCCATCCGCAGCCGTTTCAGCAGTGCAGCCAGTATCTGAGCCGCTATCCGCACTGGAACATTGAATATACCGACAGCACCTCCTCAGCGATGGAAAAAGTCGCTCAGGCTAAATCGCCGACCGTTGCCGCCCTGGGCAGCGAAGCAGGCGGAGCGCTGCACGGTTTACAGGTCCTGGAACATTGTCAGGCGAACCAGACGCAAAACATCACCCGCTTCCTGGTTCTGGCGCGTAAAGCGGTGGAAGTCTCCGATCAGGTCCCCGCGAAAACCACGCTGTTGATGGCCACCGGCCAGCAAGCCGGGGCCCTGGTTGAAGCGCTGCTGGTGCTGCGAAACCATAATCTGATCATGACCAAGCTGGAATCACGCCCCATTCACGGTAATCCGTGGGAAGAGATGTTTTATCTGGATATCCAGGCCAACCTGGAATCACTGCCAATGCGCAAGGCATTAAAAGAGCTGGCCGAGATAACGCGTTCAATGAAAGTGCTGGGCTGCTATGCCAGCGAAAACGTGGTACCGGTCGACCCGGTTTAACGTTCGATAAACGGCAATTTCTTCATCCCTGCCACGGCGACTGGCAGGGTGAAGATCGCGCCGGAAAGCGGATATTTCGCCACTTCGTTGGCATCCATATTCTCCCGCGTGGTGGTAATGTAGAGCGTCTTCATATCCGCTCCGCCAAAACAGACCATCGTCGGGCAACGCACCGGTAGACGATGCTCCTCCAGCTGCTCGCCCGTCGGCGAGAAGCGCGCAATACGCCAGCCGTCAAACATCGCGCTCCAGTAGCAACCTTCAGCATCGATGGCCGCGCCGTCTGGAATCCCCTCTCCCGGCTGAAAGCGCAGGAAGACCTCACGTTTACCCGCCTCGCCCCGCTCATCGAGAGGTGTTCGATAGATAACGGCATTTGGCGTATCCGAGGTATACATCCAACGTTTGTCTTCGCTAAACGCCAGACCGTTAGCGCCGTGAATATCACACTGGATAACCTGCGGGGAGAGATCGTTATCGATGCGCACTAAGAGCGCGCCGTTAAAATCTCCCGGCCCCCAGAAAGTCCCGGCATAAAAGCGGCCATCGCGATCGGTTCCACCATCATTAAAGCGCGCTAATTGCGGGTTGCTGGGGTTATCGCAGACTTTGCGCTGTAGAAGACCATGCGCATCAGTGAGCCAGATACCGCTGCGTAAAGCGACGATAAAACCGCCCTTCTCGCGCAGGGCAAAACAGCCGGGCTCCTCGGGAAATTGCAGAACCTGATGTTCACCCGTCTGCACGTCGTAGCGATGAATCTCGCATTCCATAATATCGGCCCAGTACAATGCCTGTTCGGCTTCGCTCCAGGTCGGACATTCCGGTAAATGCCCGGTGTAATCAAACAGCGGTTGTGGTTCAGCCATCGTTTTCATCCCTATAAAAAAAGCCAGCGGGTCACCCCTCTGGCTTTATTGTATACGTGTTTGACGACTTACTGCCGATTATCATTTGCCTGGCGCAGCAACGTCCGGCTTTCGCTCTGGAAGCGCTGGGCATAGTCACCGAACCAGTGCTCAACCTTACGGAAGCTATCGATGAACGCCTGTTTATCCCCCTGCTCCAGCAGGCCGATAGCTTCACCGAAGCGCTGGTAGTATCGCTTAATCAGCGCCAGATTATTTTCCGAGGACATAATAATGTCAGCATAGAGCTGCGGATCCTGGGCAAACAGCCGGCCAACCATCGCCAGTTCCAGACGATAAATAGGCGACGACAGCGCCAGAAGTTGCTCAAGACGCACATTCTCTTCGGCCAGGTGCAGGCCGTAAGCGAAGGTCGCAAAGTGGCGCAACGCCTGAATAAAGGCCATATTCTGATCGTGTTCGACGGCGCTGATACGATGGAGCCGCGCGCCCCAGACCTGAATTTGCTCCAGGAACCACTGATACGCTTCGGGCTGACGGCCATCGCAGTACACCACCACCTGCTTCGCCAGGCTGCCGCTGTCCGGCCCAAACATGGGGTGTAACCCCAATACCGGACCTTTGTGCGCGGCCAGCATCGCCTGCAGCGGTTCCGCTTTCACCGAGGCCAAATCGACCAGGATGCAGTCCGCCGGCAGCGGTGGCAGCTGAGCAATCGTTGCCGCCGTGATATGAATCGGCACGCTGACGATAACCATACCGGCATCGGCGACAATCTCTTCCGCCCGCGACCAGTCGTCTTTTTCAAGGATACGAACCTGATATCCGGAAAGCGTCAGCATTTTCTCAAACAGACGCCCCATTTGCCCGCCGCCGCCAACAATCACCACCGGACGCAGGTTCGGATAAAGCGTTTTAAAACCTTTATCGTTTTCGCTGGAATAAGACTCCCGCATGACGCGACGCAAAACATCTTCGATAAGATCCGGTGGGACCCCAAGCGCAGCAGCCTCCTCGCGCCGGGACGCCAGCATCGCCGATTCACGTTCAGGAACGTAAATGGGCAGGCCGTATTGGCTTTTAACCTCTCCGACTTCCGCTACCAGCTCCAGGCGCTTAGCCAGCAGTTCCAGCAGCGCCTTATCGACTTCATCAATTTGATCGCGCAATGCGGTCAGTTCAGCAACCATATCATCCTCTTACGCCAGACGAGCCGCCAGATGGCCTCGCAGATCCTTATCAAGTTCGCGGAGCAGTGCATCGGTGGTTTCCCAACTAATGCAGGCATCGGTCACTGAGACGCCGTATTTCATATCGCAACGCGGCTGCTCAGAGGACTGGTTACCTTCGTGGATATTGCTCTCAATCATCAGACCAATAATGGAACGGTTACCATCTTTAATCTGCGCGACCACGGATTCCGCAACCGCAGGCTGACGGCGGTAATCTTTATTAGAATTCCCATGGCTGCAATCTACCATCAGCGATGGCTTCAGTCCCGCCTGAGTCATCTCTTTTTCACACTTCGCAACATCTTCCGGGCCGTAGTTTGGCGCTTTCCCGCCGCGCAGAATGACGTGACCGTTCGGGTTGCCCTGCGTTTGCAGCAGGCACACCTGTCCGGCCTGGTTGATGCCGACGAAACGGTGCGGCATCGCGGCAGCGCGCATTGCGTTAATTGCCGTGGCAAGGCTGCCATCGGTGCCGTTTTTAAACCCTACCGGCATCGACAGGCCAGAAGCCATCTCACGGTGAGTCTGGGATTCGGTCGTACGCGCGCCGATAGCAGACCAGCTAAACAGATCGCCGAGATACTGAGGACTGTTTGGATCCAACGCTTCCGTCGCCAACGGTAGCCCCATATTGACCAGTTCAACCAGCAGACGGCGCGCAATCTTCAGGCCGCCTTCCACATCAAACGAACCATCCATATGCGGATCGTTAATCAGCCCTTTCCAGCCAACGGTGGTGCGGGGTTTTTCAAAATAGACGCGCATGACCAGATAGAGGCTATCGCTGACCTCTTCGGCAAGGGCTTTAAAACGACGAGCGTACTCAATGGCGGTTTCAGGATCGTGGATCGAACACGGGCCACATACCACCAGCAGACGCGGATCGCGGCCAGCGATGATGTTGGAGATAGTCTGGCGAGACTGCGCGATCTGCGCCTCCTGCTCAACGCTCAGAGGGAATTCAGCCTTCAACTGATCCGGAGTGATCAAAACCTGTTCGTCGGTAATGTGTACGTTGTTTAGCGCGTCTTTTTGCATGATTGCGATCCTGTATAGCTCGTTTGCGATAGTTATTGCCTCAGCGAGGATGACGTAACGATACCACACAAAGTAAAGATTTCAATCCATATTCCGTAAATTTTACTTTACACATAGAAATTAAATCGCGCTGTATTTCATTCAATGTGTATAAAATTATTTACATCCCATCATTAAACGCCAGTTTTTCCCTGCTTCCTCGAATTTCTTTTACGAAAAATCCTAGTAAGAATTATCTCAAAGCAGCGAGGCTGGCTAATGACGATTTTCCTCAACAATGCTATTCTTCGCCCGGGTTTCAGCAATCTGCATCCCCCACGCTATGACAATCTGACGGAACCGTAATGACTGTTCTTCACCGTCTCTTTTTGACTTTAGTACTATCACTCGTGGGTATCTCTGCTGTTGCTTCCGGACCGTCTGAAAATGTTCGGACAATCGTTTCGGGGATCGTGACTTATACTCGCTGGCCGCAATTATCCGGTCCTCCAAGGCTCTGTATTTTTTCAACATCACGATATATCCATAGCCTGGCCGAAGACGCTCCGGAAATATTGCCTTATAAACCCGTGATTGTTCGTAATACACAAGAAGCCTTACAGACGACCTGCGATGGTTTTTATTTTGGCAGTGAATCGCCGACCCAACAGTCTGAATTTACGGCCAAATATGGAAACCGGCCCCTATTACTTATTGCGGAACAAAACACCGATTGCTCTATTGGCAGCGCTTTTTGCCTGCTCATCAACAATGAGAGAGTCAGATTTTCCGTAAATCTGGATGTACTGACGCACAGCGGCGTTCGGGTTAATCCCGAGGTGCTGATGCTTGCCCGGAAAACATCACATGAATAAGGATTTTTCTCAGGCCCCGCGCCCCACATTTAAAAGAGCGCTGCGCCGTAT
This sequence comes from Klebsiella sp. ME-303, assembly GCF_007910085.1. Classification (NCBI taxonomy): domain Bacteria; kingdom Pseudomonadati; phylum Pseudomonadota; class Gammaproteobacteria; order Enterobacterales; family Enterobacteriaceae; genus Klebsiella; species Klebsiella sp. ME-303. The sequence continues at coordinate 16,579 of NZ_VOJB01000085.1, read as the reverse complement.
CAGCATGATAAGCGTGGTGATCTCTATGACACTGGTCTGGCTGTTACTCTGCACCGCTTCCATATTTACACTCAAGCAATACGCCCAAAAAAACCTGGAACTTACCGCCGCCACCATGGGCCGTAGCCTGGAAGCAGCGCTCGTTTTTGGCGATAGCGCAGCGGCTGAAGACACGCTGGCCACGCTGGGCAGACAGGGGCAATTTTCTCAAGCAATTCTGGTCGATGGCCGGCAAAGACCCTTCGCCTCATGGCATAACGATGGTCTGGTCAGTCAGGATAAAATCAGCGACGTCATCAGCAAATGGCTCTTCCCGAAACCCACGGTGCAAACTATCCTGCACCAGGGAAAAATTATCGGTGAACTCCGTCTGACCGCGCTGGACAGATTGATAAGCTATTTTCTTGGTATCTCTATTATTGTGCTCACCGGCAGCATTTTTCTGGCTTCCTGCATCGCCTTGCTCCTTACCCACTCGCTGCATCGCGGCATTGTGGCTGCGTTACAGAGCATTACCGAGGTGGTACATGACATCCGCGAAAATCGCCATTTCTCCCGCCGGGTGCCCGAAGAGAGCATTGAAGAATTCCACCTGTTCGCCCAGGACTTCAATAGCCTGCTGGGTGAAATGGAGGACTGGCAGCGGCAGCTTCAGGCTAAAAACGCCCAGCTCCTGCGCAGTTCATTACACGACCCGCTAACCGGGCTGGCTAACAGAGCGGCTTTCCGGAATGTCATTAATGATCTGATGAAGGATGAAACCGCCCAAAGTCATTCTGCGCTGTTATTTCTTGATGGCGATAACTTCAAGCTTATTAACGACAACTGGGGCCACGCAGCCGGCGATAAAGTGTTAATTGAGGTCGCGAGCCGCCTGATGGCCTTTGTCGGTAAACAGCATCAGGCATGGCGTCTCGGCGGCGATGAATTTGCCGTTCTGTTACGGGATGTTCATTCAGAAACCGAAGTTCGGGCACTGTGCAGCGCGTTGTCCGAACAGTTTATCCCGCCGTTTAATCTACACAATGGCCACACCGCCAGCCTGTCACTGAGCATTGGTTACGCTTTAACCTGGGAACATACCTCAGCGGAAAATCTGCAAGAGCTTGCCGATCAAAATATGTATCGGATGAAACACCAGCGCTTACAGCAAACGCAAAAATAAAAGGAATCACCATGATCGGAAAATATTTTGCTCCTGCTTTACTGGCCGCACTTTTTCTTAGCGGTTGCCAGGCTCCGCAAGGAAAATTCTCGGCAGAACAAATTGCAGCAATGAAGTCATATGGCTTTACTGAAACCAACGGCGACTGGTTATTAGGAATATCTGATACCATCCTGTTTGATAAAAACGACTATCATCTGCGTGCCGAAAGCAAACAGCAAATTCGCACAATGGCTTCACGTCTGGCGAGCACCGGAATTACCCATAGTCGCCTTGAAGGTCATACTGATAATTACGGCGAAGACAGCTACAACGAAATGCTATCGCTTAAGAGAGCTAACAGCGTGGCGGATGCCTGGGCCGAAGGGGCGAATATTCCGCGCGCAAACTTGACCACTCGCGGACTCGGGAAAAAGTATCCTATAGCCAGCAACGATACCGCGAAAGGGCGCGCTGAAAACCGCCGCGTCACGGTGGTTATCAGCACGCCTTAAACACCTATTCGACTGATTTAGCCGCTATCACCGCCGTTGCTGAGCGCCAGCGCAGATAATCAACGGCGAGACATAGCGCGAGGCTGCTCCCCATGAGCGGCAGCGCCAGGCCCAACAACACCGCAACAACGGCAGTCAGCAAACGAGCGGGCCACGCTAAGCCAAACCACGCCTGTATCAACGTATTGGCCGGGTTAAACGCCGCGCGCGCCGGGCGACGGATCCACCACAGCCGGTACCCCACCGCTATCATCACGCAGAGTGCGATTCCGAACGCGATAAGCAGTAGCTGGTTAGCAAGACCGAACAAAATTCCCATATGGAAATCAACGCCCCAGCGGGTCAGCTTAGCCATGAGCGGAAAGTCGGAAAAATGAGTGCGGTCCACGATTTGCATCGTTGCACCATCGATCGCGACAGCATCAACCCGGGTTGGCCAGCTTCTGTCGATTTCATTTACCGTCCACGCGCGCCCGGCACCCGATGGAGGTCGAATCTCCAGCTTGCCGGCATCCAGCCCCGCCGCGCGGGCAGCCAGCAGAACCGGGTCAAAATCCTCTACGCGCAACTGCGCCGTTATCTCCCCCATTGCTCCATGTCCCACATGATGTTCGGCATGCGGATCGTGAGCGGCCGGAGCGGCGCTTTCCAGCCGGGTATTCACCTGCGGCGTCAGCCAGCCAAAGGCGGCACGCATCCTATCGACGTGACTACCGGCCCATTGCGACCAGGTTAAACCGGTCGCCGAGAATAACAACATACCGACCAGCAGCACCCAGCCGAGAGAAACGTGCAGGCGGCGGTTATTCTGCACGCTGTTATTTATGCGACGACGCGGTCGGGTCATCGACCACAGCGCAATCCCACCCAGAGCGGCAACCCACATCCAGGAGGCTGCCAGCTCGCTGTACAGTCGGCCGAAGTTACCCAGCAGCAAAGAGCGATGGGCATAATCAATCCACTGACGCAGCGGCAAAATACCGCTGGTGCCGTAAACCGGCATATCGCCTGTCACCCGTAGCGTCACCGGATCGACAAAAATTGCCCGCGTTTCCGATTCGCCAAGGTTCGGGTCAATAAACATCACTCGGGTCGTATCGCCAGCCATTATCCCCGGCCGAACCGCATGCAGGCGGAGGTTTCCCTGAATGGCCTCCGTCGCTACGGTAATTTGCGCGCTTAGCGGCTGTTTTTCCCCAGTCAACGTACCGTACAGAGCATCACGATAGAGCCAGTTTTCCAGCTGAGGGGTGGCGACATATAGCGTACCGGTCAGGGCCGCCACAAAAATAAACGGCCCGATAAACAATCCGATATAGAAATGAAGACGACGCAGCAGGTTCAGCCATGCCGCGCGCGAGGTGCAGGTAGTCATACTTTTCCTTTTTTAAAGCAAAAGAGAACGTTGCGCAGTGCGCACATTATTTTTTATGTAAGGAAGAAAGCAGACGGACGCGGTGGCGCGCGGGTGTGGGGATAAAGCCAGGTAAAGTCATGCCAGCGTTTCCTCTCCGGGGGGGAAACCGGGGCTCGCTGGCGTCGAAGCATCAGGCTGAGCAGCAGCACCAGCGCGAAAATCAGGCCCGGAACATGAGCTAACAGTACGCAGTAGCCACAGGCTTCAGCATGATCGAGCGGCACGCTGTGCGCGTGTTCCGGCATCGAGGCATCGGTATGCGTCACGGACATCTGATGTGATGGCATACCTTCCGGCATCCCCATCATTGCGTGGTGCATGCCATTCATCGGATCTTTTTGCAGGGCGATGGAGATCAACGGCGCCACCACGATCAGCAGGATCGCAAACAGCGCCAGCCATACGGCCCGCCGTTGTAATGCTGAATGATGAAAAATATTGCTGACCACCGTCCCTCCCCATGAGGGGCGTATTGTAAATGATTCTCAATGGAATGGTTAAAATAAAGATAAAAAAAGGGCCGGCCCATCAGGCCAGCCCTCTCATTCAGGATGTCGCGAAAGCGAATCTTAGTTAAGACGCTCTTTGATACGAGCAGACTTACCGGTACGCTCACGCAGGTAGTACAGTTTAGCTTTACGCACAGCACCACGACGTTTGACAGAAATGCTGTCAACTACCGGAGAGTGAGTCTGGAAGACACGCTCAACGCCTTCGCCGTTGGAAATTTTGCGAACAGTGAATGCAGAGTGCAGACCGCGGTTACGAATAGCGATAACCACGCCCTCGAATGCCTGCAGACGTTTTTTGGAACCTTCAACAACCCATACTTTCACTTCCACGGTATCACCCGGACGGAAGGAAGGTACGTCCTGCTTCATCTGTTCTTGTTCAAGTTGCTTAATAATGTTGCTCATAATTTAATCTCTTATCCTGGGTAAACTGATATTGGGGGCTTACGCCATCCCATCATGTTTATGTTGCTGTTGCGCGAGTTCCTTTTTGAACTCTGCCAGCAACCTTGCTTGCTCTTCAGTCAGAGCCAGGTTTTCCAAAAGTTCAGGTCTTCTAAGCCAGGTACGGCCCAGCGACTGCTTCAGACGCCAGCGACGTATCTCAGCATGGTTTCCCGACAGCAATACCGGCGGTACTTCCATACCTTCTAACACTTCAGGTCGCGTATAGTGCGGGCAATCCAGCAATCCTTCAGCAAACGAATCTTCGATTGCTGAAGCTTCATGACCCAGCACCCCCGGAATAAACCGGGAAACGGAGTCAATCAGCGTCATTGCCGGTAGCTCACCACCGCTGAGAACGTAATCGCCAATTGACCATTCTTCATCAATCTCGGTCTGAATTACGCGCTCATCTACGCCTTCATAGCGACCGCACACCAAAATCAGCTTCTGATTTGTTGCCAGTTCGCTGACGCCCGCTTGATCAAGCTTGCGTCCCTGAGGTGAAAGATAAATCACCTTTGCGCCTTCACCTGCCGCGGCTTTTGCTGCATGAATGGCATCCCGTAAAGGTTGCACCATCATTAACATCCCCGGTCCGCCGCCGTAAGGACGATCGTCCACGGTATGGTGCCGGTCATGAGCGAAATCGCGAGGACTCCAGCTCTGGATGCTCAGCAGGCCATTTTTTACTGCCCGGCCAGTTACCCCGTAATCGGTAATTGCGCGGAACATTTCAGGAAACAGGCTAACGATACCTATAAACACAAGCCAATCCCCATAGTGCCGTTTTTTACCGTTTATTCGGAGAATTTAAAAACCAGGATCCCAGTCTACTTCGATGGTACGAGTAGCGAGATCGACTTTCTTGATAACCTGCCCATCGAGGAACGGAACCAGCCGCTCCTTGATACCAAATGCATCTTTCAGGTTTGCCTTGATGACGAGAACGTCATTAGACCCGGTTTCCATCATGTCGATGACTTTGCCGAGGCTATAGCCTTCCGTAGTCACTACCTGGCAGCCCATCAGGTCTTTCCAGTAGTAGTCACCCTCTTCAAGCGCAGGCAGCTGCGATGAATCCACGACAATTTCGCAATTAGTCAACAGATTCGCTGCATCGCGATCGTCAATGCCTTTCAGCTTAATGACGATATCCTGATTGTGGTGGCGCCAGCTTTCCAGCTCAACAACCTGCCACTGACCCGCCTTCTGGATAAACCAGGGCTGATAGTCAAAAATGCTTTCGGCGTCTTCGGTGGAGGAAAACACTCTGAGCCAACCACGGATACCGTAGGAAGAACCCATCTTGCCCAATACAATCGGTTCAACAGGTGCTTGTGCGGTGTGTTGCTTGCTCATCATGACCACCGTGACAGATTAAGCTGCTTTGTTAGCGGCTTTGATCAGCGCAGCTACGCGATCGGAAACAGTAGCGCCCAGGCCAACCCAGTGAGCGATACGATCCAGATCCAGACGAGTTCCTTCTTCGGTCGCAGAAGCGATCGGGTTGAAGAAACCAACGCGCTCGATGAAGCGACCGTTGCGTGCATTACGGCTGTCGGTAACAACAACCTGGTAGAACGGACGCTTTTTCGCGCCGTGACGTGCTAAACGAATAGTAACCATAACATCCTCTTGTGTGAATAAAACACCGGGCCCCATCGAGGAACGGAGCCCGGTGTCATATTAAAAGCCCGAAAATTTTACTGATTTCTGGGGAAATTGCAATCAGCAGTTATAAACTCTGCTGTGGAAGGGCGACTCCGGTACCCTTAAATTGGGTACCGGAGTATAAGTCATAGCCAGAATGCGCCAACCATGTGTCAGAAAAGAAGCGCGCCCCGGCAGAAATGGCGACCAGCCTATCGGCCTCCGGGGAACCCTGGCGGCATCATTCCTTTCATTCCGCGCATCATCTTCATCATGCCGCCTTTCGACTTCATCTTCTTCATCATGCGCTGCATATCGTCAAACTGTTTGAGCAGACGGTTCACATCCTGCACCTGCATTCCGCAGCCTGCGGCGATGCGGCGCTTGCGCGAACCTTTAATAATTTCCGGTTTAGCGCGCTCTTTCAGCGTCATCGAGTTGATGATGGCTTCCATACGCACCAGAACTTTATCATCCATCTGCGATTTAACGTTGTCCGGTATCTGCCCCATGCCCGGCAGCTTGCCCATCAGGCTGGCCATACCGCCCATGTTTTTCATCTGCCGCAGCTGTTCAAGGAAATCGGTCAGGTCAAAACCGTCGCCTTTTTTCAGCTTAAAGGCCAGCTTTTCAGCCTGCGCGCGGTCGACCTTACTTTCGATATCTTCGATCAACGACAGGACGTCGCCCATGCCGAGAATACGGGAAGCGATACGATCCGGATGGAACGGCTCCAGCGCTTCGGTTTTCTCGCCAACGCCGAGGAACTTAATCGGCTTGCCGGTGATATGACGAATCGACAGCGCCGCACCGCCGCGGGCGTCGCCGTCCACTTTGGTCAGCACAACCCCGGTCAGCGGCAGGGCTTCGTTAAAGGCTTTCGCCGTGTTCGCCGCATCCTGGCCGGTCATCGCATCGACAACAAACAGGGTTTCTACTGGATTGAGAGACGCATGGACCTGCTTAATCTCATCCATCATCGCTTCATCAACGTGCAGACGACCGGCGGTATCCACCAGCAGCACGTCGTAGAATTTGAGCTTCGCTTCTTTCAGCGCGGCATTAACGATATCAACCGGCTTCTGACCCACGTCAGACGGGAAGAAATCAACGCTGACCTGCTCGGCCAGCGTTTCCAGCTGTTTGATCGCCGCAGGGCGATAGACGTCAGCGGAAACGACAAGGACTTTCTTCTTGTGCTTTTCACGCAGGAATTTACCCAGCTTCGCGACGCTGGTGGTTTTACCCGCCCCTTGCAAACCGGCCATCAGCACCACGGCTGGCGGCTGCGCCGCTAAATCCAGCGCCTGGTTCTCTTCGCCCATCGCGGCAACCAGTTCGTTGCGCACGATTTTGACGAACTCCTGACCCGGGGTCAGGCTTTTGTTGACTTCATGACCTACCGCGCTTTCTTTTACGCGGTTGATGAAATCACGTACCACAGGCAGAGCAACGTCCGCCTCCAGCAGCGCCATACGCACTTCGCGCAGGGTATCTTTAATATTGTCTTCAGTAAGGCGTCCGCGGCCGCTAATGTTGCGCAGCGTACGCGACAAACGATCGGTTAAATTATCAAACATTGTCTCTCGCCTGAGGTGGAAACGGTCGGTCGCCGCAGCGACACAAAAACGGAATGGGCGCAGTATAACACGACATAAACGCGAATGTGCTGCAACGGTTGGAGCCAGAGTCGCGTGACGCTATACTGCTTCTCTTTACTATTTAGTCAACAGTCGACACCCCTATGCCTGTTTTTGCTCTACTCGCCCTTGTCGCCTACTCCATCAGCCTCGCGCTGATCGTCCCTGGCCTGCTGCAAAAAAACAGCAGCTGGCGGCGGATGGCGATTCTTTCCGCAACTATTGCGTTGATTTGTCACGCCTTCGCGCTGGAGTCACGCATTTTTCCCGGCGGCGAAAGCGGGCAAAATCTCAGTCTATTAAACGTGGGATCGCTGGTCAGCCTGATGATCTGTACGGTGATGACCATCGTCGCCTCGCGTAATCGCGGCTGGCTATTGCTACCCATTGTCTACACCTTCGCCTTAATCAACCTCGCGTTCGCTACCTTTATGCCGAACGAGTACATCACGCATCTGGAAACCACGCCGGGGATGCTGGTCCATATCGGCCTGTCGCTCTTCTCTTATGCTACGCTGATTATCGCTGCGCTTTACGCGCTGCAGCTGGCGTGGATTGACTATCAGCTGAAGAATAAAAAGTTGACCTTCAGTAGCGAAATGCCGCCGCTGATGAGCATTGAACGTAAAATGTTTCATATCACCCAGATAGGCGTGGTTCTGTTAACCCTGACGCTGTGTACCGGGCTGTTTTACATGCACAACCTGTTTAGTGCGGAAAACATTGATAAAGCAGTGCTGTCTATCGTTGCGTGGTTCGTTTATATCGTCCTGCTTTGGGGCCACTATCATGAAGGGTGGCGCGGACGCCGGGTCGTCTGGTTTAACGTGACTGGCGCGGGGCTGCTGACGCTGGCCTACTTTGGTAGCCGCGTATTGCAACAGTTCATGAGCTAAGTCTTTAAGGAATCCCAAGTGGAACATATCTCCACCACCACGCTGATCGTGACGCTGATCGTCATGGTGGTCATCTCCGCCTATTTCTCCGGTTCTGAAACCGGCATGATGACGCTGAACCGCTATCGCCTGCGTCATATGGCCAAGCAGGGCAATCGTCAGGCAAAACGTGTCGAAAAGCTGCTGCGCAAACCTGACCGTCTCATTAGTCTGGTCCTCATTGGCAATAACCTCGTCAACATTCTTGCCTCGGCGCTGGGCACCATTGTCGGTATGCGCCTGTACGGGGATGCCGGCGTCGCCATTGCCACCGGCGTCCTGACGTTTGTGGTGCTGGTGTTTGCCGAAGTGCTGCCAAAAACCATTGCCGCGCTCTATCCGGAAAAGGTCGCCTATCCCAGCAGCCTCCTGCTCGCGCCGCTGCAAATTCTGATGATGCCGCTGGTGTGGTTGCTCAACACCATTACCCGCATTCTGATGCGCATGATGGGTATAAAAACCGATATCGTCGTGAGCGGGGCCTTAAGCAAAGATGAACTGCGTACTATCGTTAATGAATCACGCTCGCAAATCTCCCGCCGCAATCAGGACATGCTGCTCTCCGTTCTGGACCTCGAGAAAGTCAGCGTTGACGACATCATGGTCCCGCGCAACGATATTGTCGGTATCAATATTAACGATGACTGGAAATCCATTGTCCGCCAGCTGACCCACTCTCCGCACGGACGCATTGTGCTGTACCGCGACACGCTGGACGATGCCATCAGCATGCTGCGGGTTCGCGAAGCTTATCGCCTGATGACGGAGAAAAAAGAGTTCACGAAAGAAGTCATGCTGCGCGCCGCCGATGAAATTTACTTCGTGCCGGAAGGTACGCCGCTCAGTACGCAACTGGTGAAATTCCAGCGCAATAAGAAGAAAGTGGGCCTGGTTGTTGATGAATATGGAGATATTCAGGGTCTGGTCACGGTTGAGGATATCCTCGAAGAGATCGTTGGCGATTTTACGACTTCAATGTCGCCTACGCTTGCTGAAGAGGTGACGCCGCTTAACGACGGTTCAGTGATTATCGACGGTACCGCCAACGTACGTGAAATCAACAAGGCTTTTAACTGGCATCTGCCGGAAGATGAAGCGCGAACCATTAACGGTATTATCCTGGAAGCACTTGAAGAGATCCCCGCCCCGGGCACCCGCGTACGCATCGAACAGTATGATATCGATATTCTTGATGTTCAGGAGAATATGATTAAACGGGTGAAAGTGATGCCGGTAAAACCCATTCGCGAAAGCGTGGCCGAGTCATAGCAACCCTGGGACCTGGCTGAGGGGAATAGAAAAACGGCTACCTCGCGGTAGCCGTTTCGCTTATTTACTTCGCTTTCGCCACGGTGACCATCGCCGCGCGAATAGTACGTCCGTTCAGGGTATAACCCTTTTGCATGACGCCCAGAACGTTACCTGCCGCAACGTCTTCAGACTCAACCATCGCAATGGCCTGATGTACGTTCGGATCCAGCGGCACGTTAGTATCGCCAATCACTTCCACGCCGAACTTGCGCACCACGTCGAGCATGGACTTCAGCGTCAGTTCGATACCTTCAACCATCGGCGCCATATCCGGGTTAGCTTTATCAGCGACTTCCAGCGCGCGATCCAGGCTGTCGATGACCGGCAGCAGCTCGTTAACGAACTTCTCCAGCGCAAACTTATGCGCTTTTTCGATATCCAGCTCGGTGCGGCGGCGCAGGTTATCTTCATCGGCTTTCGCACGCAGCAATACTTCACGTTCGCGCTTCTGCGCTTCAGCAAGCTGAGCTTCCAGATTCGCAATTTTTTCATCGCGCGGATCCACCTGCTCAGCCGAAACCTCAGGCTCTACCGCCTCAACGTCGTCGTGCTGCTCCGTGATAATTTCTTCCGGGGCTTGCCCCTCAGGCGTTTTCTGTTCTTTACTACTCATGAATTTCTCCGCGTTTTTTTTCGCATTCATCTCGCTAACTTCGCTTATTATGGGGATCAGTTTCCTGGTTTCAAGGGAACGCAGCCAGATTGTCACTATTCATTTAACGCAAGGACATCCAGATCATGAAGAACCACTTCAAGTGTATAGGCATTGTGGGACACCCTCGTCACCCAACCGCGCTGACCACACATGAAATGCTCTGGCGCTGGCTGTCCGGCAAAGGTTATGAAGTGCTGGTTGAGCAGCAAATTGCTCATGAACTGCAGCTCAGCAATGTGAAGACCGGGACGCTGGCGGAAATCGGCCAGCAGGCAGACCTGGCCGTCGTGGTGGGCGGTGATGGCAATATGCTCGGCGCAGCGCGGACGCTGGCCCGCTACGACATTAACGTTATTGGGATTAACCGCGGTAACCTCGGTTTTCTGACCGACCTCGACCCGGATAACGCGCTACAGCAGCTCGCCGATGTCCTCGAAGGCCACTATATCGCCGAAAAACGCTTCCTGCTGGAAGCGCAGGTATGTCAGCAGGATTGCCAGAAGCGCATCAGCACGGCGATTAACGAAGTCGTCCTGCACCCCGGCAAAGTGGCGCATATGATCGAGTTTGAAGTCTACATTGATGAGGTGTTTGCTTTCTCTCAGCGCTCCGATGGCCTGATTATCTCCACGCCAACCGGCTCCACGGCTTATTCCCTCTCCGCCGGCGGGCCGATCCTTACACCTTCGCTGGATGCGATCACCCTGGTCCCCATGTTCCCGCATACGCTGTCGGCACGCCCGCTGGTGATCAACGGTGACAGCACGATTCGCCTGCGCTTTTCTCAACGCTGTAGCGACCTCGAGATTAGCTGCGATAGCCAGATAGCGTTGCCGATTCAGGATGGTGAAGATGTGCTGATCCGCCGCTGTGACTATCACCTCAATCTCATTCATCCAAAAGATTACAGCTATTTCAATACATTAAGCACCAAGCTTGGCTGGTCGAAAAAATTGTTCTGATTTTATAGCCAGCCCCTTTACTGGATAAAAAACCATACTATACTGTACGAAAACACAGTAATGGTTTTTCATACAGGAAGGCAGCTATGTTGGCACAACTCACTATCAGTCATTTTGCTATCGTTCGTGAGCTGGAAATCGATTTTCACAGCGGGATGACCGCCATTACCGGCGAGACCGGCGCCGGTAAATCGATCGCTATCGACGCGCTGGGGCTGTGCCTCGGTGGTCGGGCGGAAGCCGACATGGTGCGCAGAGGCGCCAGCCGGGCTGATTTGTGCGCCCGCTTCTCCCTGAAGGACACGCCTGCCGCGCAGCGCTGGCTGGAACAGAACCAGCTTGAAAGCGGGCGTGAGTGTTTACTTCGTCGCGTCATCAGCGCAGACGGCCGTTCTCGCGGGTTTATTAACGGTACGGCAGTCCCTTTATCCCAGCTACGTGAGCTGGGTCAGCTGCTAATCCAGATCCACGGCCAACATGCCCACCAGCTACTGACTAAACCCGAACACCAGAAAACGCTGCTTGATGGCTATACCGGTGAGTATGCGCTTACTCAGCTTATGGCAGAGCGCTATCGTCAGTGGCATAAAAGCTGTCGCGATCTGGCACAGCATCAGCAGCAAAGCCAGGAGCGCGCAGCGCGTGCGGACCTGCTGCAATATCAATTAAAAGAGCTAAATGAGTTCAACCCGCTGCCGGGCGAATTTGAGCAAATTGATGAAGAGTACAAACGCCTTGCTAACAGCGGTCAGCTGCTGACCACCTGCCAGCATGCGCTGACGGTGCTGGCAGACGGCGAAGAATCCAACCTGCAAAGCCAACTCTACGTCGCGAAGCAGCTGGTCAGCGAGCTGGTTGGTATGGACAGTAAGCTCTCCGGGGTACTCGATATGCTCGAAGAAGCGTCTATTCAGCTTAGCGAAGCCACGGACGAACTGCGCCATTATCATGACCGCCTCGATCTCGATCCGAACCGCCTGTTTGAGCTGGAACAGCGTATCTCCCGGCAAATTGCCCTCGCGCGGAAGCATCAAATTACGCCTGAAGAGCTTCCTGACCTTTACCAGTCACTGCTGGAAGAACAGCGTATGCTGGATGATAGCGCGGGTTCTCTGGAATCACTCAGCCAGAGGGTTGTGGAGCATCATCAGCTGGCGCTGGATACGGCGAAGCAGCTGCATGCCTTACGCCAAAATAGCGCCGATGAGCTGACTCAGCTCATTACGGAGAGTATGCACTCACTTTCGATGCCGCATGGGGTGTTCTCCATTGATGTCGCGTTCGATGAGCGCCATCTTACGGCCGAGGGCGCAGACCATATCGAATTCCGCGTCACCACTAACCCGGGTCAACCGCTGCAGCCGATTGCTAAAGTTGCCTCCGGCGGCGAGCTGTCTCGTATTGCGCTGGCGATTCAGGTCATCACCGCGCGTAAGATGGAAACTCCAGCGCTGATTTTCGATGAAGTGGACGTCGGCATCAGCGGCCCTACGGCGGCGGTCGTCGGTAAGCTGCTGCGTCAATTGGGTGAATCAACCCAGGTGATGTGCGTTACCCATTTACCGCAGGTTGCCGGTTGCGGACATCACCATTTCTTCGTATGCAAGGAAACCGACGGTGAAATGACCGAGACGCATATGCACCCTCTTGATAAACGCGCTCGTTTGCAGGAACTGGCCCGACTGCTGGGCGGTAGTGAAGTCACTCGTAACACCCTGGCAAACGCGAAAGAGTTGCTCGCCGCGTAAACTTTTTGATTTTCACAGAGTCATAGTGAACAGCAAATTGCCGACAGACCTGCAGCCGAAGGTTCCCAACCGGGCAAAGGTCTATTATCATCGGCATATTACAGATGAGCCACGTACTGCTCGGGCCCAAAAAGGAATCAAATCACTATGCGCTGTAAAATGCTGACTGCTGCCGCAGCGGTTCTTCTTATGTTGACCGCAGGCTGTTCCACTCTGGAACGAGTGGTTTACCGTCCTGACATCAACCAGGGTAACTATCTGGCACCAACCGATGTAGCAAAAATCCGCGTCGGCATGACGCAACAACAGGTTGCCTATGCTCTTGGTACCCCGATGATGTCGGATCCGTTTGGCACCAATACCTGGTTCTACGTTTTCCGTCAGCAGCCTGGGCATGAGAAAGTTACCCAGCAGACGCTTACCCTGACCTTCAACAGCAGCGGTGTGCTGACCAACATTGATAACAAACCTGCCCTGACGGCGGAGTAAATCTATCAATACGCAAAAAGCGCTCAATGAGCGCTTTTTTTATATCTGCATCTTCGTGCGAAACGGTTACTTTCCGGCGCTTTTCTCTGCCCGCTGGCGACGCAGCTCTTTTGGGTCAGCAATCAGCGGCCGATAGATTTCTACCCGATCGCCATCGTGGACCCGATCGTGAAGCTTAGCCGGGCGGCTATAAATCCCCACTTTGTTCTTCGCCAGATCGATATCATCACGCAGCGCCAGAAGGCCGCTGGCCACGATCGCCTGCTCGACCGTCGCGCCCTCCTCCAGCTTAACGCTTTGCAGATACTGCTTTTCCGGCAATGCGTAGGCCACCTCAACCACGATTTTAGCCGACACTGTAGACCTCTTTAGCGCGGGTCGTGAACGCCTGCACCATATTCATGGCCAGCTCTTTGAAAATGCGACCAAAGGCCATTTCAATCAGCTTATTAGTGAATTCAAAATCGAGATGAAACTCAATTTTGCACGCTTCCGGGCTTAAGGGAATAAACTTCCAGCCGCCAATCAGCTTTTTGAACGGACCATCGACCAGACTCATCAGAATACTTTGGTTACTGGTCAGCGTATTTCGCGTTGTGAAGGTCTTACTGATACCCGCTTTGGAGACGTCAACCGCCGCGGTCATTTGCGTCGGACCGAGCTCCAGAACCCGGCTACCGGTGCAGCCCGGCAGAAAATCAGGGTAGGACTTCACATCATTTACCAGTTGGTACATCTGTTCCGCACTGAACGGCACCAGGGCGGTACGGCTAATCTGAGGCATAGCAGGTTCCACATATAAACACGGTGTAAATAATATCATTTATCTGCTGCTAAAAAAAACGCTGTACCGCAACTCGTGCTAAGATAGCCCATTACGCCTCGCGGGAAGATTGAGGTACGACTGTTTTAAGACGATGACTTCAGGATACTATGACTAAGAAAAAAGCCCACAAACCTGGATCAGCCACCATTGCGCTGAATAAACGCGCTCGTCATGAATACTTTATCGAAGATGAATACGAGGCTGGTCTTGCCCTGCAGGGATGGGAAGTAAAATCTCTCCGCGCAGGTAAAGCCAACATTGGCGATAGCTATGTCATTTTAAAAGATGGCGAAGCCTATCTGTTTGGCGCCAACTTTACGCCAATGGCCGTTGCTTCCACTCATTACGTTTGCGACCCGACGCGTACCCGTAAGCTTCTGCTCAACCAGCGCGAACTGGATACCCTGTACGGGCGCATCAACCGCGAAGGTTACACCGTGGTTGCTCTTTCGCTGTACTGGAAGAATGCCTGGTGCAAAGTCAAAATCGGCGTAGCAAAAGGTAAAAAACAGCACGACAAGCGTACCGATATCAAAGACCGTGAGTGGGCGGTAGATAAAGCCCGAATTATGAAACACGCCGGTCGTTAATTCCCCTTCCTGTCAGGGTCAGTTTTGCTGGCCCTGATGCTATATCGTTGTTGATGCTGATTTTTCACCCAATCTGACGCCATAATCCTCAAAACGAGGACTGGTAAGCACATTCATAAATCTGTTATACTCACCGTACACATTGGGGCTGATTCTGGATTCGACGGGATTTGCGAAACCCAAGGTGCATGCCGAGGGGCGGTTGGCCTCGTAAAAAGCCGCAAAAAAATAGTCGCAAACGACGAAAACTACGCTTTAGCAGCTTAATAACCTGCTCTGAGCCCTCTCTCCCTAGCTTCCGCTCTTAAGACGGGGATCAAAGAGAGGTCAAACCCAAAAGAGATCGCGTGGAAGCCCTGCCTGGGGTTGAAGCGTTAAAACTAATCAGGCTAGTCTGGTAGTGGCGTGTCCGTCCGCAGGTGCCAGGCGAATGTAAAGACAGACTAAGCATGTAGTACCGAGGATGTAGGAATTTCGGACGCGGGTTCAACTCCCGCCAGCTCCACCAAAATTCTCCATCGGTGATTACCAGAGTCATCCGATGAAGTCCTAAGAGCCCGCACGGCGCAAGCCCTGCGGGCTTTTTTGTGCCTTGAATTTGTCCCGCGAAGTCTGATGCCAACTAATTAAATCCGAACCTTTTAGGCACCTTGTTAGGCACCTCGTAAAGCTTTATTGTTTTCGAGGTGCCTAAAACTATGGAAACCCGGCAATGGCAAGACAAACCAAACCTCTATCCGTTAAGGAAATCGAATCTGCTAAACCCAAAGAAGCGGACTACGTTCTCTATGATGGCGATGGCCTTGAGCTACTCATCAAATCCAGCGGGAGTAAAATCTGGCAGTTTCGCTACATTCGTCCTGTCACCAAGAAACGAGCAAAGAAGAGCATAGGTCCCTACCCGTCAGTTACCCTTGCCGATGCCAGAAACTATCGAGCAGAGTCACGCTCTCTCCTGGCGAAACAAATCGACCCACAGGAACATCAGCAAGAACAACTTCGCAGTTCGCTGGAAGCCAAAACTAATACTTTCCAGCTCGTGGCTGAACGTTGGTGGAATGTGAAGAAAGCCAGTGTGACCGAAGACTACGCAGAGGATATTTGGCGCTCTCTTGAGAGAGATGTTTTTCCTGCGATTGGCGACGTTAGCGTTACAGATATTAAAGCTCACACACTGGTTCAGACCGTCCAACCGGTTCAGGCCAGAGGAGCACTGGAAACCGTTCGTCGCCTGTGCCAGCGCATTAATGAGGTCATGATCTATGCCCAAAACACAGGGCTTATTGATGCTGTTCCCAGCGTTAATATCGGTAAAGCCTTTGAGAAGCCGCAGAAGAAGAACATGCCAAGCATTCGACCGGATCAGCTACCTCAATTGATGCAGACGATGCGTACGGCCAGCATTAGCCTTTCAACACGATGCCTGTTCATGTGGCAACTTCTTACCATCACCCGCCCTGCCGAAGCGGCTGAAGCTCGTTGGGAAGAGGTAGACATGGAAGCGCGAGAGTGGAAGATTCCTGCAGCACGCATGAAAATGAACCGCGACCATACTGTTCCATTGTCAGATGAAGCAATTGCGATACTGGAGATGATGAAGCCGTTAAGTGGTAATCGAGAATTTATCTTTTCCAGTCGCATTAAGCCTACCCAGCCGATGAACAGCCAGACAGTGAATGCTGCACTCAAGCGTGCTGGCTTAGGAGGCATACTCGTATCACACGGTTTACGTTCTATC
>NZ_VOJB01000084.1:1370-13555 GCF_007910085.1 Klebsiella sp. ME-303 | reverse complement strand
AAACAGCGCCTCGGCTACATCGACGGAACTAAATGTTTCTCGACTATTCTCTAAGGCAACTTGCGGCATTTACAAAAAAGAGCCGGGTTTTACCCGGCTCTTTTTAGCTGATTTCAAAATCTTTTAATTCCCCACCTTCAGCAATCAGATTTGAGATCCGCTTCGGCATTCGCCCCTGACCTGACCATGTTTTTGACTCTCCAGTTTCGTTAGTATATCGATACTTCGCGGGGCGGGGGGAGCGCGTCCTTTTAGCCTTACCCGGAGAGCCAATAGCAGCTAAAAGTTCGGAGGGGTCGATACCCTCATCAAGCATCATCTGACGAAGTGTTTCCAGTTTATCGCGGCGCTGACTTTCATTTGCAAGACGTAATGTCTCTTCTTCTCGTCGTTCTATAAGAATAATTTTAAACTTTTCCAGAACATCTTCCAGTACATCTAATGACATTTCACGAGTCTGAGAACGTAAGGTACGGATATTGTTTAACTGTGTTAGAGCATCTGACATAAAGAGACCTTTTAAAGTTTTTTCGTTGTTCAGCAAATACCAATGTCGACGGTTGCTCATCGACCCGATTTTTCTTACTGAGCATTTTAATGCGATTGGGACATATTGTTATTAACGAGGTTTAGACTACTTATATAAATCTCTTGTCGCAAGAAAAAATTAAGAAGAATGTGTAAGAACTAAATTACAACTCCTACGAAATGTCCATGCGTTTTTGAAGGTACTTAAAACTATGATGCCAGGAGTCATCCGGAGAGCCTTTTTATATCCTCATAACTTATTGCTTCAGTCACACCTGATGAGATTTAAAATGAGGAGAGACAGCGCCGCCACTTAGCAAGGTTTTTCACAAATGGCAAGATGGCACGCAGGGGAGAGACACCTGCATTTTGTCAGAAGGTAGCGAATTACTCTCTCTTTATAGAGGTGTTTCTAAAAAAGTGTAATGTAAAAAAAAAGCCTGCTGTTAGCAGGCCATAAATGTTTTCAACTCATTTTTGTTCGATTCTGATAAATAGGGTAAGCATGCAATTAAACGTGGAGCAGAGAGCATGACAAAAATGCTATAAATATTTCCTGGCCGCATCAAGTATCTCCTGTGACGTTAACTCCCTGTCAGTAGCCACGTAAACAATACCATGATCGCCAGTTAAGGAAGGAAAACCTGCAGACATAATCCGAAGATGTGTTTCTTCACCGTTTGGATATTCCTGCCTGATAGAGGATATACCTTCCAGAACGGTCATGACTTTACAGGATTCAGCATTAAAGAAAACAAGGACTTTAATCATATTCTATTACCCTGTTCTCTCGTGGATATTAACTGGCAGATGCCATTAAGGTCAAAGCCATTACGCACTTCTTATTTAACATGTGGTTAGTTTGTGCTTTTAGACTTTTTATGCAGTAGTACTGCACTTCATCACATCGGTTAGCATACTCATAATTTTGAAAAATATGCTGATCAGATATTATGAATAAACGACTTTCATCTGATTTAAGTTATGGATCTGTCTACTCAGGAATAATCCTTTATAGTTATCGCAGACCCACAATGATTTATTTATCGCAAAGTGTTACGTTTGCAGCAGCAGGACCCTTGTCTCCGCGGTGAATGGCGAATTCAACTTTCTGACCTTCAAATAAAGTTTTAAAGTTGTCGCCATCAAGTGCAGACAAATGGACAAAGATATCTTTGCTGCCATCAAGAGGAGAGATGAAGCCAAAACCTTTGTCTTCGTTAAACCATTTAACCAGGCCCATAATTCTAGAGGTCATACTGACTCCGTTATACATGATTGTATTGATAGTAAACGTATAGGATTAAACATATGGACTCAAAAGAGGGGATATCAACGATAGCGCCTGGTAATGAGAACTGCCCGGAAAATTTCTAACTTTCATTAGTACATCGAACTGATGGGATTCATTAAGGCACAGGGAATCGATATAAGCAAATTATCTTTTAGCCGTCCAGAGGTCCTGTAGGGAAAATAAAAGTGGCTGAATGCCATTTTCAATGTATAGTCTTTACGTGTTTTCAATAAGGAATTGACTTGTCCCATAAAATGACAGGAATTGTCAAAAGCTTTGATATTCTTAGTGGTAAAGGCCTCATCATCCCATCTGATGGACGAAAAGACGTTCTGCTTCACATTTCAGCCGTTAACTCTCGCGAATCAGAATTACTCATCCCTGGAAGCCGCATAGAGTTTTGCCGGATAAACGGTCTCAGGGGGCCTGTGGCTGCGAACATTTATCTTTCCTGATTTTCAGTGTGTCAAAATAGATAGATTAAAACTTAACCACATGTGGTACGGTGAAGCTCATTCATTGAAAGGTTAATGGTTATGTCTGTTATCAATTACGCAATGAAATTCTTCAGCAGTGCGTCTACTGCCACTGCTGCCTGTCCTGTTTGTGGCTTAAAATCAGTACAACCGTTGTCAAAAATCCGGCTCAACCAGACCATGCTTTGCCCCGGATGTAAGGCTCTGTTTATCTCCCGACGCTAGCTCGACCAAAACCGCAGAACAGAGCTCATGTCCTATACTTATGTTAGATTCCGGCAGCTGTTAAATCCCTGATGCCTGACGCCCATCCTGAGAGAACGTTTCTGAACTGATTTCGCAACTGCTCCTGCGCGCTAACGTCGCATCAGAGCAATGCTATGAAAATGATCCCCAGAGCGTGGTTTAACCGCTCCCGTATTCTGATGAATGCTGCCGAAAACATAACGTTTTCGGCGAACAATCCTGCCGGTGAAAGCTCGCCGCGGTCAGAACTCTTTTCGACCGTCCAGATGGAACGCTACGGCCAGAAGCTGGCGCGGACTCATAAAGTATCACCGGATAGGCATCCTTATTATCTTCTGAAACGGCTTGGCGACAATGAGGCCGTCATTACCCAAAACTGCTATGAGCTTAACGCGGGTAAAAAGACCAGTATCATGCCCGCCGGTGAATGGCTGCTGGACAATTATTATCTGATTGAGGAACAAATCCGCACTGTCCGCCAGCATCTGCCGAAAAGCTTTGGCAAAGGTCTTCCGTCGCTTGTATCGCCGTTGAATTGCCCACGAATTTATCATATTGCATCAGAGGCCATTGCTCACGGCGATGGCCGCTGGGATGCCGCCAGCCTGACCAGCTATCTCACTGCCTATCAACAGGTGACGCCGCTGACGCTGGGTGAAGTCTGGGCGTTACCGGGAATGCTGCGCCTTGCGCTGATTGAAAATCTTCGTCGTATCAGTATGGAAGTGATAAAAGCGCAGCAGGACAGAAACCTTGCTGATACGTGGATAACAAGGATTGTCGAATGCGCAGAGAGTGCGCCTGGTGATTTAATCATGGTGGTTGCCGATATGGCGCGCTCCCGACCTCCGTTAACCAGTGCGTTTGTCGCAGAGCTGGTGCGGCGCCTGCAGGGGCATGGCAACGCGCTGTCGTTACCTCTGACCTGGGTTGATCAGTGCCTTCGGGAACAGGGGATCACCACTGACGTTCTCATACATAGTTTCAATCAGCAGCTTGCCGCCAGCCAGCTGTCCGTCAGTAACAGCATCGCGGGCCTGCGTTTATTGAGTGAAACGGACTGGGCTGATTTCGCCGAAACGATAAGCGTTGTCGAACAGGCATTACGCAATGATCCTGCCGGCATCTATCCCCGGATGCACTTCAATACCCGGGATCATTACCGGCACGTAGTTGAGGTTCTGGCCAGGGACAGCGGTCTCAGCGAGCCTGAGGTTGCTGAGAAGGTGCTGGCGCTTTCAGAGGAAAAAGCGCCCGATACACAGGAACATCATGTTGGTTATTATCTTGCGGGCGAAGGTCGACAGGCGCTGGATATTCATCTCCTGGCAGACGCCTCAAGGCTCATACGCTTGCGGCACAGTTTCAACAGAATAACCCTGCTGTCATGGCTTGGAAGCCTGGCGTTGCTGACAACCGCAGCGACCGCAGCAATATTGCACGAAACCGCCATGCAGGGCGCAGACTGGCTATTGATCGCGGTGATATTACCTCTGATTATCGCATTAACTCAGTTAATGAGCGATTTGCTCAGTGATGCAACCACCCGTTTTCGCGTTCCTCGACCCTTACCGGGGATGGATTTTTCAGCCGGTATTCCCGCTGACAGTGCCACCATGTTAGTCATTCCCTGCATGTTGACCAGCCACGAAAGTTTCAGCCAGCTCCTCACCAGTCTTGAAGTCTGCTGGTTGGGGAATGAAAACGAAAATCTCAGGTTCGCGCTGCTCACTGATTTTGCTGATTCTGAAAATGAACCCTCGCCGGAAAGTCACGCGCTGCTCAGACAGGCTATCGCCGATACGCAGGCGCTTAATCGCCGCTACCCCTCCGGCCGACCACGTTTTTATCTGTTACATCGCCAGCCTGAATGGAACCCCTCGGAAGGAGCGTGGATGGGCTATGAACGCAAGCGGGGAAAACTGGCGTTACTGAACAGCTGGTTGCGCCATCCCGGAACGCAATTCGTCAGCGTTGCAGAGATGCCTGCCCACCTTTTACCGGGTCACATAAAATACGTCATTACCCTGGACAGCGATACGGTGCTCCCGCGCGATACGGCACACAAACTCGTCGCGACGATGGCGCATCCGCTGAATACGCCTGAGTATGATCCGGTACGCCAGAGGGTTGTCAAAGGATTCGGTATTTTACAGCCCGGTCTTGCGGAGGAGATACCACGCAACGGTCAGGGGCGTTACGCAGCCCTGCGCAGCAGCGTACCGGGCAATAACCCTTATTCGATGATGTCTTCGGATATTTATCAGGATCTCTTTGGGGAAGGCTCGTTTGTGGGCAAAGGGATTTACGATGTTGATATTTTTATGCAGGCCACTACCAACATCTGCCCGGAAAATCTGGTACTCAGCCACGATCTGCTTGAAGGATGCTATGCACGTTCGGGTCTGCTGAGCGAGGTGTTACTGTACGAACAGTACCCTAATAATTATCTGTCGGATGTTGCACGACGTTCACGCTGGATCCGGGGTGACTGGCAACTGCTTAACTGGCTAAAACCACGCGTCAGAAAAGCCGATGGAACCCGGGTCAGGAATCCGCTGACCGCGCTTTCTTACTGGAAATTACTCGATAATCTACGTCGCAGTCTGGTCGCCCCCTCCTTACTGATATTGCTGTTCTTCGCTCTGCTTTGGGTACCCAACCCGGTTTACTGGCTGGGCATACTGTTGCTGATATGGCTGTTGCCAGCCATCCTCTGCATCAGCCACGACCTTCTGCATAAACCTCTGCGTCGCCGCGTGAAGCCGCATCTGTTAATGGTGGGGGCGGGCGCGCTAAAGCGTCTGTCAGGTATCAGCCTTAATTTTGCGATACTGCCGCACGAAGCCGGATATTCGCTGAAAGCGATCGCCGTGACGCTATGGCGACTGGGGATAAGCAGGCGTCACCTCAGCCAGTGGGTCAGCCACAGCCAGGACAGCAGTCAGGCCAGACCCACTGTTGCACGTTTTTATCAGGCGATGTGGCTGAACGTTGCCGGTGGCGTGGCGCTGACAATACTGACCGGACAATTTGCCCCACAGCTGCTGGGGATTGCGTTACCGATCGGTTTGGTATGGTGTGTGGCACCGCTGCTGATGAGCTGGCTGAGTCGCCAGCCCGTGCGTAAGGTTTTTTCGCCTAA
The DNA here is from genome assembly GCF_007910085.1 of Klebsiella sp. ME-303. Classification (NCBI taxonomy): domain Bacteria; kingdom Pseudomonadati; phylum Pseudomonadota; class Gammaproteobacteria; order Enterobacterales; family Enterobacteriaceae; genus Klebsiella; species Klebsiella sp. ME-303. Next base: position 7,866 of record NZ_VOJB01000084.1, on the reverse strand, counting down.
TCAGGAACAAAAACAGCTGTTACGCCAGACAAGCCGTGAAATCTGGGCTTTTTTTGAAACATTTGCCACAGCAAAAGAGAACTGGCTTCCGCCTGATAATTATCAGGAAATACCACAACCGACGGTGGCACACCGAACTTCTCCTACCAATATTGGTCTTTCACTTATGGCTAACCTGACGGCATGGGACTTTGGCTACCTGCCTGGCGGAGAGGTGCTCCGGCGCGTGTCGCTCACGCTCGACACGATGGATAAAATGGAGCACTACCGGGGCCATCTCTACAACTGGTATGACACCCGTACGCTGGCCCCCCTAAGTCCACGCTATATCTCCAGCGTCGACAGCGGCAATATGGCCGGGCATTTATTGACCCTGCGTGCAGGCCTGTCCGCCATGCGTCATCAGCCTGTTTTAAGCAACCAACAGATACTGGCAGGACTGAACGATACGCTGGATATTCTGGAAAAACAGTGGGGTAAGAACCCACCTGACAGCCTGAGACTGCTGCGCAAGCATTGCCTGAACGCTGTGTCGCTCTCTCCGCAGGCGCTTTTCAGCGAACTGAAAAGCATGCGCACCCAGTGCAACCATCTGACCAGCGCATGTCATCAGGGATCTCCTCTTCAGATGCGCTGGGCTGGACATCTGGAGCATCAACTGGTTCAGCTTTGCCATGAGTGGTCTCTGTTGCTTGGCTGGTTGCCTGCATCCTGGAATGAACAGACGCTGCCGACGCTGAGCGAGCTTGCCCGTCCGACATTAACCGGTACAGGAACGCCTCCGGCGTCAGTGGCGGAGCAGGCCCGAATGCGACTCAATATTATCACCGAGCTGGAACAGCGGCTGGATGAGCATGCCCGGATGGATTTCGCCTTTCTGTACAGTGAAGCAACCAGTCTGCTCAGCGTCGGTTATAACTGTGACACCAATATGCCTGACAAAAGCCACTACGATCTCCTGCCGTCTGAAATCCGCCTGACCAGTTTTCTTGCCATTGCGACTAATCAGCTGCCTCTTAAAAGCTGGTACGCGCTGGGTCGATTGTTTACCACGATTGATAATGAAACTGCCCTGATGTCATGGAGCGGATCCATGTTTGAATATCTGATGCCGAATCTGGTGATGCCCACCTGGCCCGGCAGCCTGCTCGATGAAATGAGTCAGTCGGCGGTTATGCGCCAGATTCATTGGGGGAAAGAACGCGGGGTACCATGGGGTGTTTCAGAGTCTGGCTATCATGCTTTTGATGTTCAGCATAATTATCAGTATCAGGCATTTGGCGTACCGGGGCTCGGTCTACGCAGGGGACTTGCCGATGACATGGTTGTTGCTCCTTACGCCACGCTGCTGGCGCTGATGGTTTCCCCACAGAGAGCCTGTGAGAACCTGTTCAGGCTGCAAAAAAATGGTGCACGCGGAGAATACGGTTTTTATGAAGCGCTGGACTATACCCCCTCACGTCTTGCAACCGGTCAGCTCTATGCGGTGGTACAGTCCTGGATGGCGCATCACCAGGGTATGGCATTTCAGGCGCTGGCTCATGTGCTGCTTGACGCCCCCATGACTGAACGCTTTATGTCCAGCACGGTATTCCGGTCAGCGAGTCTGCTGTTACAGGAGCGCGTGCCGGATGCGGTCGATCTGTACAGTCCGCGCCGTCATTTTGAATCTCATGAGGGCATGGTCAAACCCGTTCGCTATGAACCCCGTATTTTCTATAGCGTGGATACCCCCTCCCCGGATATTCAACTCCTGTCCAACGGCCATTATCATCTGATGTTGACCGCGGGCGGCGGTGGTTACAGTCGCTGGAATGATATTGCACTAACGCGCTGGCGCAGTGATACCACCCGTGATAACTGGGGAGCATTCTGCTACATCCGCGATACCCAGACGGGAGATGTGTGGAGCAATACTTGGCAACCAACAGGCTACACCAGCGGACAAGACGAGGAAGTGTTGTTCACCGATGCGGGGGCAGAATTCAGACGAAGCTTAGGGGGACTCAGCGTCAAAACTCAGGTGGTGATCTCTCCGGAGGATGATGTTGAATTGCGACGGCTCACACTGATTCATCGTGGTCGTAAGCCTCGCTCTCTGGAGCTGACAACCTATGCTGAAGTGGTACTGGCACCTGATGCCAGCGATCTGGCACACCCGGCATTCAGCAATTTGTTTATTCAGACTGAGCTGGCTCCTGAGCGTGACGCTATTCTTTGCCACCGGCGCCCGCGCTCACCGGATGAACCGGGCCCTTGCCTGTTTCACATGATGGTGGTGCACGGCGATAACCGACATAACGTGTCGTTTGAAACGGACAGGGCAAGGTTTATTGGACGTGGCAGAAACCCTGCGAATGCACAGGCAATAGAGACGGGAGGGATGCTAGGCAACACGTCGGGCTCGGTGCTGGATCCGATACTGGCAATTCGCAACGCCATCATTCTGCAGCCAGGGCAGCCGGTTACGATTGATATCATTTATGGCATCAGCGAGACCCGTCAGCAGAGCCTGGCGTTGCTGGAGAAATATCGCGATTACCCTATTGCCGATCGCGTCTTTGAACTGGCCTGGTCTCACAGTCTGGTGGTATTGCGCCAGATGAACGCCAGTGAAGATGATGCCACGTTGTTCAATAGTCTCGCCAGCGCTGTGCTTTACCCTGTCCAGGAGCTGCGCGCCGAAGGCCAGGCGATAGGCCGCAACCGGCGTGGCCAGTCCGGACTGTGGGGCTGGGCAATTTCAGGGGATCTGCCGATAGTGCTGCTGAGTATAACCAGCGAGGAAAGTATCACCTCAGTGACCACACTGATTCAGGCACACCGTTACTGGAGACAGAAAGGGCTGGATGTTGATTTGGTTATCCTGAATAACAGCCCCGGCGGCTACCAGCAGGGATTACAAAATCAGATTATGGAGTTAATTTATGCCGGGTCTGAAGCCAGTCTGCTGGATAAAAAGGGCGGGCTTTTTGTCCGGAACGGTGAGCATCTCTCCGCTGAGGATAAGTTGCTTTTGATGAGCGTGGCCTGTCTTTATCTTGATGACCGCGCAGGGGGTATTAATGAGCAGCTTAACCAGCGTATTCATACCCTGAAATCGCCGGCAAGGGCATTCATTCCGCGTGCTGTGCGCGAGCGTAATCAACATACGGACTGGAGCCCTGATACCAGTCAGTTATGCCATTTCAATGGGTACGGTGGATTTTCTCAGGATGGGCGGGAGTATCAGATCGTCCTTCGGGAAAATGCGCTTACACCGGCTCCCTGGTCGAACATACTGGCAAATTCTCGTTTTGGCAGTGTGATCTCAGAGGCAGGGCAGGCCTATACCTGGTATGAGAATGCCCATGAATACCGGTTGACGCCGTGGGAGAACGATCCGGTGAGCGATCGCAGCGGCGAGGCATTTTACCTGCGCGATGAAGAGAGCGGGGAGTGCTGGTCGCCGACGGCTTTACCTGTTCGCGGACACGGTGACTACCTGACCCGCCATGGTTTTGGCTACAGCGTATTTGCCCATCGTGAGAGTGGTATAGACAGCGAGTTGACGGTCCTGGTTGCTGAAGAAGATCCGGTTAAACTGGTGCTCCTGACGCTCAGTAACTCCTCGGGACGGACACGTCAACTTTCCGTCACAGGCTATGTAGAGTGGACGCTCGGAGAAACACGAACGCGCTCAGCCCCTCACATTGTGACACATGTGGCCAGAACGCCCGGTGGCTGCGGGGTGCTTGCGAATAACTTTTATGGTGATAATGGTGGCGGCCGAACTGCATTTTTTGCCGTCAGCGGTAATGACTGTTCTCTGACAGGGGATCGCCGGGAGTTTATTGGCCGTAATGGTTCCCTTCACGCCCCTTCGGCCATGAAACTGCAAAAGCTTTCTGGTAAGACGGGGGCCGGTCTGGATCCCTGCGGAGCGGTGCAATCGGCGGTTACATTAATTGACGGGGACCAGAGGACGTTTATTTTTATCCTCGGCGCAGAGGAGAATGATGTTTGTGCTCAGGAGACGCTGGCCCGCTACATGAACGAGGATACGGTCCGCCAGGAGCTGAACCGGATTCATAATCACTGGCACAATGTTCTCGATAAAATCGTAGTTAATACCCCCGACACGTCCGTAAATTTACTGGTTAATGGTTGGCTGCTTTATCAGACGGTCGCCTGCCGTCTTATGGCCCGGAGTGGCTACTATCAGTCTGGCGGTGCATTTGGTTTTCGCGATCAGCTGCAGGATACGCTGGCTCTGAGCCACGCTGCTCCGGACCGGATGCGTGAACAGATAATACTCTGTGCATCACGGCAGTTTATCGAGGGGGATGTGCAGCACTGGTGGCACCCACCACACGGCAACGGCGTGCGTACCCGCTGTTCCGATGACTATCTTTGGCTGCCGCTTGCCGTTTGCCACTATGTGGAAACGACAGGGGATATGGATGCACTGGAAATACGCGTTCCTTATCTGGAGGGACGCTCGCTTCAGCCTGGTGAAGAGTCTGTCTATGACACGCCGGTCATCAGCGGCACCGAAGAGACACTCTGGTTACACTGCGTCAAAGCTATTCGACATGGGCTGCGGTTCGGGGAACATGGCCTGCCGCTGATGGGGGCTGGTGACTGGAATGACGGGATGAACCGGGTGGGTATCGAAGGCAAAGGCGAAAGCGTCTGGCTGGGCTTCTTCCTGTACGACATTTTGCAACGGTTTGCCGCGCTGGCGGAGCGCCGGCTGGATGAAAGTATCGCCTCGATGTGCCGTTCACAGGCTCTGCGCCTGCAAAGCAATCTCGAAGCCCACGCCTGGGATAGTGAATGGTACCGGCGCGGATATTTTGACGATGGTACTCCCCTGGGGTCGAAAGCCTCACAGGACTGCCGGATTGATGCGATTGCGCAAAGCTGGTCTGTATTGTCCGGGGCCGCGAGCCCGGGACGGTGCACAAAGGCCATGCAGGCGCTGGATAAGCACCTTGTGGATAACGAAGGGGGACTGATCAAACTGTTAACGCCTCCTTTTGATGGACACGGTCCAAATCCGGGTTACATACAGGGGTACCTGCCCGGTGTGCGGGAAAACGGAGGGCAGTATACTCATGGCGCCATCTGGGCCGTGATGGCATTTTCCCGGATGGGGAATGCCAAACGTGCCTGGCAACTCTGGTCAATGCTCAACCCTATAAATCATACTCTGAATGCGGGCTTGGTCGGGATTTATAAAGCTGAGCCTTATGTCATGAGTGCTGATGTCTACAGCGTCGCTCCCCATACCGGACGTGCAGGATGGAGCTGGTATACCGGTTCCGCAGGCTGGGCCTGGCGTTTACTTACTGAGGAATTACTGGGGATAAAACGTTCCGGTACTGACTTTAGTGTTCATGCCCGGTTACCGGATGAGTGGCCGTCTTTTTCTATGGCCTATCAATATGGCGAAAGCCATTATCAGATAAGTGTCTCACGCGGCAACGTAAAATATCGCGTGACACTGGATGGTGTTCTCCTCCCTGATGACAGAATACCGCTGCAGGATGATGGACAAAACCATACGGTTGAGATCATTCAGAACTGACACGATCCCGGAGGCGCATTAACGTCTGCCGTTAATGCGCTGATTATCCCTGAGAACATCAATCGCAGTCTGCATAGCGATTTTGTCATCCTTTCTTTTTTGTTTGTCCTGCATGACCTGAAGGTATTCCAGCAAGGTTCGGGTATTAATCGGTCGGCCCTGTTTACCCACAGCCAGCACGGCTTCGCCAAGAATAATTTTCACTGGCGGTAGCTGTGCCGGGTACCAGTCAAGGGTGTCTTCTGATTTCATCATAAATTTCTCACGGAAGGGTAGGGTATTGTATCATAAATCAGACGTTCAATTTTCAATATCTGATATCTTGATTTAGTCATAATTTAACATAACTTAAGCCAGTTATTTTTATATTAAAGCGTATAATAATTACTGTATCCCTCAGAGAATTATTTATGTCTTATACAAAAGGACTCAGGCACTTTAAAGAAAGGTCGGTTCATGTTGCCTGCCCGGTATGCGCATACAGAGCTGATCAGAAAGCAGGTAAACTAAGAAAAGATGCAGTTCTGGAGTGCCCTGCCTGCGGACTGTTGTTCAAACCATCAGAATGCTGGTGTATCGGCGGCTGATCAGCTTCTGCCACTTAACGTAAATGATGTCGGGAAATGACAACATTTCTCCTGTACTGCAGTTGTCGAGGGCATGATGATGAAATCTAAAAAATCTGTTTTTATTGAAGGGCATATCCTTTCGAAAAGCTGTCATGGGCAGGCCGGTCAACCTTTCTGTATCCACAGGGTCAGGTTTAGTAATGGCAAATATGCGATTATCCGGGAAGTATCAGGCATATGTTTCAAACCAGGCGAAATTATTCAACGAAACGATTGCGAGTGGTTCTATAAACTTACCAAAATTCGCCTTCTTTCTTTTGAGTACCTTGAGGATGATGAATCAAGAAGACAATTT
>NZ_VOJB01000084.1:0-1356 GCF_007910085.1 Klebsiella sp. ME-303 | reverse complement strand
CCCATGAATTTGTGACGGCATAACTTTGCTGGCTTACAATTCATTCCTGACTCTTAAAATCCTTTACCAGTAATTGCAAAATTATTTGTTTTTCTGAATTTAGACAGATTTAAACTGTCTAAAACAAAATGTATCGCTAAAGACGAATTTTCTCATTATTTTCCTTTTGCGTTATAACCTTCATTAGCATTAAGGAAATTTATGGCACAGACTTTTACTCATAATTTACTCCATCCTCGCTACTGGCTTACCTGGTCTGGTTTGGGTCTGCTGTGGCTTCTCGTTCAACTTCCTTACCCGGTTTTACACATTCTGGGCTCTGGCCTTGGAAAAATATCCAGACCCTTTCTGAAACGCCGGGAAGGAATTGCGATTAGAAATATCGAACTCTGCTTTCCCGAGATGACACCATTTTCCCGGAGCCAGATGGTCAATAAAAACTTTGTTTCTCTCGGGCTGGGACTGATGGAAACAGGAATGGCCTGGTTCTGGAGCGATGTGAGAGTCAAAAAATGGTTTGATGTCGAAGGGCTTGAAAACCTGACCGGTGCGACCAGAGGAGTAATAGTTGTCGGTATTCATTTTATGTCCCTTGAATTGTGTGGAAGAGTAATGGGTTTATGTCATCCTATGATGGCAACTTATCGCCCACACAATAATCCATTAATGGAATGGGTGCAGACAAAAGGGCGTATGCGTTCAAATAAAGCGATGATTGATCGACGTAATTTATCTGGTTTTGTTCATGCGCTGAAAGCCGGTGAAGCCGTGTGGTTTGCACCAGACCAGGATTATGGGTCTAAGGGAAGCGTTTTTGCACCTTTTTTCTCGGTAAAAAAAGCAGCCACGACGAACGGAACGTATGCTCTGTCAAAACTCGCTGGTGCACACTTGATCACACTTAGCATGATTCGACGTAGCGATAAAAAAGGTTATCACATGTATATCAGCAATCCGTTGTCAGGCTATCCAGGGGAAGACAAGGTCGCCGCAGCGGCTTATATGAACAAGATCATCGAGCGTGAAATTCTCCGTGCCCCTGAGCAATACCTGTGGATGCATCGCAGGTTCAAAACGCGTCCTGAAGGCGAAGTCTCTTTATACAAATGAACAACTCTACTTGTCACGAGCCAGAGTCTATCTTTCTTGCCACTGCGTATTTGTAAAAAATGCGATAAGGAATTTTCGATCGGATTCATGCTAACGATGGGTTGACTGACAGCCAAGGTTAATCAATTAAACCGGTTCGGATTTGAAGGTCCGTTTTTCGCTCAAAGCCGACCTTCTCGTCCCCATTTTATTTTTTTGATAAAACTGATGTTTGTATTGAGCCTTCATTCATGAAGGCTCAATACT
>NZ_VOJB01000083.1:162443-197139 GCF_007910085.1 Klebsiella sp. ME-303 | reverse complement strand
AATGAATTTCAATAGGTTAGGGCTTAGGTTAAACACATTAATAACGTATCAAAAATACCTATTTTTCTATTTAAATCAACAAGTAATGATGTTATTGGTTAACTACTGCTGCGCCACCTGCAGTGGTTCGAAGCGGCAGACCTGATCGTTAAAGGCACCGAAGGCGCAATCGCCGCTAAGACCGTGACCTATGACTTTGAACGTCTGATGGAAGGCGCTAAGCTGCTGAAATGTTCAGAGTTTGGCGACGCGATTATCGCGAACATGTAATCCAGTCTCTGGGTTAAACAAAAACGGGAGCCGATGGGTTCCCGTTTTTTTATTCTCCGGGGGGAATCGCGTCCGTTACGCGGGTCTAAAAGGAGGGGTATAGCGGTCTCTCGTCCAGTTTTACGCGGTGGTGTGACTGTCGACTCAATCCGCCTTCAACATCCCAAAGCTCACAATTCTCGACCGCCCCAGCTCTTTTGCCCGGTAGAGCGCAGCGTCAGCCGCGCGCAGCAGGCTATCGCTTTGCGTATGCTGCGGGTAGCTGGCGATGCCGATGGACACATCGACCTGACCAATTTCAGCCAGGCCATAGCGTAGCGTCAGCAGTTGGACGCTGTGATAGATGTCGGTCGCGCAGGCCATCGCGGCCTCTTCATCGGTTCCGCCCAGCAATACCAGGAACTCTTCGCCGCCATAGCGGAAGGCCATCCCAATATCGCGCACCGCACGTTGAATAATCGCCGCGACGTTTTTAATGACCAGATCGCCCGCTTCGTGACCATAACTATCATTAATCGCCTTAAAGTGATCGATATCGATCATCAGGCAGCTCAGCGGCGTACCGTTGCGTACCGCCAGACTCATTTGAGTATGCAGAGCGTCATCCAGGTGGTGGCGGTTACGCAGGCCGGTTAATGAATCAAACAGCGCCTTTTCCAGCAGCGCGTTGCGTAAACGCTGGTTCGCCAGCGCCAGACCCAGGGCTTCGGCCATCAGTTCAAGATAGGCGCGGGACGGGGCGGTCGCGGAGGTGACGTTGCTGAAGGAGAGCAGACCAATCGCTTCTCCTTGCGCAATCAGCGGCACGCATAGCGACCGTTGAGCCTGCGATTCCGACAGGTGATAGCAGGCGATATCCGGCTCACCGTTGACCGGCGGATGGCTCAGCCCGCGCCGCACGGCCCAGCAGTTATCCGGATGGAAGACGTCGGCTTCAAGCGGCGGAGAAAGCCACTGCGCCACGCAGCGCATCTGCCAGGGATCGGTATCGAGAATATACAGCCGGCCCGGGATCTCCGGGGCGATATTTGGCGCGAACAGTTCGGCAACCTTGATCACATCCTCGAACGATTCGCAGCCCTGCAAGCGCTGGGTCATCCTCGCCAGCAGCTCCCGGACCGCCCAGTCCGCATCGCGCTCTTGTTCCAGCCGCTGCCGCGCCAGCCCGTTCTCGCGAAAGATGCGAATGGCCTGGGCCATATCGCCAATTTCATCAATCTGGGTAAACTGCGGCGTCTCAACCGCATAATCCTGCGATGCCAGCCGCTGCACCACGTCGCTCAGGCGAACGACGGGATAGAGCACCCGCCGCTTAAGAATAAACCCCAGCACAAACAGGAACATTAGCGCGGTGAGCCCAACCATGATCTCAGAAAGCGTACGCCAGATCCGTGACTTCTCCGTAGCCTCGGCAATGGTTTTATTCACCCGGCCTTCGAGCATCAGGCGAAAGTGATCGAGCTGCGTCTGGACCCGCTCGAGCTCCTGCTCATAGGCAGCGCCGTAAAGCAGGCTGACCGCCGCTTTTTCTTCTCCCCTGGCAACCTGCGCCAGCGCCGTTTGCTGCTCATCCTGAAGTTCATCGGCTATCTGTAAACCCTCGCGCAGCAGCGCCAGCTCTTCAGCGGTTGCGCCATTGTCTTTCAGCTTTTCCAGACGATGTTCAATGGCGGCGGTGGCCTGGGCTTGCTGCCGGTACTCCTGCAGCACATCCTGATTTTTTTGAATGATGTAAAGTCGCGCGAGATCGGAAAGCTCCCAGGCGCCGCTTTCTACTTCTTCGCTTAGCTGGTCAAACGCCTGGCGTTGTTCGACGGCGCGGCGTTCGGCATTATCCGCACTTGAGGCCATCAGCATGGCGATGCCTGAGGCGAGGGTCAGGGCGACGGTGATCCCGTAGGCCCAGTTAGTCATGGTGGCGATTCTCACCGGATATTCCTTGCGTGCAGATGAATTAATTATTTTTTTATCGTCACACTCCGGCTTCACCGGAAAAAAAGCGGTGATTACGGGTGCAGCGTGTGAGTAATAATAGCGTGCAGCGCTTCGGCATGGTGATGCAAAATGCGGTACACGTCTTTATCCAGCGCGCCATTTATAACATCACTCTCTATCAGCTGTAACGCTTGCTGACGGCTCATTCCGGGGCGATAGGGGCGGTCTTCGGTAAGCGCGGTGAAAATATCCGCGATGGCGATAATCCGATCCGGGAGCTGCAGGTAATGCTCATTGAGATGAAGCGGATAGCCGCTGCCATCCAGCTTTTCATGATGATTCGCGGCCCAGTTAATTATTTCGCCGAGTTCGCTGAAGGTGCTAAGAATTTCGCCGGTCATATAGCTATGTTCCCGCACCTGAAGCAGCTCTTCGTCATTCAGTTCGCCCTGTTTCTCCAGGATTTTCAGCGGAATGTGTACTTTGCCAATATCGTGTAAATAGCCGGCAATCTCAATTTTCTTACACTCCATCTCCGGCAGATTCATATAAGCGGCGAGGGTGCGCGAAATTCGCCCGACCTTCAGACTATGGCTGGCGGTGAAGCTGCTGTAGGTATCGACGATTTTGGCAATTAACAGGCAGATATCTTTCAGACCGTCGATATCGATATAAACATGGTTGATAGGGCCGATGATCTCCAGCATTCGCTGAATATGTCCGGGATTGAGGTGCAGCCAAAAATGCTCTTTTTGTGCGAGCTGGCACAAAGTCTGGCACAGCGGCGGATCTATCGCCTGGTAAAGCGCGCGAAATTTACCAATAATCATATCGGTTTGAAAGGTTGTCGCGTGCTTATCGCCAGCAAGCAGGCGTTCAAACACGTCGGCGAAATAGACGATATGCTGTTCGAGGCTGCCTTTGTGGTGTGGGCTAAAATGGTGATCGCGGATAATCGGCAGGATGGGGGCCAGGGTCGCTAACCCGGCCAGCATTTCTGCTCCCCGGTGCTGATGCGGATCGTTGAGGTTATCGATAGCGTTCAGCGAGGAGAACACTCGTTTATCGCCCAGAACGCCAATGTCGTGCAGCAGCGCGGCGCAAAAGATCGTCTGCTGCTGCTGACGCGAGAGCCCTGACGCCTGCGCAAGCTCCAGCGCGATCAGCGCCGTTCGTTGCATATGCAGGTGTAATTCAGGGTTAATAATTTGTATGACGCGGGTGGTAAGCATCAATGCTGATTTTAAGGCGATATTATGCATCGTTTTTCTCCATCGCATTACCCGCACCGTTTTGCTCTATTTCGTTGATAGCGATGCCGACATGACAAAATAGATTGAATAAGTCCATTCGGGTTTCGCATTTTTATCCTGCCCATTTTTAGCGCGTCCCTGCACCAAAGTAGCGCTCCGGGCGAAGTAAAAATCCTTTTTTGTCCGATAGTTAATCATTTTTACCGAGTAAAATACATTAAATCCTGGCAAGCCGTTTGCATTCTCTCTGCGCGAATTTATTTAATATCTATTTTGGGATGAGTCATGATGAATTTTAGAGCATTACTGGCAATTACGTTACTGGCGATAAGCGCTTTCGCCTCGAGTGAGACGCGTCTGCCGCATATCGTAATCCTCGCGACCGGAGGGACGATTGCCGGTTCAGCGGCCAGCAATACCCAGACTACCGGGTACAAAGCCGGCGCGATTGGCGTACAGACGCTGATTAATGCCGTGCCTGAGATGAGCAAAGTCGCACGCGTTGACGGCGAGCAGGTCGCTAATATCGGCAGCGAAAATATGACCAGCGACATCATTCTCAAACTGTCAAAGCGCGTCAATGAACTGCTGGCCCGCGATGATGTGGACGGCGTTGTGATTACCCATGGTACCGACACCCTGGACGAGACGCCTTATTTCCTCAACCTGACGGTAAAAAGCAATAAGCCGGTCGTTTTCACGGCGGCAATGCGTCCGGCCACGGCTATCAGCGCCGACGGTCCGATGAATCTGCTGGAAGCGGTGACCGTGGCGGCCGATCCGGAAGCGAAGGGCCGCGGCGTAATGGTAGTGCTTAATGACCGCATCGGCGCGGCGCGTTTTGTCACTAAGACCAACGCCACGACGCTGGATACCTTCAAGGCGCCGGAAGAGGGCTATCTGGGCGTTATCGTGAGCGGCAAACCGCAGTTCGAAACTCGCGTGGATAAAATTCACACCGTGCGTTCGGTTTTTGACGTCCGCAATCTTAACGCGCTACCGAAAGTGGTCATTATTTATGGCTATCAGGATGACCCTGAATATATGTATGACGCGGCGATCGCGCACCATGCCGACGGGATTATCTATGCGGGCACCGGCGCGGGGTCGGTCTCCGTACGCAGCGCGGCGGGGATCGAAAAGGCGGAAAAAGCCGGTATCGTGGTGGTTCGCGCCTCGCGTACCGGCAGCGGCGTCGTGCCGGTTGATGACGGCCAGCCTGGGCTGGTAGCCGACTCGCTCAACCCGGCAAAAGCGCGCATCCTGCTGATGACGGCGCTGACGCAAACGAAAAATCCGCAGGTGATCCAGCAGTACTTCCACACCTACTGATCAACTTCGGGTAGGGCGCAGCGCGCCTTACCCGGGTTATTTCACCACGCACATCGGGCGCTGCGACACCGGCTCCGGGTGAATCTCCGCCTCCAGGTGAAAAATCTCCCGCAGCATCTCCGGCGTCAGTACCGTTTCCGCCAGGCCCTGAGCCTGCACCTGGCCCCCTTCAAGCACCACCAGATGGTCGCAGTAGCGGCTGGCCTGGTTCAGGTCGTGCAGTACGGTGACCACGGTCTTGCCCATCGTCTGCAGCTCGCGCATCAGCGTCATTAGCGCCACCTGATGATGAATATCCAGCCAGGTCGTTGGCTCATCGAGCAGCACCAGCGGCGTATCCTGCGCCAGCAGCAGCGCCAGAAAAGCCCGCTGCCGCTGGCCGCCGGAAAGGGCGGTCAGCGGTCGTTCCGCCAGCGCAGCGATGCCGGTTCGTTGTAGCGCGCTGTCGACCTGCTGTCGATCCTGCGCGGAAAGCCGCCCCCACAGCGGTAGCCACGGACTCCGGCCGTAGCCGACCAGCTCGCGTACGGTGATGCCTTCCGGAACGTGATGCTGCTGCGGCAGCAGCGCCAGTCGCCGCGCTAGCTGACGGGCGGAGAGGCGGTTTAAGGGGACATCATCGAGCCAGACCTCGCCGGCGATGGGCGTCAGGAGGCGAGAGAAACACTTCAGCAGCGTTGATTTACCGCAGCCGTTTGGCCCCAGCAGCGCGGTAATTTTCCCGCCCGGTAGCGTCAGATCGAGATTGTTGATAACGCGCTTGCCGCCATAGCCAGCGGTTAGCTTTTCTATTCGCAGTTCCATTTAACGCATTCTCACAAGAAGCCAGATAAACCAGGGGGCGCCGATAATCGCCGTCAGCACGCCTGCCGGCAGCTCAAGCGGCGGATGCAGCGTTCGCGCCAGCAGATCGGCGAGCAGCAGAACCAGTCCGCCCGTGAGCGCAGAGAGCGGCAATAAACGGCGATGGCGGCCGCCGAAGAGGCGACGCACAAGATGCGGCACCACAAGGCTGATAAAGGCGACAGGACCGCAGACCGCGACGCCGATCGACGCGAGGGCCACCGCCAGCGTTAAGCCGTAGCCGTTAAGCCAGCGCACGTTGACGCCGAGCGTTCCCGCGCGCTCATGGCCTAGCGCCAGCAGGTCGAGATCGCGACTGAGGGCGAAGCTTAAGGGCAGCAAAATCGCCAGCAGGGGCAGGACGATGATGACGAATGCGCCGTCTCTGGCCCACAGGCTTCCGGTCAGCCACAGCAGCGCGTTATTGATCTCCTGCGGCCGCGACAGTAAGAGGTAGTCGGTCACGCTGGCCCAGCAGGCCGACAGCGCGATGCCGGTCAGCGCCAGGCGCATTGGGCGAGAAAAACCGGCAAGGGCGAGCGGTATCACCATCGCCACCATTCCGCCGATAAAGGCCAGCAGCGGCAGCCACGGCAGGGGCAGGGACGGTAAAAACCACAGTGCCGCCACCGAGGTCAGGCTCGCCCCGTGGTTAATGCCCAGAATGTCCGGCGAGGCCAGCGGATTATGCACAATACCCTGAACCAGCGCCCCGGAAACCGCCAGCGCGGCGCCGATAATCAGCGCCAGCACCACGCGCGGCAGGCGATATTGCATAAGGACGTAGTGATACTCGCTGTCCGCATGCCATCCGCTGAGCAGCGCTCGCCACGGCAGCGGGATCGCCCCCATCCGCAGCGAGAACAGGGTTAACAGCGTGAGCGCGAGCCATAAAAACACGATGCGTTGTTTCACCCGCGTCTCCTGACCAGCCAGACAAAACAGGGCCCGCCCGCCAGCGCCAGCACCGCGCCCGCGGGCAGTTCACCCGGCCAGGCCAACGCTCTGGCGAGCATATCCGCCAGCAGCATAAACAGGGCGCCCAGCAGGGCGCTGACCGGCAAAAAAGTACGATGATCGTGACCCGCCCAAAAACGCGCCAGATGCGGGACCAGCAGGCCAACAAAGGCAATCGGTCCGGCGACGCTGACGCTGGCGCCGGTAAGCAGCAACACGGCCGCGTTGATAAGCAGGCGCAGGCGCGGCAAATTCACCCCCAGCGAATGGGCGGCGGTATCGCTGACGTTAAGCAGATTAAGCGCGTTGGCCAGCAGGAATACGCCGGGGGTAATCAGCGCGACAAAAGGGAAAAGCTGCCAGAACTCGGCCCAGCGCACGTGGGAAACGCCGCCCGCAAGCCAGGTAAGAATACCCCAGGCGCGATCTTCCGCCAGCAGCAGGGTCATTCTGGTCAACGCCATGCATAGCGCCGAGAGAGCAATACCGGCGAGGATCAACCGTTGGCGATCCTGCTGTTGACGCCAGCCGCCGCCGGCGCTCATCACCAGCAGCCAGCTTATTCCGCCGCCGCAGGCGGCAATCAGCGCCAGCGAAAAGCCCGCCAGCGGTGCCGGACTGAATGCGCTGGTCAGCGCCATCGCCAGCGCCGCGCCGCTATTAATGCCGAGCAGTGAAGGCGATGCCAGCGGGTTATGGGTAAGCGTTTGTAATAACGCCCCCGACATTGCCAGCGAGGCGCCGAGCATTACCGCCACCAGGCTGCGGGGCAGGCGCAGATTAAGCACCAGCGCCTCCGCAAGCGAAGGAGACTCAGGCGCCAGCAGGGCGTGAAGGGCGTTGAGCGGCGAAATCGGGATGGGCGAATAGCAGAACAGGCTCAGCCAGAACAGGCCGCTGAGGGCCAGCAGCGGCCATCCCCAGATAAAAAACGCGCGACGGAACGGTTTCATGGCGTGATATCAACCGCCCGGTGGTGGACAATTTTAACCATATCGCTGGCAATACGCTCGGCGGCGAAGATCCCGCGCATCCGCGCCCAGCTGTTGCTGTCGACGGCGGCGACCTGCCCTTTCTGCTCGGCCTGCAGCATTGGCCACAGGGAGTCCTGCTGCCATTTTTTCACGATACTTTCACTACGGTAATGAGCGACCAGCAGCCATTGCGGATTCAGGGCCAGCAGCTGTTCGAAATTTATCGCCGCCATCGGCGCGCCGCCGCTCGGCGGCGGAACTTTCAGGCCAAGCGCCGTCAGCACGCTGCCGGTATAAGTTTGCGTTGAGTGAAGATTAAACTGCTGTTCGCGGGAGGTGCCAAACAGCACGCTGGCGCCAGCCGGCAGCTGTCGGGAAAACGCCGCCATTTTTTGCCGATGCAGCGCCAGACGCTGCTGCATCTCCTTATCCTTACCCACTACTTTGCCGATAATCGCCGCTGACTGCAGGTTCTCCTCCCAGGTTTCATTGCGCGATTTCAACAGCAGCACCGGGGCAATCTGCCTCAGGGCGGCGTAAATTCCGGCATGGCGACTGCTATCGGCGACGATCAGATCGGGATGCAGCGCGCTGATGGCCTCCAGTGAAGGCTGGGCGCGGGTGCCCACCGACTGCCAGGGCTTCAGACGTGCGCGTACGTCCGCCAGAATACGCGATGGATCGTTGTCATCGGCCACGCCTGTCGGGCTAACGTCAACCGCCGCCAGCGCGTCGACAAAGGAGAGTTCAAGCACGACGATACGCTGCGGCGTTTTATCAAGCGTAAAGCGACCGCGCTCATCCTGTACGGTGGCGGCAAAGAGCGGGCCCGCCAGAAACAGCAGGCTGAAAATACACAGACGAACAAGGTTAAACATTATTCACTCCAGCTTGCCGGACAGGGCGCGAATAGCGCTGTCCGGCAACGCTCTATCATCAGAACTTCATTGATCCTTGCAGGTACAGCGTGCGCGGCTGACCGGCGTAAAGCCCTTTGTTGTTATCGTCGTACGAGCGGGTGTAATACGCATGGTCGAAGATGTTTTTCACCCCCAGCGCGAGGTTGAGATTGGCCATCTGCGGGCCAAAGTCATAGGCCACGCGAGCGCCCCACAGCATATAGCCGGGAATGCGGCCGGTGCTGCCATCGGCGCTTTCGGCAACGGTATTGGCGTTATCGGCAAACTGGCTCGACTGGAAGTCGCCGTTGAGGTTAAACGTCCAGCTGCCGGGCTTGTAATCGACACCAAAGGTGCCTTTGTGCTTCGGCGAGAAGGGAACCTGGTTACCGTAGGTATCGCCTTTCTCGCGAATTTCAGCATTGACGTACGCATAGCTGGCGTAGACAGAGAGATTATCAAGCGCGGGTGAAAGCTCGCCGAGGGCGTAACGGGTTTGCGCTTCCAGGCCGCTATGACGCGTTTTACCCCGGGCGGTGACCGTGTCATTGGTCTGGTTGGAATCGTACTGATTGTTGAAGTTAATCAGGAACAGCCCCATCTCTGCGGTCAGCGCGCCGTCGTCGTAGCGGGTGCCGACTTCCCAGGTTCGCGCTTTTTCCGGTTCCACATTGCCGCTTTGCACAGCCTTGCCAATCTGGCTGTACTGTACGGTGCCGAATGAGCCTTCTGTGTTGGCATAAAGATTCCAGCTGTCGGTGAGGTGATAAAGAACATTCAGCGCCGGGAGCGGGGCGTTATAGCTGACCCGTTCGCGGGTGCCGAGCAGATTATTGTCCTGATAAGACTCAATGTGCTCAAAGCGCATACCTGGCGTAATCGTCCAGTTGCCGATATCCACGCGATCGTCGATATACCAGGCGTGGGCTTCGGTGCCGGAACGGGTATCGCGATCGTACGGGCTGGCGGTGCTGGGCAGCTCGCCGCTGGTGGTCGCGGTGTAGTAACGCATCTCGTGGGTCGATTCGTTGACGTAGCGATAGCCGACGCCGACTTCGTGGGCGGATGGGCCGATCATAAAGCTTTGGCTGTAGCGCGGCTCGATGCCGCGGACCCAATATTCGCGCGGGGAGAGGGTAATGCGCTTACCCTGTTCCAGGTAGCCGCTGCGCAGGGTATGGGTATAGAACCCCTGAATATTAAATTTATGCTGCGCATCCGGCTGGTACTGGTAGCCGAGGCTGGCGAGCTGGCGGCGCCCCCAAAAGCGGTCATAAGGACGCGTGGACTGCCAGCGGTCGGCGTTGTAGTCGGCGCGGGAGAGGCCGCCGGGCATATCGGCTTCGCCGTCATAGTATTGCAGCAGGCTGTTAAAGGTATGGACTTCGTTGGGCGCGTATTTGCTTTTCAGCATCACATCATCAATCCGCGTGGCGCTGTGTTCGCGCCAGTCGCTGCCCCGGGTGCCGGAGTAAAGCAGGGCGGATCCGAAACCGTTGTCCGCCGTGCCGCCGATCGCGAGGTTATGCGTCTCTTTCGGGTTGTTTTGCGAAGAGGTGGGGCTGAGCTGCCCTTCAATGCCGCCCTGAATGCCAAAATCCTCGGGGATGGCGCGGGTGACGAAGTTCACCACGCCGCCGACGCTCTGCGGCCCGTAGCGCACCGCGCCGCCGCCGCGCACGACATCGATGGCGTCCATATTGCCGAGCGAGACCGGCGCCAGCGAAAGCTGCGGCTGGCCGTAGGGGGCAAAGGGAACCGGGATACCGTCCATCAGCACCGTGGAACGGCTGGCAAGCCGCGGGTTGAGGCCACGAATACCGAAGTTCATCGCCAGGTCGTGACTGCCGGTGCCGGTATTTTCCGGCGCGTTGACGCCAGGGATCCGGTTCAGCACTTCGCGCATCGTGGCGGCGCCGGTTTTGGCGAAATCCTCCCGACGGATCACGTCGCGGGCGCCGGCGTGCTCAAAGACATCATTTTCGCGCGCGTCGCCAAGCCAGTCCCCGACGACGGTGAGGGTGGATTCTGCAGTGACGGGCGCGGGATCCAGCTCCAGGGTCCAGACGTTCTTGCCCAGCGGCTTGAGCCGTAATCCGCTGCCGTTCAGCAGCCTGCGTAAACCCTCTTCGGTTTCAAAGCTGCCGTGCAGGCCCGGGCTATGCTTGCCGCGCGTCAGGCTGGCGTCGGCGGAAAGCGTGATACCGCTGCGGGCGGCATATTGGTTCAGGGCGTGGTCTAACTCCCCGGCGGTAATATCATACTGCGCGGCGGCGAATACCGGCGCGGCGGCCAGCCCCGCTAGCGGCAGCAGGCTTAAACGGATTGCCATCACCAGAGGCATCGGTTTGCGTAAAACGCGTAAAGGCGTCATCTCTTCTCCACCATCGTTTTTGGTTATATTCATCAGATAAGTCGAACGAGCAGGGGAAAAGGGACAATGGAGAATGAGAATTTTTTCGATTTTTTTTCTCAGGCTGGAACGAGTGTGACCCAGTAGCGGGTGACAGACCGCAATGTAATCGGCAGCGTTTGCGCGATAACCTGCAGAATGGCATCAGGATCGCCCAGCGGAAAGGTGCCGCTCAGGCGTAAATCGGCCACGGCGGGATCGCAGCGCAGCACCCCGGAGCGATAGCGGGCGAGGGTTTCGACCACTTCGCTCAGCGGGGCGTCGCGGAAGGTCAGCACGCCCCGGATCCAGCTATCCTCGTCGCCGTTGAGCTTAACCAGGGCGGCGAAGCGATCGCGGGTAAACCACAGGCTTTCCCCGGCGTTAACGCGTTGGGCGCTGCCGGACGGTAAAACCACTTCTACGGCATGCTGCTGTACCGCCAGCCGGGTGCCGCCGGCAAACTGACGGACGGTGAATTCGGTCCCGAGCGCGGTGAGAGTGCCTTCCCGCGTTTGGACCCGGAAAGGCCGCTGCCGGCTGTCGTGAGCGGTCCTGATGGCGATTTCGCCGTAGCGTAAATGAACCATGCGCTGCCGCGCGTCAAAACGGACGTCGGCGGCACTTTCGCTATTCAGCGTCAGCAGCGAACCGTCGGCAAGCCGCTGCGGGCGCGGTATCCCTTTCGCCGTCCGGTAGTCGGCGCGGAGGCCCTCCGCCAGCTCGGACTCCCAGAGCCGCCAGCTGCCTCCGGCCGCCAGCAAAAGCATCAGCCCTTTCAGCACGTGGCGACGCGCCAGACGGCTATCGTGAAGAGCACGGCTGGCCAGCCCGCCCGGCAGTTGCCCCATCTGCTGACGCAGGTTTTCTACCTGCTGCCACGCCCACTGATTTTCGTTGTTTTGCTCATACCACTGCTGCCAGCGGGCCTCCTGCTGCGGACTGACGCGCCCATCGCTGAGGACCGCGTACCAGTGCGAGGCGGAACGCAGCGCCTGACGACGGGATTCGCTTAGCGTCGGTTTCACAGGCCATTCTCCAGACGGAACAGCAGGCAGTGCTCGGTGGCTTTCGCGATATATTTCTTAACCGAACTGACGGAAACCGCCAGGCGACTGGCGATATCGGCGTAGGTCAGCCCTTCAAGCTGCGAGAGCAAAAACGCTTCCCGGGCTTTTGTGTTAAGCCCGTCCAGCATGGCATCAATCTGCTGTAACAGTTCGAGCTGGCTCTGCCGTAGCTCCGGTGAGGGAGAGAGCTCTGGCGGTAGCTGAGAGAGCATGTCGAGCCAGGCGCGCTCCAGGGCGTTGCGGCGGAACAGGTCGATCATCACCCGTTTGGCAATCGTGCAGAGAAAAGATTTTGGATCGCGAATCGTCAACAGCGACTCGCCGGCCATAATTCGGACAAAGGTGTCCTGCGCTACGTCGTCGGCGTCATATGCGGATTGCAGCTTATGGGTAAGCCATTTTTTCAGCCAGCCATGATGGTCGCTATAGAGCGAGGCAAGCGTCAGCGGAGAGGCGATGGCGGAAGAAGGTGACATAGCCAGGTTCAGGAGAGTTGATCAATACGGTATATGTTAATATGAGAATGGTTATCATTTCAATAAAGCGCGACAGGGATAAGGGCCATACAGACCCATAGTAACGATAAGTTATTGTTAAATATTGAATAGATTTTTCCCCTCATTGCATCATTTCTTTCCCTTTCTTCTTAATGAAAATAAAATTCATTATCATTATTCCCTCCTTAACCTTAATGTTGTATTTATAATGCATCTTATAGGGAGTGAGGAGAGACAAATGAACGCAAGCGAAAAAGCCGGACATACGTTTTTGGCAAGCCTGGGGAAAACCCGCTTACGCCCCGGCGGCATTGAAGCCACAGAGTGGCTATTTCAGCAGGCGGGTTTTACCGCCGACAGTAAAGTTCTGGAGGTAGCCTGTAATATGGGGACAACCTCTATTGAGCTGGCGCAGCGTTTTCACTGCAGCGTTTACGCCATCGATATGGATAAAGACGCGCTGGCGAAAGCCCGGCAAAATATCGTTCGCGAAGGTGTGGATCATCGGGTGATAGTGATGGAGGCGAATGCCGCTCGGCTGCCATTTGCCGATGCAACGTTTGATATGGTGATAAATGAAGCGATGCTCACCATGTATGCGGATAAAGCCAAAGAGAAACTGGTGGCGGAATATTTTCGCGTTCTTAAGCCCGGCGGTCGTTTGCTGACGCACGATATCATGTATACGCAGGATGCGCTGGGAGAGGACACCCGGCGGCAGCTGCAGGGGGTGGTGAAATCCCACGTCAGCCCGCTGAGCGCCGCCGCCTGGCAGACGCTTTTCCAACGGACCGGCTTTGATGCCGTAAGCATTCATCATGGACCGATGTCGCTGATGTCGCCGCGAGGGTTGATGAAAGATGAAGGTTTTAAACAGGCGCTAAAAATTGTCGGCAATGGCTTGTTGAAGCGCGAGAATCGTCCGAGATTTTTATCTATGTTGCGTTTTTTTCAACGTCATAAAAGGCATTTGAACTTTATTGCCTGCTGTTCTGTTAAAGCAACGGAGGTAAAAAGTCTGAAATAGCCCACCGGCGATATGGATAATTGTCGATAAATATTAATTATTGTCAGGAAAGTAAAATAAGCTGATTCTTATTTTAGTCATTTCGCTGACACTCATTTTTAATATTTCTATTTTATGTCAGTGAGGCTTATGGAAGATAAAGGAATAGCCTGTCTGCAAACGTTGTGAAAAGGATAACAGAAAGCAGAGGCTATCCCGATCTCATCTGGATGCAGCCGTACCTCGACGCGGCTTCAGCTGCGGCCTGCGGGTTACCACAGCGACGTTCTGGTTGGAAAAGACGCATACTTTATGTTGAATGATTAGCGCGTTAATCATTCTTGTGGTGGATATTTGAGGTTTATTATTCACTTTTTTATTTACATTTTGTTACAGGTGTGCTGGTATTGTGTTTTTTTCTGTTGACCTCTTTTTTTACTTGCCGGAGTGAATTTACCAGGATTATTATTGTCTGAACTGCTACACGTACCGCCTAATGACAGATGAAGGGACTCGTTTTTTCCTTAAGCGTTACCTCATGTTCTAATGTTTACAGGAAAAAACATGTCTTGCGCTTTTAATAAAAAACTTCTTCATCCCCGTAATTGGGGGACCTGGTTTGGCCTGAGCGTGCTCTGGCTCATCGTCCAGCTTCCTTATCCCGTCTTGCATCTTATCGGTACCAGCGCCGGTCGCGCATCCCGGCGCTTCCTGAAACGCCGTGAGCATATCGCCAGACGCAATCTCGAACTTTGCTTTCCCACCATGTCGCCCGCGGCGCGCGAAAAGCTTATCGAGCAGAACTTCATGTCGCTAGGGATGGGTCTGATTGAAACAGGGATGGCATGGTTCTGGAGCGATGAGCGCGTTAAGAAATGGTTTGACGTGGAAGGCATGGTCAATCTCAATAATGCCCTGAGCGAGCAAAAAGGCGTGATGGTCGTTGGCGTCCACTTTATGTCGCTTGAACTGGGTGGCCGTACGATGGGGCTGTGTCGTCCGATGATGGCGACCTACCGTCCGCACAATAGCCCATTGATGGAGTGGGTGCAGACGCGCGGTCGTTTGCGCTCGAACAAGGCGATGATTGACCGTCGTAATTTATCCGGTCTGGTACATGCCTTAAAGTCGGGTGAAGCGGTGTGGTTTGCGCCGGATCAGGACTACGGCCCGAAGGGGAGCGTATTTGCTCCGTTCTTCTCGGTACAGCAGGCAGCAACGACCAACGGTACCTACGTACTCTCTCGTTTGTCGGGCGCGAAAATGCTCACCATCAGCATGGTGCGTAAAGCGGACCGCAGAGGTTATAGCCTGCACATCAGCGACGTCATGAGCGACTATCCTGGCGAAGATAAACAGGATGCGGCAAGCTATATCAACAAGGTTATAGAGAAAGAGATCCTGCGCGCGCCGGAGCAATACCTGTGGGTTCACCGCCGCTTTAAAACCCGTCCGCTTGGCGAAACTTCGCTCTATTAAGCTCTCCGCACTCGCGGCGCTTTCAAAATGGTCCCGGTTGCGTTAACGTGCGCGGGATCATATTTTTTGTTGTAAGCGAAGGAGTGCGTTGTGTTCGCTGAGTTTGGTGTATTGAATTACCTGACCTATCTGGTCGGCGCTATCTTTATCATCCTGGTTCCCGGCCCGAATACCTTTTTTGTCCTCAAGACCGGCATCGCCCACGGCGTTAAGAAAGGGTATCTGGCGGCGGCAGGCGTGTTTATTGGCGATGCGGTGCTGATGTTTCTGGCTTTTGCCGGCGTCGCGACGCTCATCAAGACTACGCCGGTGCTGTTCAATATCGTGCGTTACCTGGGGGCGATTTATCTGCTGTGGATGGGCGGCAAGATGCTCTACGCGGTGTTAACCCAGCGTGATGGTCATTCGTCTGCTGATTCCGAGCCGGGCAGCGCGATTCTCAAACGTTCGCTGACCCTTAGCCTGACGAATCCAAAAGCGATTCTTTTTTATGTCTCATTCTTCGTGCAGTTTATTGACGTCGGCGCCAAAACGCCCGGGCTGGCGTTCTTTATTCTGGCGCTGACCCTGGAGATAATCAGCTTCATCTATATGAGCTTTTTGATCCTCTCCGGCTCTTTCGTCACGCGTTACGTGAAGACGAAAAAGAAGCTGGCGAAAATCGGCAACAGTATGATAGGCCTTGTGTTTGTCGGTTTTGCCGCCCGTCTGGCGACGCTCCAGTCGTAATCGTTGGGGGCCGGTACGCGGGACCGGCCCTATAGTGACTGTCACTGCCTCGTAACAAAATCCCTTCAATTTTGATTGCATTGGTGTTACATATACAGCCGATTATCGCTCAGAAAAAAGGGAACCCGGATGATTCTGCAGAAACTCACCAGCAATAAAAACAGCAAGAAGTTCTTTTTGTCGATCGCGGCGATCTTTGCCATCGCGCTTATCGTGGTTGGGCGCGCCACCTTTGGCGGCGTGGTGAGTGAATACAATATGCCGTATTCAGAATGGACGACGTCAATGTTCTTCCTGCAGGGGGCGATGGTCACGGTTTACAGCATTGTGTTTACGCTGCTGTTTTCCATCCCGCTGGGTTTCCTCTTTTTAGGTTCCGACCGCCGGGACTAATTTCATGCAATAAGGCGAACCGAAGTTCGCCTTATTATGTTTCCACGGCTATCGCCAGTCTCTGTCGTCATGATGATGGTGGCGGTGTTGATGGTGATAGCCTGGGTCGACAATACATCCCGATAACAGCGTGCAAAGCGCGAGAATCAACGGCAACACGATCGGTTTTTTCATTTCTCACTTCTCCAGTTAAATCCGTGCGCAAAAACGGGCATGCGCCATCGGCTGATGAGGTGAGTGTATGCTTTTAACTTATTGAGTAGATGAGATAATTCTGCAATCCTTGCCGGAAAGACGCGCGAATAATCCTGGATTTACCACCAGCCCAATTGCGTACCTGCCACGGCGACGATGGCGACAATAAGCATAATTATGGTGCTTTTTTTCATTACGCTCCGCCTGGTGCCGCATAGCCGCCGACAAAAAACCAGCCCAGAAAAACCACGGCGACGATAAAAATAGCCACCGGAAATAGAATACCCAGTCTCATTATTGAGCCCCTGTAAGTGCGAGTCGTGTCGACTATGATACGGGATTTCACCGTAGATTAGTCAATATGAAAAAAACGTCCCTGACGGCGAGACTGCTTATCCTGATACATCGCCTCATCGGCGGCGCGCAGCGCCAGTTC
This sequence comes from Klebsiella sp. ME-303, assembly GCF_007910085.1. Taxonomy (NCBI): domain Bacteria; kingdom Pseudomonadati; phylum Pseudomonadota; class Gammaproteobacteria; order Enterobacterales; family Enterobacteriaceae; genus Klebsiella; species Klebsiella sp. ME-303. The sequence continues at coordinate 180,479 of NZ_VOJB01000083.1, read as the reverse complement.
AACGTCGATCTGCCAGGGGTCGGCTTCAATCACCCCAAAGCTGGCGCCGGGGTAGTTAATCCGGTGTTCGCCAAGGAAATAGATCCCCGCCAGCGCTTGACGTAACGCGGCGATATACTCCTGCTGGTCGGCTGAATCGGGACCCGTACCGACAATTAAAAACTCATCGCCGCCGAGACGGCCTACAATATCGCCGCTGCGCACGCGGGCGGCCAGGCGTTCTCCGATCTGAATCAAAAAGCTGTCGCCGCACGGATGGCCGAATCGATCGTTGATTGCTTTGAAATCATCGAGATCGATAAAAATCAGCAGCACGCTGCGCTGCTGTTCCCGGGCCTGCGAAAACTGCGCGGCAAGATGCTTAAACAGCGAGCGGCGATTCGGCAAACCCGTAAGCTCGTCGGTATACGAATGCATCTCCAGCGCGACGTTAGCCGCCCGAAGCTGCTGTACCAGCGTCTCTTTCTCAACGTAATGGGAGATGAGGTTGGCAAACAGATTCATCACCTGCTCACCCTCAATGTTATAGGGCTGTCTTGCCCGGCTGGTGGCGCACAGCGTGCCGAATAATGAGCCGTCGGTCAGGCGCACGGGAATGCTGAAAAAGGTGGCGATCCCCAAATCCTGGGCGGCGAGACACGAACGCCAGCGCTCGGCGACATCGTTGCTAAAAATGCAGCGGTCGTCCAGCGCGCGTTTGCACAGCGAGTCGTTCCACGGGACGGAGAACCCTTCGGGGATCTGCATTTCGCTGCTGTTGTGCGCGTACATAATATGCTGGCGCTGCGCGTCGAAGTCGATACGAGTCAGGTAGGTAGATTCCATTCGGGTAACCAGCTCCAGCATCTCAAGCAGCTGTCGCACCAGGGTTTCGAGGGAGTGTTCATTAGCGAGCGTTTGCGACACGCGAGCGAGAATAAAATCGGACATGAGAAATACGGCTCCCGAATGCTAATCGTCACTACCAGCAAATGATGCTAAAAAACAATCAGCGCAGAATTAACAGAGATACACAAAATTTAACACATCTGGGGGGAGAATACCTGCATCCGCGGCGGGAAAAAAAGCCCCGTCGGGGGCGACGGGGAAAACTCATTGATTATGGAATGATCTGTTCTCTGGTCAATTCGAGAACAGGGCTACTCTACGATGCAAAAGTGCAGCTAAAATGGAGAAACCGTGGAGATTCAGGGTGAAAGACCGTTTTAAACGATTAAGGAGGGGAAATGAAGGGGATGATAGTCATGCTGCCTCTGGCGCTTGCCGGATGCGCGCAGAGTCAGCCGACGCAGCAAGCACACCCGATAGGGATGGCTAACCCGGCTTCGGTATACTGCCAGCAGCTGGGAGGGAAACAGGTTCCTGTTCAAAGCCCGCAGGGCGTGCGCACCGAGTGCAAGTTACCCAGTGGTGAAACGTTAGATGAATGGGCGCTCTGGCGCCGCGATCATCCGGCTAAGTCATAGCGCTTTCAGCCAGTCAGCCAGCACCTGGGCATGGTTTTGCCGGGTGTTTTTCGCCGCGTAGAGCAGCGTCAGCGGCTGCTGCCTGGCAAGCGCGGCCAGGCGCTCGCCTTCATCGCGGTGGGCTTCCAGCTCCTGGCGATAGCGCTGGCTAAAGTGGGCAAAATCAAGCGTCTCGCCGTGAAAAGCCTTACGCAAATCAGTCGATGGCGCCAGGATTTTGCACCACTCATCGTAATTCAGCGCCTCTTTTTTTATTCCGCGCGGCCACAGGCGGTCTACCAGTATCCGGTAGCCGTCGCTCGCTTCCTGCGGGTCATAAACCCGTTTACATTGAATCATCGTCACTCTCCCTCTGTTCCATCCAGGCAAGCAGCTGCGGCAACTGCTGCTCGGAAAATACCGTTATCCCGTATTCGCGAAGCAGGGCGGCGGCAACGCCGGCACCGGGTTTGCGCTGTCCGTTAAAGGTACCATCATAGATAAACTGACTGCCGCAGGTTGGGCTGCCGTCGGTGAGCAATGCTGCGGTACAGCCTTCCTCCTGCGCTGCTTTTAGCGCCAGCCAGGCGGCCAGCTGATAGCGCGCAGTGACGTCCTGGCCGTCACTTTCAACAATTTTCGCACGGTTTTGCATGACATCCGCTCCCTGCGCGCCAAGGATTTCCGCCGGTAGCCTGGGGATGGGCAATCCGGCAGCCAGCTCCGGGCAGTGGGTGACCAGCCGCCCCTCGCTCTGCCAGCGAGACAGCGCGTTAGCCAGCCGGGCTTTATGGCTACCGTTATAGCGAACCTGAAAGCCCATCAGGCAGGCGCTAACCAAAATTTTGTCCTTCATCATGCATCCATAGCGATTTGTCTGCCCTATACCATAGCGCCAGTCAGACTAAATTACCCGCGTTCAGAAGCAGACAAAATAAGGATTGTGTTCTGCCGTTGAGATCGCTAACCTGAGGCTCCTTGTGTTGCCTGATATTCGCTCTGACATAAGGATCCTGCTATGAACTCCCTCCTGCGTATTGCCCTGGTTGGTGATTACAACCCTGATGTAGTTGCCCATAAAGCGATTCCCCTGGCGATTGATGATGCCGCCGCCGTACTGGAGCTGCCGCTGCGTTATGACTGGCTGGCTACCAGCGAAATAAAGTCCGCTGACGATCTCGCTGATTACGATGCTATCTGGGTGGTTCCCGCCAGCCCCTATAAAAACGCCGAAGGCGCGTTTATCGCTATACGCCACGCGCGGGAAAACAGCATTCCATTCCTTGGCACCTGCGGAGGATTCCAGCACGCGATTATCGAATACGCGCGCAACGTTATGGGCTGGCGGGATGCCGCACATGCGGAAACCGATACCGAAGGCCGGATGGTTATCGCGCCGCTTAGCTGCTCGCTGGTAGAAAAGTCGGACAACATTGAACTGCGGGCCAATACGCTGATCTCTCGCGCCTATGGCCGCGACAGTATTGAAGAGGGTTACCACTGCAGCTACGGGATTGCCGCCGATTTTGCCCGCGAGCTGGAGCAGGGCGACCTGCGGGTTACGGGCTGGGATGATGACGGTGAGATTCGGGCGGTAGAAATGGTGACGCATCCGTTCTTTGTCGCCACGCTATTTCAGCACGAGCGCAATGCGCTGGAAGGCAGGCCTGCGCCGCTGGTTCACGCGTTTTTACGCGCGGCAAGTCAGTGAGCGAACGCCCGGCGGCGGTTGCCGGGCGTTGATATCGCTAGCCGTTGATCTCCCGATCGCGACCGGCCAGCGCGCCAAATATCGCCATCGCAACGGAAATCAGCGCCACGGCGATCAGCGGGATATGCCAGTCGCCGTTGGCATCATGAATTTTTCCCATCACCGGCGGTCCGCAGGCGGCCAGCAGATAGCCCACCGCCTGCGCCATTCCCGACAGCGCGGCGGCCTGGTGCGCCGAGCTGGCGCGCAGCCCGATAAAGGTCAATCCCAGAATCATGGTCGCGCCGGAACCGAAGCCAAAGATAAGCGTCCACAGCACCGCCTGAGCGGGTAAAAACCATAAACCGAGCGCGCTGACTGCGCACATCAGGGCGACCAGCACCGCAATGCCGCGCTGATCTTTCAGCCGATGCAGTATTAACGGGATCGCCAGCCCCGGCGCCGCGGTGGCCAACTGGAGCAGCCCGTGCAGGGAGCCCGCCTGCGCTTCGCTGTAGCCTATGCTTTGCAAAATGGCGGGCAGCCAGCCGATGATGACGTAGTAGACCAGCGAGTTAATCCCGAGAAACAGCGTCACCTGCCAGGCCAGCGCCGAGCGCCAGATCCCGCGGTTGTGGATGGCGCCCGACCCCGTCAGCGGCGCGGTGACTTGCCTGCGCGCCTGCGGTAGCCAGATAAACAGCGCCAGCAGCGGAAATGCCATCAGCATCAACAGCGCGCCGCGCCAGCCCAGTCCGGCGAGCGCCAGCGGAACGACCATTGCCGAACCCAGCGCCGCCGCGCCCCCCATGGTGAGAGAGTAAGCGCCGGTCATTTTGGCGACGTGCTGCGAGAAGTCACGTTTGATCAGTCCGGGCAGCAGAACGTTGCCCAGGGCGATGCCGCAGCCGATAATCGCGGTTCCGATAAACAGCAGCGAGACGAAGGGCAGGGAGCGCAGACCCACGCCGAGGCAAATCAGGATCATCGCCAGCAGCAGGCTACGTTCAATGCCGAATCGGCGGGCGACACCTGCCGCCAGCGGCGAGACCAGGCCAAAGGCCAGCAGCGGCAGGGTGGTTAACAGACCGGTTTGCGCGGTGGTAAGGCCATATTCGCTGCGAATGGCATCAAGCAGCGGCGCGGCGCCGGTAAAGGTGACCCGCAAGGTGGTGGCGATAAGCAGAATACCGGCAATCAATAGCAGATTACGGCGGCCGGCAGAAGGTGAAACAGAATTCATGGCTATCTCAAACAAGAATACGTGGCGCTTACCATAGCCTGTTTGCCGCCTGTTTAAATCAAGCTAAAATGACAGATTATCGCTAAAATCGGACAATATCATGATCGGACTCGGCCTGGACGGCTACGACCCGGACAGCGGCCACGAAGCGGCGGCGGCTTTTCGTATTCAGGTGGTCGCGGACGAGCAGTACATTCCGCGCCATCAGCACCGTAAAGGTCAGCTCATCCTGGCGCTGCACGGTGCGCTGACCTGCGAAGTGGAGAACGCGATGTGGATGGTGCCTCCGCAGTACGCGGTGTGGGTACCGGGACAGGTGCCGCACAGCAATCGCGCGACGCCGGAGGCGCAGGTCTGCTTTTTATTTATTGAACCCCACGCGGCGCCGATGCCGGATTTCTGCTGCACGCTAAAGATTTCGCCGCTGGTGCGCGAGCTTATCCTCGTTATGGCCGAGCGCGGCAGGGCCGAACTCGCTAAACCGGCAATGAACCGCCTGGTGCAGGTGCTGTTCGATGAACTCCCGCAGCAGCCGCAGGAGCACCTGCAGCTCCCGGTCTCCGGGCATCCAAAAATTCGTCAGATGGTGGACATGATGGCCGTCGACCCGGCCCGCTGGCAAACGCTGGCGCAGTGGGCGGCGGAGTTTGCCATGAGCGAACGCAATCTGGCGCGGCTGGTGGTGCGTGAGACGGGCTTAAGCTTTCGCCGCTGGCGACATCAGCTGCAGCTGATCCTCTCCCTGCAGATGCTGATCCGCGGGCAGACGGTACAGCAGACGGCGCAGAGCCTGGGCTATGACTCGACCACCGCCTTTATTACCATGTTTAAAAAGGGCCTCGGGCAAACCCCGGGGCGCTATCTTGCCAGCCTGGCTACGACTTCCCAATAAACAGCGAAATGATCCCGGCGGCGATCAGCGGGCCGACCGGGACGCCGCGGAAGAGGGCGACGCCGAGCACGGTGCCGACCAGCAGTCCGGCTACCAGCTGCGGCTGCGAGCCCATCAGCGCCACGCCGCGCCCGCCGAGCCAGGAAACAAAAACCCCCACGGCAATCGCCAGCAACGATTTCCAGTTCACGAAGGAGTGCAGCAGCGTAGAGGGCGGTAGCGTGCCGCTGGCAATGGGCGCCATCACGCCGATGGTGAGAATAATAATACCGATGGTCAGCCCTTGCTTTTCAATCCACGGAAAGAAGGCGTTGAGCGGGGTGACGCGGACGATAATTAATACCAGGATTGAAATAGCTACGGTGGTGTTATGGCTAATAAAGCCGAGCGCCGCCAGGCCCAGCAGTATTAACAGGGTGGTGTCGAGCATGTGCAGAGGTCCTTGCCAGAATATAAAAAAGAACAGCCCGTTTACTCTACGCATAATCGCGTAAGTAAACAGGTTTTTTATCGCAGACTCGCGATTTGAGGCATCTGCACGATCGATTTTCACCCGCGGCACAATCCGCGCCCTGGCGCAGGAGAGGGAACAATCAGGCTTCGCGATGAAACGCGATCAGTTCCGGACGGGCAATACGCAGATAGTCGGCGGTATCAAGGATGATGGACTTATCAAGCTGCCCGGCGTTGAAGGCGATTTCCGGGAAGCGCTCAAACAGCAGCGGGTCGGCGACCAGGCGTAAAGAGGGGTGGAAGCTGAAAGGGGGAATGGCGCCAAAGACGCAGGCGGTCAGGGCGTCAACTTCCGCCGGACTGGCCAGAGAGGCTTTGCTGCCGCCGACGTATTCGGCCAGACGGGCTAAATCCGCCTGCAGATCGGCGGCAAGGATAGCCAGAACGTGCTGATTAACCCCATGTCCTTTAATTTTACATACCAGCGCTTTCGCTCCCTGACCCAGCGCGGTGCCGCGGATCTTCGACACGGCTTCACACTTTCCGACGGCTTCATGTTCCACGACCCGGTAACGGGCGTGGTCGCGGTTAAGCAGCGCCAACAGCTGCTGATGAATACTCACTTTTACTGGCGCGTTCATGTCGTTTTTTTCCTTAAAAATAAAACCTCAAGATTAATCCTCTCGCCCCGGGTAAGCGTGTTTTTTTTGCTTTTTATTTTCGTACAGCCGGGCATCCGCGATTTTCATGACGTCGGCCAGGCTGTCCCCCGGCGCCATGCTGCAGGCCCCCCATGAAAAATTAACGCGCTGGTTAATGTCAATTTCCTTCAGGTGCTGGCGAATGCGCTCGGGTATATTTTTCGCCTCCTGTTCCTCATAATCGATCAGTATCAGGAAGAACTCATCGCCGCCCAGCCGGATACCGTAATCGCTTTTACGTATGGCGGCGGAAATGGACTGGGCGAGCAGCACGATGGCGCGGTCGCCTTCATCGTGCCCCCAGGTGTCATTAAGGTATTTTAGCCGGTCGCAGTCCAGCGCCATAAACACGATATTTACACCTTGCTCGGTGAGCTTTTGCATACGCGATTCCAGCAGCGAGGAGAGAATTTTTCGGTTGTACAGACCGGTTAAGGAATCACTAATGTTTTCTTTAAAAACGTCGGTATACAGGCGAAAGTGCATGCGTACCAGGTGCAGCAGAACGCCGGTAGATATCAGGTAAAACAAAAATAGCTTCCAGGAGCTCAGCAGAAAATAGGACATATCCAGCGATAGCGAAATGTGCAGGTTTTCTGCGACCTGCTGGCTATGGTGGGCGTAGCTGAAAAAATGCGTCTTGCTGCGGTGAACGCGGATTTCAGACGTTGAGTCCGAGTCCGTTAAGGTGATGTCGAGATAGCGCCAGACCAGGGGGCGGTCGGTGGTATAGAGCAGCTTCTCAATATCGTGACGAGTGACGTCTACCATCACAATACCCTTCAGCCGATCCCGATAATAGACCGGGGTTAAGAACGACAAAATATTCTGTCCGGTTAGCGCGTCAGCATAGATGCTGGAAATTAGCGTACGCCCGCGAAGTAAACCGTTAAGACTGAACTGAGTGATGCCCAGTTTACTGTCGTGAAGAAAGTTCCAGTTATCAACGGGGCTGCTATCTATCTCAATCGGCGAATAGAAATACGCGTATTTATTGTCTAAATCGAGGTAATAGCGGAAGCGTTTATCTGATTTGAACGTTGCCGAATTCAGTGCGGCGATAATATCGCTTTGGGCTATCGCGGCATCAAAAGCCTGCAGCGCCGGGAGATCGTTAATCCACGGCTCGCACGAAGGCTGGGTGGTGCTGAGCGTACCGTGAAGCCCGGGGAAGGTATGCCCGGCGATATTGAGCCCGTATACGTTGCCATTGGTCTGCACGCCAGCGCAGGCCTGTCGGGCCTTTTCGGCCGCGGGATGCGTATCCAGCTTTCGCGAGACCTGGGAGATAACCAGCTGATTTTGATATTTATCGTACAGAAAGGCGGATTCGCCCTTCTCGACGATGTAGCGCATGTATTCCGACATATCCCGATGGCTGGCGACTAATTCATACACCAGAAATGAAGATGTCAGGACAACCACCCCCGCAGAAATGAAATGACGGAGTAATTTATTCTGTAATTTCATGATGATAATTTCGCCAGCACAATTAAGACAATTCTACCATGTGCGGCGCAGGGACGCCACGTTCGGTGGCAGACAGACTGTTTATCTATCCAGTGCCGGACTCGGTCAGTATCGCGCGGCAATGGAAATAAATAGTTTATTAAATATGAGGGCGCTAATGAATGTTGCTGTCGTAAATATCCTGCAAAATCCATTTTTCACTCATTTTATCCTCAATGAAATATGCTGCAATGACGCTGCTATGGCTATCCTGGTGCAGCTAAAAATGAAATAATGTTAATTATCAAGCGAACTTTTCTTATTTTTACCAGTCCTTAGCAGGGTTACAGGCAGTACTATTGAAAGCGGCAATGAGGTTATGATGATGGAAAACGCAGCGGTGCAGGGATCCCCTCGAAAGTTTAAAAAAATAAGGGCGCTAAACAGGCGTCGAAATTATTTTTTTAAGAAAATACGCAATGATCTGCGAGTCTATATCGCTAAAGCGTTCTGGGATAGTCGCGCGCGCCGCGAAGCTGATTTAACCTCCGCGAAAACGGTGCTGTTAATGCGTAATGAAGGTGCGATCGGCGATGTAGTTGTTGATTCAGCGCTGGTTAAATGCCTTCACGAGGCGGGAATGACCGTTGACTTTCTGTTGACCAAATCCAATAGTCAGGTCATGCGGTATAATCCTCGCATTCGCCATATCTATGAAGCCGAGAATGTCGACTCGGCGGATTATTTGCACAAATTTACCCATAACGTTCCTCAGTCAGTTATTACTGAGCTTGCGAATAATAAGTACGATATTGTAATCGACCCGTCGTTGTTTGATATTCCGGTACACAGGATGCTGCTGTTACGACAGATAAAGCCCAGAGCGGTACTGGGTTTCAATAAGTGGCCTTCTATTAAACACTACAGCAAGTCTTTTGATTTTGACTGTGAAAACTGGCACGTCAGTAAGACCTTTTCTTTCATCGCTGATTATCTCCAGCTGGATAAAAAATCTCTGCAATCTTATGATCTGCATATTCCGCAGGATATCAGCCAGCAGGTTCGTGATTATCTGGCGGCGCTCAACGGGCGTAACGTGGTGATTAATATTTTTGCCGGGCATCAGGACCGCAGTATGTCGCAGGCGCAGCTGGCAACGCTTATCGCCAGGCTGTGCGAGGATTATCCGGACGTCAATATCATATTGCTCGATCATCGCAATGAAATCCGGATTCCCCTGCCGGAGAAGGTCTGCGTGAATCCGTTCAAAACGCTGCACCACTGCATGGCGCTTATCGCCGAGGCCGACTTAGTTATCTCGCCGGATACCTCGGTGGTCCATATGGCGGCGGCGTGGAAAAAACCGCTTATCGCGGTCTACAAAGATGTGCGGATGAATAATCGACTCTGGGCGCCGGGGTACGACAACGCGCGGCAGATTATCGTTAAATGCGGCAAGGTATACCAGCTGGAGAGCTTGCCCGACCTGATAATGGCGGAGATTGATCCCGTCACTCTGCAACAGGCGCGAGCCGGGTAAGGCGGGGTAAAAAAACAGCCAGCGTCTGTGCTGGCTGTCCGGAAAGGCTTAACCGTCCGCTTTTGAGGTCTGCTTATGAAACAGTTCACGGAAAACCGGATAAATATCTTCCGGGTCGCGAATATGCTGCATAGCAAAGTTTTCGAAGGTTGACTGCAGGTGTTCATATTCCCGCCACAGCGTCTGGTGCGCGCGCCGGGTTATCTCGATATAGCTATAGTAGCGCACCACGGGCAGGATTTTCTTCGCCAGCAGTTCGTGACACAGCGGTGAATCGTCCGCCCAGTTATCGCCATCCGAAGCCTGCGCGGCGTAGATATTCCACTGCGCCGGGTCATAGCGCTCTTTGACCACTTCATCCATCAGCTTCAGGGCGCTGGAGACAATGGTGCCGCCGGTTTCCTGCGAATAGAAGAATTCGTGCTCGTCGACCTCTTTCGCCTGCGTATGGTGGCGGATATAAACCACATCAACGTTTTTATAGGTCCGGCTGAGGAACAGATACAGCAGGATGTAAAAGCGTTTTGCCATGTCCTTTGTCGCCTGGTCCATGGAGCCGGAAACGTCCATCAGGCAGAACATCACGGCCTGACTTGACGGTTCTGGCCGTTTTTCGTAGTTCTTGTAACGCAGATCGAAAGTGTCAATGAACGGCACGCGGTCAATTTTCGCCCGCAGTTCGGCTATCTCTTTGCGCAGCCGCTCCTCTTCAAGCAGCTGCGCCGGTTCGCTTTTGCTAATGGTGTCCAGGTCTTCTTCCAGCGCGTGCAGTTCCCGGCGTTTACCGGCGGTCATCGCCGTGCGGCGCGCCAGCGAGTTTTGCAGCGAGCGAACGACGCTGATGTTAGCGGGCACACCGTTAGCGGTATATCCCGCGCGATGGGTTTTATATTCCGTCAGCTGACGCTGCTGGTTTTTCTTCAGGTTCGGCAGGGCGAGATCTTCAAAGAGCAGATCGAGATATTCGTCTTTCGAAATCTGAAAAACAAACTCATCCTGACCTTCTCCGTCGGCGCTGGCCTGGCCCTGACCGCTGCCTCCACCGCCTCCGCCGCCCTGAGGGCGCTCAATGCGGTCATTCTGTACGAAGTGATCGTTACCCGGGTGTACGCGATTGCGCAGGCCGCCGCGCCCCTGATGAAACATCGGTTCGTTAATATCGTCCGTTGGGATGGAGACGGACTCTCCGCTCTGAATATCGGTTACCGAGCGCTTGTTTATGGCCTCGGAGATCGACTGTTTTATCTGCGCTTTATAGCGGCGCAGAAAGCGCTGCCGGTTGACGGCGCTTTTATTTTTCCCGTTCAGGCGTCGGTCTATGAACCAGGTCATATGCCCTCCTGTACTGCATTTGCCAACTTATGCCCCGGCCATTCAGGCGCTGAAATATGCCTGGCGCTGAATGTCATTGGGTCTTCGCAGTTATTATTAGCCCGGCAGCCGCTGCCTGCCGGGCTGGTCTATCAGGATGATTTACGTACCCGCAGATACCATTCGCACAGCAGGCGAACCTGCTTGCGGGTATAGCCTTTTTCCATCATGCGGTCGACAAAGTCATCGTGTTTTTTCTGCTCATCGGTTGACGTTTTGGTGTTGAAGGAAATCACCGGCAACAGCTCTTCGGTATTGGAGAACATTTTCTTCTCGATAACCGTGCGCAGTTTCTCGTAGCTGGTCCAGTTTGGATTACGCCCGCTGTTGTGCGCTCTGGCGCGCAGCACGAAGTTGACTATTTCGTTACGGAAGTCTTTCGGGTTGCTGATCCCGGCGGGCTTCTCGATTTTCTCCAGTTCCGCATTCAGCGACTCGCGGTCAAACAGCTGGCCGGTATCCGGGTCGCGATACTCCTGATCCTGAATCCAGAAGTCAGCGTAGGTGACATAACGGTCAAAAATGTTCTGCCCGTACTCCGAGTAGGACTCAAGGTAGGCGGTCTGGATCTCTTTCCCGATAAACTCGGCGTATTTCGGGATCAGATAGCCTTTGAGGAACTCAAGGTAACGCTCGGACTGCTCCTGCGGGAACTGCTCGCGCTCGATCTGCTGCTCGAGGACGTAGAACAGATGCACCGGGTTGGCGGCGACTTCGGCATGGTCAAAGTTAAATACCCGCGACAGGATTTTGAACGCGAAGCGGGTAGACAGGCCGTTCATCCCTTCATCAACGCCGGCATAATCGCGATACTCCTGATAGGATTTCGCTTTCGGGTCGGTGTCTTTCAGGCTTTCGCCGTCATAGACGCGCATTTTTGAATAAATGCTCGAGTTTTCCGGCTCTTTCAGGCGCGACAGAATGGAGAAGCGCGACAGCGTTTCCAGCGTGCTCGGCGCACACGGCGCATGGGTCAGCTCGCTGTTGTTAAGCAGTTTTTCATAGATACGGATCTCTTCCGAGATACGCAGGCAATAAGGCACCTTGACGATATACACGCGGTCGAGGAAGGCCTCATTGTTTTTGTTATTACGGAAGGTCACCCATTCCGATTCGTTGGAGTGGGCGAGGATAATCCCGTTGAACGGCAGGGCGGAGATCCCTTCGGTACCGTTATAGTTACCTTCCTGCGTCGCGGTCAGCAGCGGATGCAGCACCTTGATAGGCGCTTTAAACATCTCGACGAACTCCATCAGCCCCTGGTTGGCGCGGCACAGAGCGCCGGAGTAGCCGTAGGCGTCCGGGTCATTCTGCGCGTAGTGTTCCAGTTTACGGATATCGACTTTACCGACCAGCGCCGAGATGTCCTGGTTGTTTTCGTCACCGGGCTCGGTTTTGGCGATGGCAATCTGCGCCAGGATTGACGGCCACACTTTCACCACGCGGAATTTCGTGATGTCGCCGCCGAATTCATGCAGACGCTTGGCCGCCCACGGCGACATAATCGTCCCCAGATAGCGGTTTGGAATGCCGTACTCTTTTTCGAGGATTTGCGCATCCTCCTGCGGGTTAAACAGACACAGCGGATGGTCGTTGACCGGGCTGCGCTCACCGTTTGCGCTGAGCACATAGATAGGGACGCGCTGCATCAAGGACTTCAGGCGTTCGGCAAGCGATGATTTACCGCCGCCCACGGGGCCCAGCAGATACAGAATCTGTTTCTTCTCTTCCAGCCCCTGAGCGGCGTGTTTTAAGTAAGAAACAATTTGCTCGATGGCATCTTCCATACCGTAAAACTCTTCAAAGGCCGGGTAGCGCGCGACGACCCGGTTTGAAAAGAGACGGGATAGCCTGGGTTCGAGGGCCGTATCGACCATGACCGGCTCACCGATGGCCATCAGCAATCTTTCTGCTGCGTTAGCATAAGCACTGCGATCTTGCCGACAGATGGTAAGAAACTCCTGCAGTGTGAACTCTTCGTCCTTGGCAGCTTCATAGCGCTGGCGATAGTGATCGAATATATTCATGGCATGCCGTCCTTTCGTTTTTAGCACAGGTTGAGAGCCGTTCATATGAATAGTGGGAGCTCCCGGAAGAGGTAAGCTGCACAGCGCTCTCTGAATCTCCAGCAACCCTTATGCCAGGTTGGCGAAGTCTCGGGATAACGTGCCCCGCATTTACTTCTTCTAAATTAAAGCGTAGATGCATTTGGAAAACTTGCATGGCGCAGAAAATCAATTTCAATGACTTATCAACAACTCATCCGGAAAAGCAGCGTCTCATTCCCACTTCGGGTTTCGCCGCGTCATGACGCTGTCATTCAGCTGTCAGCGGGTGGTCATCTGATGATGAGAATCTGGTGAATTCAGTGTAATGACTGGTAAAGAATTTGAGGCATGACGTATACAACGTTAAACTGCCTGCGCTAATAATTTGACAACAGGAATATGGATCGTGACTAAAATCAAACTTCTGGCACTTGGTGTGTTGATTGCGACTTCAGCATCCGCCGTACACGCTGAAGGGAAGTTCACTTTAGGGGCGGGTGTAGGCGTCGTTGAACATCCGTACAAGCAATATGATGCTGATGTTTACCCGGTGCCGGTGATTAATTACGAGAGCGATAACTTCTGGTTCCGCGGCCTGGGCGGTGGTCTCTACCTGTGGAATGATACCAACGATAAGCTCTCCGTGACCGCCTACTGGTCGCCGATGTACTTTAAGCCAGGCGACAGCGATAGCGAGCAGATGCGCCGTCTGGATAAACGTAAGTCCACGGTGATGGCAGGGCTTTCCTACGAACACTATACGCAGTACGGTTTCCTGCGCACCGCGCTGTCGGGGGACACCCTCGATAACAGCAACGGTATCGTGTGGGATCTGGCCTGGCTGTATCGCTATACCAACGGCAACCTGACGCTTACGCCGGGTATTGGCGTGGAGTGGAACAGCGACAACCAGAACGAGTACTACTACGGTGTTTCGAAGCATGAGTCGAATCGCAGCGGCATGCGCAGCTACGATCCGGACAGCAGCTGGAACCCGTACCTTGAGCTGTCGGCTAACTATCGTTTCCTCGGCGACTGGAGCGTATACGGCGTGGCGCGCTATACCCGCCTGTCTGACGAAATTACCGATAGCCCGATGGTGGACAAATCCTGGAGCGGGCTGATTTCAACCGGGATCACTTACTCCTTCTGATAGTGCGTTATTACAGTGCAATTTGTGCATCAAAACAGGGCGTAAAGCCCTGTTTTGCATTACGGTGGTGCAATCAAACACAGGAGCATGTCATGGCAGAAAGGACAATCCGTTTTGGCGAGCATTCAGCGGTTCCGCTCATAGGGCAGGGGACCTGGTTCATGGGCGAAAACCCGGCTCTGCGCGCGCAGGAGTCTGCTGCACTACGCGCGGGCATCGATCTTGGCCTGACGGTGATCGATACGGCGGAAATGTACGCCGACGGCGGCGCCGAAGAGGTTGTCGGCGAGGCCATTCGCGGGCAGCGCGAGCGCGTGGTGCTGGTGTCTAAAGTCTATCCGTGGAACGCTGGCGGTCGCAAAATAGCCAGCGCCTGCGAGGAGAGCCTGCGCCGCCTCAATACCGACTATCTGGATCTCTATCTGCTGCACTGGCGCGGGGACTATTCATTGCAGGAGACGGTTGCGGGCATGGACGCGCTCGTTGCGCAGGGGAAAATTCGTCGCTGGGGCGTATCAAACCTCGATTACGATGATATGCAGGAACTCTGGCAGGCGAACGGCGGCGAACAGTGCGCGACCAATCAGGTGCTCTACCATCTGGCCTCCCGCGGTATTGAATATGACCTCCTGCCGTGGTGCCAGCAGCAGCGGCTGCCGGTGATGGCATATTGTCCGCTGGCTCAGGCCGGTCGACTGCGCAATGGACTTTTAAATCATACCGTTGTGAAAAATATTGCGCAGGAGCGGGGCGTAACCGCGGCGCAGATTCTGCTGGCGTGGGTGATTAGCCACCGGGGCGTAATAGCGATCCCGAAAGCGTCAAGCATTGAGCATGTCAGGCAAAATGCCGCGGTGCTGGATATTGTGCTGAACGATGAGGAGCTTGCGCTTCTGGATAACGCCTACCCGGCGCCGGCCAGAAAAACGCCACTGGATATGGTCTGAACAAGCGTTTAAGAAAAGCCCCGACTTCGCGGGGCTTCAGCCGTCATCCGGCAGATATGGCGCACACGCGGTTAACCCGTGGGCCAAGCTTCCTGGCGTTAGCGTTTCACCACGCGGAGGGTTTGCGTCAGGCGCGAAGGTTTCTCTTCGCTGGCCTTCTGCGTTTCGGTCACGCAGCAGGTTTCTACACAAACGAAGGTCTTGTAACCATCATCCGGCATGTCGCCCATGCTGACGGAAAGCGCCGGGCCCGGGTTCCAGGCCACAACGTTGCTGTTATGATGATGCGTAACGTCGATGTTGCGGTTCAGCGCATCGTCATGAATCACGCTGCAGGTTTCGGCATTCAGATAGACGCGGTCGGTACGGTCGGGAAAAGTCTCTGTGCCGTTGCTTAATACGCCTTCTTCCGCATTTTTCACTTTATCAATATAACGGTCGCCCAGACCGCTGACCTTCACTGCCGCAATGTCGCCGACGTTGAAATAGGTATGCAGGGCAGACGTGGTTTCAAATTCGCCGTGCGCCTCCAGCTCAATTTCGCAGGTTTTGCCCAGCTTAAAGCGCGCCAGCAGGGTGAACTCGTGCGGCCAGTACTGGCGGGTGGCGTCGCTGCTTTTCAGTGCAAAGGTCAGCACCACGCCGTTGTCGTCTTCATCGTGCCCTTTCAGGGCCCACGGCAGGTTGCGGGCGAAGCCGTGGGAGGGCAGACCCTGCAGAGCAGAAGGACCAAACCACGGCCAGCAAATCGGCACGCCGCCGCGCAGGGCAACGCCGTTTTTAAATGGGGTGTTGCCGCTGAGCCACAGGACTTCTTCTTCGCCAGCGGGCTTCCAGGAGAGCAGGTGAGCGCCCTGGAAAGCCACGGACGCTTTCACCTGCGGATGGTCAACGACGATCAGCTCCAGGTCATCAAGCTGGCGGCGGGAAAGTACAGGGGTAAGCTGTTCGATAACCGGGAGGGCAAAAATTTTATTAATCATTACGCAATCCTTTATCTTCAGACAAAAAAAAGAGCGACCGAAGTCGCTCTTACAGATTACTGTCTCATCCCAACTTATTTGGAGATGTGAGCAATCAGGTCCAGAACCTTGTTGGAGTAACCAGTTTCGTTATCGTACCAGGAAACCAGTTTCACAAAGTTGTCGTTCAGAGCGATACCCGCTTTGGCGTCGAATACGGAAGTGCAGATTTCACCGTTGAAATCGGTGGATACCACGTCGTCTTCGGTGTAGCCCAGAACGCCTTTCATTGCGCCTTCGGAAGCAGCTTTGATTGCTTTCTTAATTTCTTCATAAGAAGCAGCTTTTTCCAGACGAACGGTCAGGTCAACAACGGATACGTTCGGAGTCGGAACGCGGAACGCCATACCGGTCAGTTTGCCATTCAGTTCTGGCAGAACTTTACCTACAGCTTTAGCAGCGCCGGTAGAGGACGGGATGATGTTCTGAGCTGCGCCGCGGCCGCCGCGCCAGTCTTTGTGAGACGGGCCATCAACGGTTTTCTGAGTCGCGGTGGTTGCGTGAACGGTAGTCATCAGACCTTCGATGATGCCGAAGTTGTCGTTGATAACTTTTGCCAGCGGAGCCAGGCAGTTGGTGGTGCAGGATGCGTTGGAAACGATGTCCTGGCCTTCGTATTTGTCAAAGTTAGCGCCTTTAACAAACATCGGAGTGTTGTCTTTGGACGGGCCAGTCAGTACGACTTTTTTCGCGCCAGCGGTGATGTGTTTACGAGCGGTTTCGTCGGTCAGGAAGATACCGGTTGCTTCAGCAACAACGTCAACACCCACTTCGTCCCACTTCAGGTTAGCCGGGTCACGCTCAGCGGTAACACGGATTTTTTTACCGTTAACGATCAGATGACCGTCTTTCACTTCAACGGTACCGTTGAAACGGCCGTGAGTGGAGTCATACTTCAGCATGTAAGCCATGTAGTCAGCGTCTAACAGGTCGTTGATTGCAACGATCTCGATGTCAGAACGTTCNCTTTCACCTGCGGATGGTCGATGACAATCAGCTCCAGGTCGTCCAGCTGGCGACGGGAGATCACGGGAGAAATGGTTTCATTCACCGGGAGAGCAAAAATTTTATTTATCATTGTGCAATCCTATCTCTGCAGACAAAAAAAAGAGCGACCGAAGTCGCTCTTACAGATTACTTTTTCATCTCAACTTATTTGGAGATGTGGGCAATCAGATCCAGAACTTTGTTGGAGTAGCCGGTTTCGTTGTCGTACCAGGAAACCAGTTTCACGAAGTTGTCGTTCAGTGCGATACCCGCTTTAGCATCGAACACGGAAGTGCAAACTTCGCCGTTGAAGTCGGTAGAAACAACGTCGTCTTCGGTGTAACCCAGAACGCCTTTCATAGCGCCTTCAGAAGCGGCTTTGATGGCTTTCTTGATTTCTTCGTAGGACGCTGCTTTTTCCAGACGAACGGTCAGGTCAACAACAGATACGTTCGGAGTCGGAACGCGGAACGCCATACCGGTCAGTTTGCCGTTCAGTTCTGGCAGTACTTTACCTACTGCTTTAGCAGCGCCGGTAGAGGACGGGATGATGTTCTGAGCTGCGCCGCGGCCGCCGCGCCAGTCTTTGTGAGACGGGCCATCAACGGTTTTCTGAGTAGCGGTGGTAGCGTGGACGGTGGTCATCAGGCCTTCAACGATACCGAAGTTGTCGTTGATAACTTTAGCCAGCGGCGCCAGGCAGTTGGTGGTGCAGGAAGCGTTGGAAACGATGTCCTGGCCAGCGTAAGCGTCGAAGTTAGCGCCGCGAACGAACATCGGAGTGTTGTCTTTGGACGGGCCAGTCAGAACGACTTTTTTCGCGCCAGCGGTGATGTGTTTACGAGCGGTTTCGTCGGTCAGGAAGATACCGGTTGCTTCAGCAACAACGTCAACACCAACTTCGTCCCACTTCAGGTTAGCCGGGTCACGTTCAGCGGTAACACGGATTTTTTTACCGTTAACGACCAGATGACCGTCTTTCACTTCAACGGTACCGTCGAAACGACCGTGAGTGGAGTCATACTTCAGCATGTAAGCCATGTACTCTGCGTCTAACAGGTCGTTGATTGCAACGATCTCGATGTCAGAACGTTT
>NZ_VOJB01000083.1:145894-162360 GCF_007910085.1 Klebsiella sp. ME-303 | reverse complement strand
CTGAGCAGCACGGAAAACAATGCGACCGATACGGCCAAAACCGTTGATACCTACTTTGATAGTCATATATTCCACCAGCTATTTGTTAGTGAATAAAAGGTTGCCTGTAAAATTACAAAAACCTTACGCAGCGTCAAGCGGAATCGTGTCAATCATTGCGACAAATCAATCCAGAGCATGCCTTTGCGCGGTCGATTTATCCCACTTTCCCTTTGAGCCCAATTCCATATGGGGGCTGCGCCCGGAATTTTAAAGGTCACTGAAGATAAAAATGTGATATTCATCACAATTGTGTGGCTGCCTTTTGGCGTCGCCTAAGTTTAGAACAAAAGTGCACGCTTCATTGTTAATATTTTGTTAGAATTGACGTGAAAAGTTGTCCTTTCACAGCGAGAAGCAAGCCAATGTCGAATAAACCCTCTTCGGACGAGCTCAAAAAAAATTTGAGCGAGATGCAGTTTTACGTGACGCAGAATCACGGTACTGAACCGCCGTTCACCGGGCGGTTGCTCCACAACAAACGCGATGGCGTCTACCACTGCCTGGTGTGCGATGCCGCGCTGTTTCACTCGCAAACCAAGTATGATTCCGGCTGCGGCTGGCCAAGCTTTTATGAGCCCGTCAGCGATGACGCTATCCGCTACCTTAATGATTACTCCCACGGTATGCAGCGCACGGAAATTCGCTGCGGAAACTGCGATGCTCACCTTGGGCACGTATTCCCGGATGGTCCACAGCCTACCGGAGAGCGTTTTTGTGTTAATTCGGCCTCATTAAGCTTCACCAATGATGAAAACGGTGAGCAAATTAAGGGTTGAAAAAACGATTCAGCAAATTATTCCAAACGGGGTTGGCGGAAGATGGAAATTGAGCGGATTATTGACGGTATGACGCCGGAAGTTTATCAGCGCCTGGCGACGGCGGTTGAGCTGGGTAAATGGCCGGACGGCGTGGCGTTGACTGACGAACAGAAAGAGAACTGTCTGCAGCTGGTGATGCTCTGGCAGGCGCGATACAACGTTGACGCGCAGCATATGACCATCGATACCAACGGGCAGATGGTGATGAAGAGTAAACAGCAGCTGAAAGTTGACTTCGGCATTACGCCGCAGCCTATCGCGACCTTTAAATCCTGAGGCTGAAAAGGCCTGCGTCAGCCCGGCTAACTGCGCGCCGGGCTTTGAGGTATCACAGCGTTACTTCTTGTTCATCATCGCTTTAAGATCGGCGAAGGGGTTATATTTCGCTTCGCCGACGCTTTTCTGCGCATCTTCGCCAGCGACCACCGTCGAGCCATACAGATCGGCTTCAGTGTATTTTGAGTGCTCATGATCGTGACAGTACAGGCACAGCATCTCCCAGTTGCTACCATCTTCCGGGTTATTGGAGTGGTCGTGGTCAATATGGTGTACCGTCAGTTCACGCAGGTTTGAATAGACAAACTCTCGCGAGCAGCGTCCGCAGACCCAGGGGAAGAGCTTCAGCGCTTTTTCGCGGTAACCGACTTCCAGACGGGCGTAGTTTTTCGGGATATAAGCCATAATACCCATGCCTTTTGTTGCAAATGAAAAGCTGCGCCGGAGCCGGCGCAGCGGAATGGGGTTATCATAACCTATTGTGCTGGCGCTGACACCGCGCAGATCAGCGTTTGATCCCCAATGACTCGGCCAGCTGTTTCGCTAACTGATTCTGGTCATCGGCGCCGTACTCCCAGAACATCGCGCCACCCAGCCCCTTGCTCTTGATGTAGTCAGCCTTGATGGCCACCGAGCGCGGGTTCTCATACGAAAGCGCAAAGAGGGCTTGACCGTCGGCGGACTGCACCGACAGCCACGGTACCTTCGCTTCATCATCCCAATGCTGAGTAAAGCGCTTCTGCGGATCGTTGATTAACTTCGCCACGATATCGTTATATTTCACATAGGTATCTTTGGTCAGATCGACGCCCAGCGATTCGAACAGTTCAATCTGTTGAGCCGCAAAGTAGGGGCGGGTGGCCGGGTTTTTCTGCGCGTCCGGCTTGCTCCAGTCAATACCCGGCTCGACGGCGCGTTTGGGTATCCGGCCATAGAAACCAATCCCCAGGTTCATCTGGCTCGCCTTTAGACCGGCGGCAAGGTAGTTGTTCACTATAAAGTCCGCGCTGTACTTATCCGCTTCTGCGACCGTCGGCCAGCGGGTTGAATCATACAGGTTGGAATTGAAGTACTGGGTACCGTAGGCCAGGTCGTAGGTCATCAGGTTGATGTAGTCGAGCGATGGCGCAATGGCTTTGACGTCCACCCAGCTTTTTGGGCTCTCCGCGTTGGCGCCTACGGCGATGGTCACCAGTTTTTTATTACCGACCGCCGCGCGCAGCTCTTTCAGCAGGGCGGTAAAATTATCGCGATCGGCCGGTTGGCTGGCGACCAGCCCCCACGCGCCGTTGACCGGATACTCCCAGTCCAGATCGATCCCATCGAGACCGTATTTTTCAATAATCGCCTGAGCGGACTGAATAAACACCGCCCGGGTTTCCTTCGTCGCCGCCGCGCCGGAGAATCCGCGCGCTCCCCAGCCGCCTACGGAAAGCAAGACTTTCAGGTTCGGGTTCTGCTGGCGCAAGCGGGGGATTTTCTGTAAATCAGCCTGCACTTTCGGCGACAGCCAAATTTGATGCAGCTTGCTCGGATCTTTCAGGGCGGCGTTGGTTTCGTCTTTTTCATCGTTGTAAACCAGACCAAACGAGTAGTTGAGATGGGTAATCTGGCGTACGTCCAGTTTATCAATATCGCCGCCTGGACCGGCAGTGACGTCGCCGCCGCCGTTAAAGTAGCCGACGGACATCAGTGAGTTAGCGGAAACAACGCTCGCGCAGAGCAGGGGTAAAGCTGCCAGTAAAGGCAAAAGTTTCATAGCGGATCCTCTTTGACTTAAAAGTGACATTGAAAAGCAAACACGCCACGGAAATGGCGTGGCGAAAAAAACAGCTCGTGCAGCCTAGCATCTTCCGCTGCGCAAAAATGCGAAGCGGTTCACGGCTGCATTAGCGAAGCGGTAGTGAGACGACGTCCTTTTCTTCACTTCAATCATCTCCCTCGGCGAATTTTACCGTATTTGTGATCTGAGTTGTGAAATGCAGATCAATATCTGTGTTTTAAAGATTTAATATTGACCTCAAAGATTCTGTGGTTAAGTATGGCTTTCACTGATGCAAAATCATTAAACAAAGGAAAACGCAATGAAAGCACTGGCAAGATTTGGTAAGGCCTTTGGCGGCTATAAGATGATTGATGTTCCGGAGCCGGCGTGCGGACCGGATGACGTGGTGATTGAAATCAAAGCCGCCGCCATCTGCGGCGCGGATATGAAACACTACAACGTGGACAGCGGCTCCGATGAATTTAACTCCATTCGCGGTCACGAATTTGCCGGTGCAATTGTCCGGGTTGGCGAAAAGGTCAAGGACTGGAAGGTCGGCCAGCGGGTGGTTTCTGACAACAGCGGGCACGTCTGCGGCGTGTGTCCGGCCTGCGAACAGGGCGATTTTCTGTGTTGTACAGAAAAAGTGAATTTAGGCCTGGACAACAATACCTGGGGCGGCGGATTTTCGAAATACTGCCTGGTGCCGGGGGAGATCCTCAAAATTCATCGCCACGCGCTGTGGGAAATCCCGCCGGGCGTTGATTACGAAGAAGCTGCGGTGCTGGATCCTATCTGTAATGCCTATAAATCGCTCGCCCAACAATCCAGGTTTCTTCCCGGTCAGGACGTGGTGGTTTTCGGTACCGGTCCATTAGGGCTATTTGCCGTACAGATGGCGCGCATTATGGGGGCCGTTAATATCGTGATGGTCGGTCTGGAAGAGGACGTCGCGGTGCGTTTCCCTGTTGCCAAAGCGCTCGGGGCAACGGCGGTCGTCAACGGTTCATCCGAAGATGTGGTCGCTCGCTGCCAGGCAATCTGCGGCAAAGATAATCTGGGGCTGGTTATCGAATGTTCCGGCGCCAATATCGCTCTCAAACAATCCATTGAAATGCTGCGCCCCAACGGTGAAGTGGTGCGCGTAGGTATGGACTTCAAAGCGCTGGACTTCTCCATCAACGATATCACCGCGTGGAACAAAAGCATCATCGGGCATATGGCCTATGACTCTACGTCCTGGCGCAACGCCATTCGCCTGCTCGCCAGCGGCGCTATCAAAGTCAAACCAATGATCACGCATCGCATTGGCCTGTCGCAATGGCGCGAAGGGTTTGACGCCATGGTCGATAAAACCGCCATCAAAGTCATCATGACTTACGACTTTGATGAATAACCCCGTGATAAAAGGAACGTTATCCGATGGAACAGATAGCAAAACCGCACTGCGGCGCCAGGCTGGATCGCCTGCCTGACTGCCGCTGGCACTCTTCGATGTTTGCCATGGTCGCTTTCGGATTACTGGTCTGCTGGAGTAATGCCGTTGGTGGATTAATTCTCGCGCAGTTAAAAGAGCTCGGCTGGACCGACAATTCGACTACCGCCACGTTCTCCGCCATTACCACGGCAGGTATGTTTCTTGGCGCGCTCGGCGGCGGCATCATTGGCGATAAAATTGGGCGTAAAAACGCGTTTATTTTGTATGAAGCGATTCATATTATCGCCATGGTCATCGGGGCGTTTTCCCCGAATATGAGCTTCCTTATTGCCTGTCGTTTTGTCATGGGCGTGGGATTAGGCGCGCTGCTGGTGACCTTATTTGCCGGTTTCACCGAATATATGCCCGGCAGAAATCGCGGAACATGGTCCAGTCGGGTCTCGTTTATCGGTAACTGGTCTTATCCGCTCTGTTCGCTGATCGCGATGGTATTAACGCCGCTAATTAGCGCGGAATGGAACTGGCGCGTGCAGCTGTTGATCCCGGCCGCGTTGTCGCTGATTGCTACCGTGATTGCCTGGCGCAGTTTCCCTGAGTCCCCCCGCTGGCTGGAGTCTCGCGGGCGCTATGCGGAAGCTGAGGAGATAATGCGGGCCATTGAAGGGCGGGTGGCTCGGCAGACGGGCAAGTCGCTGCCGCCGGTAGTTATCGATGATGACGGCAAACCGCCGCGCGCCGTTCCTTATTCGGCCTTATTAACGGGGGCATTGCTGAAACGGGTTATTTTAGGCTCCTTCGTGCTGATAGCCATGAACGTCGTCCAGTACACCTTAATTAACTGGCTACCGACGATATTTATGACCCAGGGTATTAATCTGAAAGACTCTATTGTCTTAAATACCATGAGTATGTTCGGCGCGCCGTTCGGGATTTTTATCGCCATGCTGGTGATGGATAAAATTCCCAGAAAGACGATGGGTGTAGGTCTGTTAGTGTTAATTGCCGCGCTGGGATATATCTATTCGCTGCAAACCAGCATGCTGCTGATTACGTTAATTGGCTTCTTCCTGATTACGTTTGTCTATATGTACGTCTGTTACGCCTCGGCGGTTTATGTTCCGGAAATATGGCCGACTGAAGCGAAGCTTCGCGGGTCGGGTCTCGCGAACGCGGTGGGGCGAATCAGCGGTATCGCCGCGCCTTATGCGGTGGCGGTACTGCTTAACGGCTATGGCGTAACCGGGGTGTTTGTGCTGCTGGGGGCCGTCTCCATTATTGTCGCTATCGCTATTGCAACCATCGGAATTGAAACTAAAGGCGTCTCTGTCGAAAGTCTCGGTATTGATGCAGTTACCAGCAAATAATATTGACGGGCAATAAAATGAAAAATTCAAAAGCGATATTAAAAACACCGGGCACGATGAAAATTATCGCTGCCGATATCCCGGTACCCAAAGAACATGAAGTGCTGATCAAAATTGAATACGTCGGAATTTGTGGTTCAGATGTCCACGGTTTTGAGTCGGGGCCCTTTATTCCGCCGAAAGACCCTAATCAGGAAATTGGTCTGGGACACGAATGTGCCGGTACGGTGGTGGCCGTAGGCAAAAGCGTGAGCAAATTTAAGCCGGGCGACCGGGTGAATATTGAACCCGGCGTGCCGTGCGGCCACTGTCGCTACTGCCTGGAGGGAAAATACAATATCTGTCCCGACGTCGACTTTATGGCCACGCAGCCAAATTATCGCGGTGCGCTAACCCACTATCTATGCCATCCGGAGAGCTTCACTTACAAACTGCCCGATAACATGGACACCCTTGAAGGCGCTTTGGTGGAGCCTGCGGCGGTTGGCATGCATGCCGCAATGCTGGCGAACGTCAAGCCGGGCAAGAAAATCGTCATACTTGGCGCAGGCTGTATTGGCTTAATGACCCTGCAGGCATGCCTTTGCCTGGGGGCAACCGACATCGCGGTGGTTGATGTGCTGGAAAAACGCCTTGCCATGGCCGAACAGCTCGGAGCCAAAGTCGTTATCAACGGCGCGAAAGAGGACACCGTTGGGCGCTGCCAGCAGTTCTCCGGCGATATGGGGGCCGATGTTGTTTTTGAAACGGCCGGGTCGGCCATCACCGTTAAGCAGGCTCCTTACCTGGTGATGCGCGGAGGAAAAATCATGATCGTCGGTACGGTTCCCGGTGATTCAGCCATCAATTTCCTCAAAATTAACCGTGAGGTCTCGATTCAGACCGTCTTCCGCTATGCCAACCGCTATCCGGTCACCATAGAAGCGATCTCCTCCGGGCGTTTCGATGTGAAATCGATGGTGACGCATATTTATGATTTTGAGGATGTTCAGCGCGCGTTTGATGAATCCGTTAATAACAAACGCGAGATTATTAAAGGCGTTATTAAAGTTAACCATTAATGTATTGCAAAGGGAGAAACAACCATGCTGGCAGATATTAAATATTGGGAAAGCGATGCTCAGAATAAACATTATGCGATTGCCCACTTTAACGTGTGGAATGCGGAAATGCTGATGGGAGTTATTGATGCAGCGGAAGAGGCTAAGTCGCCGGTGATTATCTCTTTCGGTACCGGATTTGTGGGCAATACCTCGTTTGAAGATTTTTCGCATATGATGGTTTCGATGGCCAAAAAGGCGTCGGTTCCGGTGATTGCTCACTGGGACCACGGGCGCAGCATGGAGATAATCCACAACGCCTGGGTCCACGGCATGAATTCGCTGATGCGCGACGCTTCAGCCTTTGATTTTGAAGAGAACATTCGCCTGACCAAAGAGGCGGTGGATTTCTTCCATCCGCTGGGTATTCCGGTTGAGGCGGAGCTGGGGCATGTGGGGAATGAAACGGTCTACGAAGAAGCGCTGGCGGACTATCACTATACCGACCCGGATCAGGCGGCGGAGTTCGTCGAGCGTACCGGCTGCGATTCGCTGGCGGTGGCGATTGGCAACCAGCACGGCGTCTATACCTCAGAACCGAAATTGAATTTTGATGTAGTGAAACGTGTGCGCGAGGCGGTATCCGTTCCGCTGGTGCTACACGGCGCGTCCGGCATTAGCGACGCGGATATTAAGCAGGCCATATCGTTAGGTATTTCGAAGATTAACATCCATACCGAACTGTGCCAGGCGGCGATGGCGGCGGTACAGGAGAACCACAATCAGCCGTTCCTGCACGTAGAACGTGAAGTTCGCAAAGCGGTGAAAGCGCGCGCGCTGGAGAAGATCAAACTGTTTGGTTCTGACGGGAAAGCGGAATGACAATATGGATAATATCGAGGTTATTTGTCTGGGCGCGGCTATCGTAGATATTCCTCTGCAGCCGGTGAGTAAAAATATCTTTGATGTCGACTCTTATCCGTTAGAACGTATCGCCATGACCACCGGGGGAGATGCCATTAATGAGGCCACTATTATTTCCCGACTCGGTCACCGAACAGCATTAATTAGCCGGATAGGGAACGACGCTGCAGGACATTTTATTCTTGAACACTGCAGCCGGGAGAATATTGATATCCATAGCCTGAAGCAGGATAGCGAAATCGATACCTCAATCAACGTGGGCTTAGTCACCGCCGATGGCGAGCGTACTTTTGTGACTAACCGCAACGGGAGCCTGTGGAAGCTGAATATTAACGATGTTGATTTTGACCGCTTCTCTCAGGCAACGCTGCTGTCGCTGGCGAGCATTTTTAATAGCCCGCTGCTCGACGGCAAAGCGTTAACGGAGATCTTCATTCAGGCCAAAGCGCATGGGTTAATTATTTGCGCCGATATGATTAAGCCGCGGCTTAACGAAACCCTTGAGGATATTCGTGAGGCGCTGAGCTACGTCGATTATCTGTTTCCCAATTTTGCCGAGGCAAAACTGCTCACCGGCGAAGAGACGCTGGATGAGATTGCCGACTGTTTCCTGAGCTGCGGTGTAAAAACGGTCGTCATCAAGACCGGCAAGAGAGGCTGCTTTATTAAGCGTGCCGATATGAAAATGGAGGTTCCGGCGGTTTCTGGCATTACCGCCATCGACACCATTGGCGCGGGGGACAATTTTGCCTCGGGATTTATCTCCGCGCTGCTGGAAGGCAAACCGCTGCGCGACTGCGCGCTGTTTGCTAACGCAACGGCCGCGATCTCGGTGCTTAGCGTAGGCGCCACCACGGGCGTGAAGAACAGAAAGCTGGTTGAACAACTTCTCGACGAATACGAAGGGTAATAGCAGCAGATGAAAATGATTCCTTTAGGCAGTACGGATATGACGCTTTCCCGCATGGGATTAGGCACATGGGCCATTGGCGGTGGCCCGGCATGGAACGGCGATCTCGACCTGCAGATATGTATCGATACCATTGTTGAGGCGCATCGCTGTGGGATCAATCTGATTGATACCGCGCCGGGCTACAACTTTGGCAACAGCGAAGTGATTGTCGGCCAGGCGCTTGAACAGCTGCCGCGCCGTGAAGTCGTCGTCGAAACCAAATGCGGTATCGTCTGGGAGCGGACGGGTAGCCTGTTTAACAAGGTCGGCGATCGCCAGCTGTACAAAAACCTGACGCCCGAGTCGATTCGCGAAGAGGTGGAGGCCAGCCTGCAAAGGCTGGGTATCGACACCATTGATATCTATATGACCCACTGGCAGTCGGTGGAGCCCTGCTTTACGCCAATTGCGGAGACCGTCGCCACGCTGAACGCGCTAAAGAAAGAGGGCAAGATTCGCGCCATCGGCGCGGCGAACGTCGATGTCGGGCATATCAGGGAGTACCTCAAACACGGCGAGCTGGATATCGTGCAGGCCAAGTACAGCATTCTTGACCGGGCGCTGGAAGCCGAGCTGCTGCCGCTCTGTCAGCAGAACGGTATTGTGGTGCAGGTCTACTCGCCGCTTGAACAGGGGCTACTGACCGGCACTATCGGCCGTGATTATGTTCCCGGCGGCGCGCGTGCTAATAAGGTCTGGTTCCAGCGGGAAAATATGCTGCGCGTGATTGATATGCTTGAGCAGTGGCAGCCGCTGTGCGAAAAATACCGCTGCACCATCCCCGCGCTGGCGCTGGCGTGGATTTTAAAGCAAAGCGATTTAATCACCTTACTCAGCGGCGCCACGGCGCCCGAACAGGTGCGTGAAAATATTGCCGCGCTGACCATCGCTTTGACGGATGATGATTCATTATTGATGAGACGAATGGCGGAAGCGGTGGAGACAAAATAAGAGCGGCATCATTGACCTCTGTTTCTGTGTAAAAGAATATTGGAATCTGCTATTCGGACATGTTATTTTGAAAACAAACATATCCTGGCAGAGGCCAGGGGGTTATTACTTTGCGGGAAACAGAGGTGTTATCGTGGCGGCAAAAGACAGGATTCAGGCCATTAAGCAAATGGTGACGAACGATAAGAAAGTGGCGGTTTCTAATTTAAGCGCAATTTTTCAGGTCACTGAGGAAACCATACGCCGCGATCTGGAAAAGCTCGAAGATGAAGGTTTTTTGACCCGAACGTACGGCGGTGCGGTATTAAATACCAGTGCTTTATCCGACAATATTCATTTTTATAAACGGGCAAAGTCTCATTTTGAAGAGAAGCAAATTATTGCCCGTAATGCCTTGCCGTTTATTAAAAATAAAACCACCATGGCTGCCGATTCCAGCAGTACGGCGATGGAGTTATTAAAGCTGCTAAAGGAGAGAAACGATCTCACGCTGTTAACCAACTCGGCGGAAGCATTTCATGAGCTGGCGCAGTCGGAAATAAATGTTGTTTCGACCGGCGGAGAACTGAATAAGAACACGCTGTCGCTGCAGGGGCGGATCACCAAGGAAATTATCAGTCGTTATCATGTAGATATTATGGTAATGAGCTGCAAAGGCCTCGATATGCAGAGCGGGGCGCTTGACTCTAACGAAGCGGAAGCGGAAATCAAGAAAACCATGATTCGCCAGGCAGCCGAAGTAGCTCTGCTGGTCGATCACTCCAAATTCGATCGTAAAGCGTTCGTCCAGCTGGTGGATTTTAGCCATATTAATTACCTTATCACTAATAAGGCGCCCGGTGCACAGTGGATTGCTTTCTGTAAAGAAAATAATATTCAACTGGTTTATTAACTTCGCCGTTGGTGGTGTCGATATTGTTTTCGTTTGCACCTGGGTAATGCCATAAAAATTTAATGATGACGGACAGCGCGGCAAAGTGACCCTGCCGCCAACGCCATACTTTATAATTTAGCTGAATTTGAGGCATCCAGATGGAACAATGTGACCCTATCGGCGCAAGATTAGACCGCTTACCCTTGTCGCGATTTCATTTTCGTATTTTTGACATTATTAGTTTTAGTTTATTAATCACCGGTTTCCTAAGCTATTCCGGTAACGTGGTGCTGGCAAAATTAGTCAGCAACGGCTGGTCAAATAATTATCTCAATGCGGCATTTACCTCGGCGCTGATGTTTGGCTACTTTATCGGCTCGCTGACCGGCGGTTTTATGGGGGACTATCTCGGACGGCGCAAAGCTTTTCGCGTCAATTTACTGATCGTCGGGATCTCTGCCTGTGCGGCAACCTTTGTGCCCAATATGTACTGGCTTATCTTATTCCGCTGTCTGATGGGCTGCGGGATGGGCGCGCTGATTATGGTGGGCTATGCCTCATTTACCGAATTTATTCCGCCCGCGGTGCGCGGCAAATGGTCCGCCCGACTGTCGTTTGTCGGCAACTGGTCGCCCATGCTGTCGGCGGCCATCGGCGTTGTAGTGATTGCTTTTTTAAGCTGGCGGATGATGTTTCTGCTCGGCGGTGCGGCTATGCTGTTGGCCTGGTATCTGTCGGGGATGTATTTTATTGAATCCCCCCGCTGGCTGGCCGGCAAGGGGCAACGACACGCGGCTGAAGAACACCTCCGGCAGGTGGAGTCGCAAATCGAGAAAGAGAAAAACATCACATTGCCGTCCTGGCAGAATACTGCCCCGGTGGCGGAGCCGTGCGCGGAAAGCGACTCTTTCTGGCTGCTGTTTAAAGGTCAGATGCTGCGGCGAACGCTGGTGGCGATCACGGTACTGATCGCCATGAACATTTCGCTCTATACCATCACGGTGTGGATCCCAACGATTTTCGTCAATTCGGGGATCGACGTGACGAAATCTATCTTGATGACCGCGATAATGATGGTTGGGGCGCCGGTGGGGATATTTATCGCCGCGCTGATTATCGACCGTTTTCCGCGGCGATTATTTGGCTCATTTCTACTGATAATTATTGCGGTGCTCGGCTACTTCTATTCGATTCAAACCGCAGAGTGGGCCATCTTAAGCTATGGTCTGGTGATGATATTTTTCCTGTATATGTACGTCTGCTTTGCTTCAGCGGTATATGTGCCGGAGCTGTGGCCAACGCATCTCCGTCTGCGCGGTTCAGGTTTTGTTAACGCGGTAGGCAGAATTGTCGCCGTATTTACCCCTTACGGCGTCGCTATCCTGCTGACCCGCTACGGCGCGATTACCGTATTTATGGTTCTTGGTTTATTGCTGGCGCTTTGCGCGCTGATTCTGTTTTGTTTTGGCATCGAAACGCGCAACGCGTCGCTGGAAGAGATTTCCGCTCTGGCCTGAGATAACGCGCCGACAGGACAATGCCTGTCGGCGTATTTTATGCGTGGGTTTCCAGCCAGTCGTCAAGGGTATAGAGAGTTGCGCCCGCGGCGGCCATCTCCATAAACGCCAGATTGCTATCCTGCGGCTGAATATTCACCCCGCGGCAGCCGTCGGTAATCACGTTGACGGTGTAGCCCAGATTGAGGGCGTCAAGCACGGTAAACTTGACGCAGTAGTCGGTGGCGAGCCCCAGCACCGTTAGCTCGCTGATGCCGCGCTCGCGCAGCCATGCATCGAGCTGCGTTTTCTGCCGGTGGCCGTTGTCGAAAAAGGCGCTGTAGCTGTCAATGGCCGGATTTTCCCCTTTGTGGAACACGGCGGCAATATCCTGCTGTTTGAGCAGCGGATGCAGCGCCGCGCCTTCGCTATTCTGCACACAGTGATCCGGCCAGAACGTCTGCGCCAGGCCATCAAGCTCGCCCTGGGTATAGGGTTCGACCTGATGCTGACTGGCAAAGCTGCCGTGGTTCGCCGGGTGCCAGTCCTGGCTGGCAACTACCGTTTCGCCCCGCGCCAGGCTCCAGGCGATAAGCTGGTTGGCGACGTCCACCGTGCTGTCGCCCTGCGGGACGGCTAGCGCGCCGCCGGCGCAGAAATCATTTTGTAAATCGACCAGTAGCAGCGCGCGCTGGGTCATGTGCTTCTCCTTACTCATCGGGTGTCAGTTCGCCGCGCAGATTCTCCTGCATGGCGTGACGGATAGCCGCCACGTCCAGATCCTGGCTCAGCAAATAGTGTAGCTTGGTCAGCGTGGCCTCGACGGTCATATCAAATCCGCTAATCACGCCAGCCTGCGCCAGCGCGTTGCCGGTGGCGTAGCCGCCCATGTTGACCTTGCCGGACATACACTGGGTCAAATTAATCACCACGATACCGCGCTGGCTGGCTTCGGCCAGGACCTGAATAAACTCGCCGTTCTGCGGCGCGTTACCGACGCCATAGGAGCGCAGGATCAGCGCTTTGACCGGCTGGCGCAGGAAGTTGCGCACCACGTCGGCGGAAATGCCGGGATAAATCGTCACCACGCCAATCGGCTGCGGCGTGATAGGGTGAACCACCAGCTCGCCGCTGCCGTGCGGCGCGGGAGGCGTGCCGAGCCGGCGAATATGGATACCGGCTTCCAGCAGCGGCGCCAGGTTGGGCGAGGCGAAGGCGTTAAAACCGTCGGCATGGGCCTTCGTCGTGCGGTTGCCGCGGTAGAGGCGATTATTGAAGAACAGCGACACTTCGTTAATCGGATAGTTGGCGGCGACGTACAGCGCGTTGAGCAGGTTAATCTGGCCATCAGAGCGCAGTTCGGCAAGCGGGATTTGTGACCCTGTCACAATGACCGGTTTTCCCAGATTCTCCAGCATGAAGGAGAGCGCCGAGGCGGTAAACGCCATGGTGTCCGTGCCGTGGAGGATCACGAAACCATCGTACTGGTCATAATGGTCGCGAATATCGTCGGCGATATGCTGCCAGTCTTCCGGCGTCATATCGGAAGAGTCCATTAACGGGGCGTATTCATGAATGGTGAAGTCCGGCATCTCCGGGCGGTGAAACTCGGGCATCAACGCCAGCTGGCGCTGTAAATGGCCGGAAACGGGGATATAGCCGTGTTCAGAACGCTGCATACCAATGGTGCCGCCGGTATAGGCAACGTAAATAGATTTCTTCTGCATAGCATCGCTTAGGTTAAACGTAGACAGGCGCAGTATAGAGGGGCGGAAGAAAAAATAAAGTAAATGCCGCCCCACGGGATGGGGCGGCAGAGGATTAACGAATATTGGCGCAGGTTAAGCAGAACGCGTAGCGGTTCTGCGGATCGTTGAATGCCGCCAGCTTATCGCTCTCGGTTTTCACCGCATTGGCCGCCGCGGCGACCGGTGCGGGCAGATACGCCTGGACCGCTGCCGGCAGCGCCGCGCGAACGGAACCCGTCAGGCTATCCACCACCATCGAAAAGAAGGTCGGTTCTTCCTGATAGTAGTTGATATGCCACTGTTTCAGCTTCGCCAGTTCGGCGGCTTTTGCCACCGCGTCGTCAAAGTCGCCAAGGCTATCGACCAGGCCGTTCGCTTTTGCATCTTCACCGGTCCAGACGTGGCCCTGAGCGATTTGGTCAATTTTCTCCGGCGTGCTCTTACGCGCGTTCGCCACCAGGGTAATAAAACGCTTGTAGCCGTTTTCGATGCTGAGCTGCATCAGCTGTTGCACTTCCGGAGGCAGCGCTTTGGTGGTTGAGACATCAGCCAGCGGCGAGGTGGCCACGCCGTCGGTATGGACGCCAATTGAGCCGAGGGTATCTTCGACGGTATTGATCACCCCAAAGATACCGATAGAGCCGGTAAGGGTGCTGGGGTTGGCGACGATATAATCCGCCGGGGTGGAGATCCAGTAGCCGCCGGAGGCTGCCATGCCGCCCATTGAGACCACCACTGGTTTACCGGCCGCTTTTGCCGCCGCCAGCTCTTCGCGAATCATCTCGGAGGCGCTGACGCTGCCGCCCGGGCTGTTAACCCGCAGCACGATCGCTTTCACTTTCGGATCGAGGCGCGCGTCGCGGATCTGCGCGGCGGTGGTGTCGCCGCCGACGTTACCCGGCGTTTCTTCGCCATCCATAATCGCGCCGTTAGCAAAGATAACCGCTATTGCGGAACCCTGGTCGGCAGGCGTTTTCAGCGTGTAATCGTAGTAGCTGATCGCGCTGTAGTTGTTGTCCTCTTTACTCCAGCCAAACTGTTTAGTCAGCGCTTTTTCCACCTCGGTAGAGGTGCCCAGCGCATCAACCAGCTTGTTATCCAGCGCGTATTTTGCCGTGTCGCCATCGACTTTACGCAGGCCGTCAATCACGCCCTGAGCGCCGGGGAACAGCTGCTGAGCGGTGATCTGGCGGTTGGCGGCAATGGTATTGAGGTAGTTTTGCCACAGCTCGCCAATCCAGCGGCTGTCCGCCTCGCGCGCCGCCGGGGACATATCATCGCGGATAAACGGCTCTACCGCTGACTTGTAGGTGCCGACGCGGAAAACGTGGGTCGACACTTTGAGCTTGTCGAGCAGCGATTTGTAGTACAGGCCGTTGGTCGCGAAGCCGTGCAGGTCCACTTCGCCCTGCGGCGAGAGCCAGATCTTATTGGCGAAGCTGGCCAGATAGTACTGACCCTGGCTGTAGCTGCTGCCGATGGCATATACCGGCTTGCCGCTATCGCGGAATTCGCGCAGCGCTTTACCGATATACTGCATCGACGGCTGATCGCCGCCGGCAAAGTCCTTCAGATCCAGCACGATACCGGTGATATTGCGGTCGTCTTTCGCCTGGCGAATTGTCTGCACAATGTCGAACAGCGAGTTTTCCTGCAGGCGATCGGAACTGGCGCCAAACAGCTGGCGGCCAATCACGCCAAGCTTGCTGCTGGCCGAGGGTTTATCGACCACCACGCCGGTGATATCCAGCAGCAGCGCGCCGCGGGTAGCGTGCTCTGTCGTTGTACTACTGAACTGGGCCCAGATGCCGACGCAGGCCAGCACCAGCACCAGGAAAACCACGTTCAGTGCGAGCTGGCGAATGAAATTTAGCACGCGCCATGTCCATTTAAAAAATCCGGCGAGCAGTCGCCAAAGAGTTCGCATGTATTCTCCCTAACCATAATCAAAAATGGGCGAGCCGCAGGGGCTGCCGCGTCTGGCTATCCTAATGAGAGTGCCGTCGGTTGTCAGCAGGAATCACCCGTTGGGCTGTAACAAAATCCTTGCGCATGTTAATTTTATGAAAAATCACATCACAGGAGTTATACAGATGGATGCTCTCGAACTACTGGTTAATCGCCGCAGCGCTTCACGTCTGACCGACCCGGCTCCGGCGGGCGAACAGCTGGAAAACATCCTTCGCGCTGGCCTGCGCGCGCCGGACCACGGGACGCTGCAGCCGTGGCGCTTCTTCATTATTGTCGATGAAGGGCGCGAGCGCTTCAGCCAGCTGCTGGAAAAAGGCGCGGTGGCGGCAGGGGGAGATGAAAAAGCGATTGAAAAAGCGCGCAGCGCGCCGTTTCGCGCGCCGCTGATCATTGCGGTGGTGGCGCGCTGTGAAGATCATCCGAAGGTGCCAAAGTGGGAGCAAGAGATGTCGGCGGGCTGTGCGGTGATGGCCATGCAGATGGCGGCCGTGGCGCAGGGGTTTAACGGCATCTGGCGCAGCGGCGCGTTAACCGAAAGCCCGGTTGTACGCGAAGGGTTTGCCTGCCGCGAGCAGGATAAGATCGTGGGCTTTCTCTATCTGGGGACCCCGCAGCTCAAAGCGTCAACCACCATCGCTTTGCCGGATACCGCACCGTTCGTGACGCGCTTCTGAGTCCGTTCTCGTTATGCCGGGCGGGCCCGGCTCACCGGCTCCTCCGGGGGAGTAGCCCGGCTAAGCGCAGTGCGAGCTGGGTGGAAGCAGTGCCAGTCTATCAGACTTGACACTTTTCCCGGAGGCGGTGCTG
>NZ_VOJB01000083.1:30690-145868 GCF_007910085.1 Klebsiella sp. ME-303 | reverse complement strand
CCCGTAGCCCGGAAAAAGCGCGTCAAGCGCCGCCTCCGGGAATTTAACAGCGATGAGGTTACTTCTGCCGTTTCGCGAATTCGTCTTTCGCTTTCTGAAGCTGCTGCTGGAAGGCCGGATTGGTATGCAGCGTGGCGACGACCGCCGAACCGACGATACGCGCTGCGTCTACGTCGCTCTGCCAGTGATAGCCG
This sequence comes from Klebsiella sp. ME-303, assembly GCF_007910085.1. NCBI lineage: Bacteria > Pseudomonadati > Pseudomonadota > Gammaproteobacteria > Enterobacterales > Enterobacteriaceae > Klebsiella > Klebsiella sp. ME-303. The sequence continues at coordinate 145,674 of NZ_VOJB01000083.1, read as the reverse complement.
CAGATCACCCGGCTCTCGCCGAGCTCAAAGCCGCGCTTAAGGATTTCATTTTGCCGCTGGGGATTAATCTCAGCCAGCACCAGCGCGGTGGCCCAGCCGATAGAGGTGTGGCCGGAGGGGTAGGAGCCGTTTTTCGACAGCGTATCCTGTTCCTTGGTGTTACAGGTGGCGACGCCATAAAACGCAAATGGGCGAATGCGCATGTACTTCTCCTTCGCTCCTCGCGTCGCCAGGTCGCCGGCATCTTCAATCATGTTGGTGAGCAGCTTGTGCAGCTCCGGCGCATCTTTGGCGGTAATGGGCGAGCCGAAGGCGCCGGAGAAGGCGTTGGCGACGCCGCCGCCGCTCAGGTTGGCGTCTTCAACCGCCAGCTTACCGCGCTCGGTGCCGCGCAGCAGACGGCCTTTCTCATACATCGCCTGATCGTTTAAAAACGCGATACTGCCCACTTCCGGCGGCGGCGGTAGCAGCGCGAGGCTGTCGATAGCCTGGGCGTTGGTCAGGTAGTAGAGATCGGGTTTTGTGGTGACGTCGTTACCGGCGGGAACCAGGGCGAAAGCGTTAAGGGAGAAGAGACTGGCCAGGCAAACGGCGAGAACACGCTTTTTCATGAAAACTTCCTTACGTTGTTATATGTCCAGAGAAAACAGAATTTATGCTTGTCATATTTCTGTCATTTTTTAGTAAAGGGTAAAATCACGTTGAAAAAGCGGGACCGCATCGCAAAATCGCTTTTTTGTCTGCTTAATGAGCAACCATACGCGATTTCGGACTGTCGCACTTACCACTCCGCCATTTGGGCGCTACCATATCGGGATTGCAATGACAGGAGATGTCCATGAGCGAGCAAGCCATTCGTTTAACGCAATACAGCCACGGAGCCGGTTGCGGGTGTAAAATTTCCCCTAAGGTGCTGGAAACTATCCTGCAAAGCGACCAGGCCAAATTTATCGACCCGAATCTGCTGGTGGGCAACGAAACCAGCGATGATGCCGCGGTCTACGATCTCGGTAACGGCACGTCGATCGTCAGTACTACCGATTTTTTTATGCCGATCGTCGACAACCCGTTCGACTTTGGGCGCATTGCGGCGACCAACGCCATCAGCGATATTTTCGCCATGGGCGGTAAGCCGATTATGGCGATCGCTATTCTCGGCTGGCCCATCAATACCCTGGCGCCGGAAATTGCCCGTCAGGTGGTTGAGGGCGGGCGCTTTGCCTGCCAGCAGGCGGGGATCGCGCTTGCCGGCGGCCACTCCATTGACGCTCCGGAACCCATCTTCGGGCTTGCCGTGACCGGCGTCGTCCCGACCGAGCGGGTGAAGAAAAACAGCACCGCGCAGGCCGGCTGCAAGCTGTATCTCACTAAACCGCTGGGTATTGGCGTGCTGACCACCGCGGAGAAAAAGTCGCTGCTGAAGCCTGAGCACCAGGGGCTGGCGACGGAAACCATGTGCCAGATGAACCTCGTCGGCTCGGCGTTCGCCAACATTGACGGCGTGAAGGCGATGACCGACGTCACCGGCTTCGGGCTTCTGGGCCACCTGAGCGAAGTGTGCCGCGGCGCGGGCGTACAGGCGCAGCTTACCTATGCGGATATCCCGAAATTGCCCGGCGTCGAAGCCTACATCGCGGCGGGCGCGGTGCCGGGCGGTACCGGGCGTAACTTTGCCAGCTACGGCCATTTGATGGGCGACATGCCGCCAGCGTGGCGCGATCTGCTGTGCGATCCGCAAACCTCCGGCGGTCTGCTGCTGGCGGTAACGCCGGAAGCCGAGGCTGAGGTGCAGGCTGCCGCCGCTGAGTTTGGTATCACGCTTACCGCTATCGGCGAGCTGGTTACCGCCCGCGGCGGACGCCCCATGATCGAGATCCGTTGATTTCATGCGGCTGTTTATTGCAGAAAAACCGAGTCTCGGTCGCGCCATCGCCGATGTGCTGCCAAAACCGCATCGCAAAGGCGACGGCTACATTGAGTGCGGTAACGGGCAGGTGGTCACGTGGTGCATCGGCCACCTGCTGGAGCAGGCCCAGCCCGACGTCTACGATGCGCGCTATGCGCGCTGGAACCTGCTCGACTTGCCTATCGTGCCGGAAAAGTGGCAGCTGCAGCCTAAACCGTCGGTGACCAAACAGCTTAACGTGATTAAGCGTCTGCTCGGCGATGCGCAGGAAGTCATTCATGCGGGTGACCCGGACAGAGAGGGGCAGCTGCTGGTGGATGAGGTACTTGACTACCTGCAGCTGGCGCCGGAAAAGCGTCAGCAGGTGCAGCGCTGTCTGATTAACGATCTTAACCCGCAGGCGGTGGAGCGGGCGATTAACCGCCTGCGCGCCAACAGCGAATTTGTTCCGCTGTGCGTCTCCGCGCTGGCCCGCGCCCGCGCCGACTGGCTATACGGGATCAATATGACCCGCGCGTACACCATCCTTGGCCGTAACGCGGGTTACCAGGGGGTACTCTCGGTCGGGCGCGTGCAAACGCCGGTGCTTGGCCTGGTGGTACGCCGCGATGAAGAGATTGAAAACTTCGTCGCTAAAGACTTCTTCGACGTCAAGGCGCATATCGTTACCCCCAAGGATGAGCGTTTTGTCGCCACCTGGGTGCCCAGCGAGGCCTGTGAACCGTACCAGGATGAAGAGGGGCGACTGCTGCATCGCTCGCTTGCCGAGCACGTCGTCAAGCGCATTGAGGGGCAGCCGGCGACGGTCACCGCTTATAACGATAAGCGGGACTCTGAGCCAGCGCCGCTGCCATTCTCCCTCTCGGCGCTGCAGATTGAAGCCGCGAAGCGCTTCGGCTTTAGCGCGCAGAACGTGCTGGATATCTGCCAGAAGCTGTACGAAACCCATAAGCTGATTACCTATCCGCGTTCGGATAGCCGCTATCTGCCGGAGGAGCATTTTGCCGGGCGCCATGCGGTGCTGAACGCGATCGGCGTGCACGCGGCGGATCTGCTGCCGCAGCCGGTGGTGGATCCGGAGATCCGTAACCGCTGCTGGGACGATAAAAAGGTCGATGCCCACCACGCGATTATTCCGACCGCCCGCAGTTCGCAGGTAAAACTCAGCGACAACGAAGAAAAGGTTTACGGCCTGATTGCCCGCCAGTATCTGATGCAGTTCTGCCCGGATGCGGTGTTCCGCAAATGCCAGATCGATCTCGATATCGCCAACGGCAAGTTCGTTGCCAAAGCGCGTTTTCTGGCGGAAGCGGGCTGGCGAACCCTGCTGGGCAATAAAGAGCGCGATGAAGAGAACGACGGCATGCCGCTGCCGGTGGTGGCAAAGGATGACGAGCTGCTGTGCGAAAAAGGCGAAGTGGTGGAGCGTCAGACCCAGCCGCCGCGTCATTTTACCGATGCGACGCTGCTATCGGCGATGACCGGTATTGCCCGCTTTGTGCAGGATAAAGACCTGAAGAAAATCCTGCGCGCAACGGATGGCCTCGGTACGGAGGCAACCCGCGCCGGGATTATCGAACTGTTGTTCAAACGCGGCTTCTTAACCAAGAAAGGGCGCTATATCCACTCCACCGACGCCGGGAAGGCGCTGTTCCACTCTTTGCCTGAAATGGCGACGCGCCCGGATATGACCGCCCACTGGGAATCGATTCTGACGCAAATCAGCGAGAAACAGTGCCGCTATCAGGACTTTATGCAGCCGCTGGTCGGTACCCTGTTCCAGCTTATCGACCAGGCCAGGAGCACGCCGGTACGCCGCTTCCGCGGAATTGTGGCCCCGGGCGACGGCAAGAAGAGCTTTAGCAAGGGGAAAGGCAGAGCCAAAGCGAAAGATAAAAAAAGCGCCGCCGGCCCTGCGGCGGAAAGTCCGCAATAAAAAACCCCGGGAAACCGGGGTTTTTCAATTATGTTCCGAACCCATATACAGGGGTTCATTCAGCGAGTGGACTTAAATAACACCCTGCGCCAGCATTGCGTCGGCGACCTTCACGAAACCGGCGATATTCGCGCCGCGTACGTAGTTGGTCTGCTTCGCTTCACCGCCGTACTCAACGCAGGCGTGGTGGATATCCAGCATGATATGGTGCAAACGGGCATCCACTTTCTCCGCTTTCCAGCCCATACGCGCGGCGTTCTGCGCCATTTCCAGACCTGAAGTGGCGACGCCGCCGGCGTTGGCCGCTTTACCCGGCGCGAACAGCACGCCCGCTTCGAGGAACAGATCGGTCGCCGCGATAGTGGTTGGCATGTTGGCGCCTTCCGCAACGGCCTTCACGCCGTTGGCAATGAGCTGGCGGGCAGCGTCGACGTCCAGCTCGTTCTGCGTGGCGCACGGCAGAGCGATATCCACCGGCACGGACCACGGCTGCTTGCCTTCAAGGTAGGTCAGGCCGAACTCGCGCGCGTAATCCGCCACGCGGCCGTGGCAGCGCTCTTTAATGTCGATCAGGCGCGCCAGTTTTTCTTTAGTAAAGCCAGACTCGTCAACCACGGTACCGTTGGAGTCGGAAGCCGTAATCACCCGGGCGCCGAGCTCCATGGCTTTCTCAATCGCGTACTGCGCCACGTTGCCCGACCCGGACACCGCGACGCGAGCCCCTTCAAAGCCCAAACCGTGGCGCTTAAGCATCGCTTCGGTGAAGTAAATCAGTCCGTAACCTGTGGCTTCCGGACGAATCAGGCTGCCGCCGAAGGAGAGGCCTTTACCGGTGAAGACGCAGGCGCTGTTGTTGGAGAGCTTACGCATCATTCCGGCCATAAAGCCCACTTCACGACCGCCCACGCCGATATCACCGGCCGGCACGTCGGTATCCGGACCGAGGTGGCGATACAGCTCAGTCATCAGCGACTGGCAGAAACGCATCACTTCGCCATCGCTTTTTCCTTTAGGATCGAAGTCGCTGCCGCCTTTACCGCCGCCCATAGGCAGGGTGGTGAGAGCGTTTTTGAAGGTTTGTTCAAAGCCGAGGAATTTCAGAATCGACAGGTTTACAGAGGGATGGAAACGCATACCGCCCTTATACGGGCCGATGGCGGAGTTGAACTGCACGCGCCAGGCGCGGTTAACCTGAACCTGATTGCGGTCATCAACCCAAACGACGCGGAACTGGATAGCACGCTCCGGTTCAACCAGACGTTCCAGCAAATTCATCTGACGATAGCGCGGATTTTCCTCAAGGAATGGCCACAGGGTGGTCATCACCTCGCGCACCGCCTGAGCAAATTCAGTTTGATTTGGATCGCGCTGTTGAACGCGGGCGAGAAAACCTTCCAGAGTGCACGTCTGATCCATAGATATAAGTTCCCCTTATGGTTGTGGTTGCGTCTATTTATTATGATTCGGCCCTTGAAAAAGCCGATTTTCCGACTATACCATCGGAAATCGTTAGTTAAGCAAGGAAAAATTGTTCAGAAAGCAAAATTTATAATCAGGCGGTGGTCATAATCAAAAACGATGACAACCACCCGATAAAATTAGCGGGAATGGAGAGCGGCGCGCTGGGCGATAAAGGCTTCGAGCAGGGGAATATCGGCTGGCGCAAGAGGGAAGGTTAACGCCTCCTGCGGTGAACACCAGCGCAGCTGACTGTGGTAGTGGGCGATTGGTTCGCCGTTAAAATGCGGAACCCACCAGGCGTGAAGATGTATCAGGCGGGCGGACACTTCGCGCTGGTGGCTGGCGATGTAGCATTCCGGCCGGGCGTCGATCGCCAGCTCCTCCCGGAGCTCGCGCGCCAGCGCCTGGGCCTGGGTTTCGCCGGGTTCGACTTTACCGCCGGCCAGCTCCCACATTCCCGGCTGATCCGCGTGGGGCGGCCGCTGCGCCAGCAGAATTTGCCCGTTGCGTTCGATAATGGCGGCAACAACATCAAGGGTTTTTAGCATGTGAATCATCGTTCTGTACGGGATAATGGCCTATTATCACCGTCCTTGTCCCCGTCAAACAACCCTGAATTCGCTGGAGAGACTTTGTGCTTGACCGTCATTTGCATCCCCGCCTGAAACCTGTCCTCAACGCCGCCGCCGCCCTGCTGGATCGTCCGGCTATCTCTCCCGATGGCCTGACGCTCTTTGGCTTTGCGATTGGCGTGCTGGCGCTGCCGTTTTTAGCCCTGGGCTGGTATCCGGCGGCGCTGGCGGCGATCGTGCTCAACCGACTGCTGGATGGCCTGGACGGCGCGCTGGCCCGGCGACGCGGATTAACCGATGCGGGCGGTTTTCTCGATATTTCTCTCGATTTCCTGTTTTACGCCCTGGTGCCGTTTGGCTTTATTCTTGCCGATCCGGCGCACAACGCGCTGGCGGGCGGCTGGCTGCTGTTCGCGTTTATCGGTACCGGCAGCAGCTTTCTCGCCTTTGCCGCGCTGGCGGCTAAGCATCAAATCGATAATCCGGGCTACGCCCACAAATCGTTTTATTATCTCGGCGGGCTGACGGAAGGGACGGAAACTATCGCGCTGTTTGTGCTGAGCTGCCTGTTTCCGGCGTGGTTTGCGTGGCTGGCGTGGATGTTTGGCGCACTGTGCTGGCTGACGACCTTTACGCGGGTGTGGAGCGGATACCTGACCCTGAAGCAGGTAAGAGATTGATGGGCGGGTTTTTCCCGGCTGCGCTTAGCCGGGCTACGGGGCCACAGTCGTCAGCGGTCCGGTGCGCCAGCGCCGTCTTCGGGAAATGCGCCGGGAAGGATGCCTCCCGGCGGTTCATATGGCCAACAGGCGAATTACATACTGCTTTCCGGGCCGCGTTCCCCGCGCGAGACCGGGTTTTTCGGGTTGCTGCTCCACTCGTACCAGCCGCCGTCGTAGACCGAGACGTTGTTCCAGCCCATCGCCCGGGCGTACATAAAGGTTTCTGAGGCGCGCCAGCCGGTACCGCAGTAAAAAGAGACCTGCTGGTTCGGCAGAATATTCCATGATTTCCACATCGCGGCGATATCATCTGCGCTACGCATGGTGCCGTCCGGATTATGGAAATCCTCCATATGGGTGGAGTCGCTTCCGGCATGGCCCCAGCGGGCCCCGGCAATCTCCCCCATCGGCTTGATATAGCTGTAGCCGCTGGTGGTGCCGATAAACTCCGGCCAGGAACGAATGCTTACCAGCGAGGCGTCCTGACGGTGCAGCAGGGCGCGAGCCTGCTCGGTATTGAGCATCAGCTGCGGCTGACCCGGGATCGGCGCGCCGAACTCCGGCTCGGGCTTCTGCTTCGGCGGCGTTCCGCGCTCGACCGGCAGCCCGGCGTCGGACCAGGTTTTCCAGCCGCCGTCGAGCAGGCGTACATCCTTAACCCCGGCGTAGAGCATGATCTGCGCCACGCGGGCGGCGGCATACACGTCGCGACCGTACAAAATCACCGCGGTGTCATGGCGAATACCGTGTTTTGCCAGCATCGCTTTAAGCTGCGCGTCGGAGACTTTGTTCCATAGCGGCTCGCTCTCCACCTCGTTGGTATCGATATACCCGGCGCCCGGAATATGGCTCAGCAGATAAAACTTCGGCGCGCCCCAGGCGGCCTCGAACACCTTCCAGTGCCCGGCAGGCGCGGCGGTGACCGGTTTACCCTGCTGGAGGTCGTGCAGCCACTGCGGATACACCAGCTGTTCAAAATGCGGCAGCTTCTGCAGGCGGTCCGCCTGGCTCAGGGCGTCGCCGAGCGAGCTGAGGTGAGTGAAACCAGCCGCCTTAAGGCGCGCCGCGACTTTCGCGTTGTCGTCGGCGTTGCCGTACAGCGCAATCGGCGTAGAGGCCTGCAGATTGTGCAGCTTAGCCCAGGCGCTCAGCTGTTCATCGTTCAGCGAGCCAAGCCAGCTGGCGGCGAGGTTGAGCGCCTGCGGTTCATGGCCCTGAGGGCCGTTGGCGCCTTGCGGCCAACCGTTATAGAAAGCGCTAAGGCGCGTATCAATAGCGACGCCGTTGTGCTGTTGCAGCGTGGCAAGCGTTAGCGTTGGCATGGTGTCAGCGGCGGAGGTGGAAGCAGCAGCAAGCCCCATCAGCAGGGCGAGTGCGGTCAATTGAGAAACACGTTTCATCGAAATGCCCGGCAGTAGAAAATTGAGCGGCAATTCTCCGCGAACAACGCGGAGAATTCTTTGCGATAGCGCAGGCTTTCATTGCCAGAGCCCCATATGCAAACAGCGTCCGCCGGCGGGCGTATCCTGGTCATCATGCGTGACCAGCACCGCGGGGATCGCCTGCCGCGCCAGTTCGTTGAACACCCAGCGGCGAAAATCGGCGCGCAGCGCAACGTCGAGGCGGTTAAACGGCTCATCCAGCAGCAGCGCCCGCGGTCGGGCCAGCAGGGCGCGCAGCAGGCTGACCCGCGCCCGCTGGCCGCCGGAAAGGGTGGCCGGATCGCGCGTATAAAACCCCGCCAGACCGGCGCGCTCCAGCGCCTGTTCGACCTGGGCTTTGCGCTGGGGGCCGCGGACGTCAGCGGCAAGCGCCAGGAGTAAATTTTGCCCGACGCTGAAGTGGTCGAACAGCAGCGCGTCCTGGAACAGGATGCCGATGCGCCGTCGCTCGGTGGGTAAACTGTCGCAGCGCTGGTTATCCAGCCACAGCTCGCCGGCGGCGCGAAAATTCTCCGCCAGCGCGCCGACCATCCAGGCGAACAGGGTTGATTTACCGCTGCCCGAGGGGCCCATGAGGGTCAGTATCTCGCCGGGAGCAACGGAAAAGTCGACGTTGCGCAGCAGAGGCTCTCCGTTGAGGCTGAGAGTCAGGTTTTTGACGATCAACATTAGCGTAATCCTTGTCGATAGCGGCCGGTCAGCCAGGCCAGCAGCGCGGTGGCGGCAAAAAACAGCGCCGGCAGCAGTAGCTGCCATAGCGCCTGCGCGGCCAGAGTGGACGTCTCGCCGCCGCTGCTCAGCGCGACGGCTTCGCTGGTGAGCGTCGGGAACCGTCCGCCCCCCAGCCATAACGTCGGCAGATATTGCGCGATGCTTACCGAAAAGCCCACCGCCAGCGCGGTCAGCAGAGGACGCGTCAGGGCGGGTAAGGTAACCAGCCAGAAGATGCGGCCTCGTTGCCAGCCGAGGGTGCGGGCGAGCAGCTCCATGCGCGGGTCGCGAGCGCGCCACGCGGGACGCAGAATAAACAGCATCCACGGCACGACCCACAGCAGGTGCCCCCATAAAACGGCGACCCACTCGCCGTCCAGCCACGTATACAGCGCCAGCTGATATTGGCCGTCTACCAGCGGCAGCGCCGGTAAAATCAGCGGCAGCCAGATCCATCCGTCGAAACGGGAAGGGCCAGACGCCAGCCACAGCAGGCAGATAACCGCGCCGAGCGACGCTGAGCAGAGTCCAAGCCACAGGCTGTTGCCGACGCTATCGCTGACCGGCTGGCTATTCTGCGCCGCCGCGGCAAGCAGCAGGGCGCAGGCCACGCCGCACAGCGGCAGAAGAAGGGCGAAGCTTTTCCCGGCGAGCGCCCGCGGCTGCGGGTGGCGGATCCCCTGAACCTGCGGGATCCGCCGTCGCCAGAGACGCCAGACTCCCCACGCCGCCAGCGCCATGATGGCGAGCGTCAGCAGCAGTACCAGGCTGGCGAGGGCGCCTTTCGCCTGCTGGATCTCATCGCCCTGGCTTAACCATTGCCAGGCCAGCACCGCCAGCGTCGGCGGGTTACCCGGGCCAATCACCAGCGCGACGTCGACCGCCGAAAGGCTCCAGGCGGCGGTGGCCAGCAGCGCTATCGACAGCGCCGGAAGCAGCGTGGGCAAGACTAACCATTTCAGGCACTGCCAGCGTCCGTAGCCGAGGCTTTTTAATACCGTCGCCTGTCCGGCCAGGCGTTTCTCGCCTAACAGGCCATAAACCACCCACAGCAGAAACGCGCTCTCTTTGAGCGCCATCGTCAGGCCCAGTCCAATGCCGTAGCGGTCAACCGGCGGGGTAAAAAAGGGCAACAGGCGCGGGAGCCAGCCGCCATCGGCGAAGAGCAGCAGGGCGGCGGTGGCGAAGGCCACGTGAGGTACCGCCAGCAGCAGAGGGAGCCTTGCGGCCAGCCGCCGCCAGCCGCCCGACGGCCAGAGTGCGGCCACGACGGTGAGCGTGATGATCAGCGCGCCGCCAACCGATAGCAGAGTTGAGACGAGAGTCGCCGCCAGCGCCTGGCTGAATTGCGGGTCGGCAAACAGCGACAGCCAGCGCGCGCGGCGGAGCGCCGGAAGCGCCATCAGCGCAGCGGCCGGCAGCAGCGGCAGATAGATCAGCGCGACGGCGGCCCAGGCCAGCAGCCTTAGTGCGTGCCGTAGCGGCGCAGCCATTCCTGCTCCAGCGCGTCAACCCAGGCCGCGTGCGGTTCACCCAGCATCGGCGGCATATTCTGCGGCACAACGGCGTTAAAGGCCTGCCGCTCAGTCTCGGTTAATTTCGCCGGATCCAGCACGCTGGGGTCCCCCCACACCGTCGGGTCGGCCTTGCGTAGCTGGGCCTGGGGCGAGAGCAGGAAATTCGCGACCACTTTCGCCCCCGCCGTCGCCCGGGCATTGGCCGGGATCGCCACAAAGTGGACGTTGCCAAGCATCCCCTCGCGGAAGCCGAAACCGTAGCTGTCTTTCGGCAGCTCGCCGCTGACCGCTTTTTGCTGCGCGTGCAGCGGGTTAAAGGTGATGGACAGCCTGAGGGTCCCATTTTTAAGCATGGCATCCATGCGGGCGGGCGAAGCCGGGAAGTCGCGGCCCTGGCGCCACAGCAGAGGATGAAGCCGATCAAGATAGTGCCACAGCGGCGCGGTCACGGCGGCGAAGGTGGCCTCCTCAGGCGGCTGGCGTAGCGCGTCGGGCCGCGGAGTCAGCGTCAGCAGCAGCTGTTCAAGAAACGCGGTACCGGTAAAATCCGGCGGACGCGGGTAGGTGACGCTGCCGGGATGCGCGGCGGCGAAAGCCAGCAGCGCCTGCGGAGAGGTGGGCCCGTCGGGCGTTTGTGATCGGCGGGCGATAAAAGTGAGCTGCGCGCCGCCCCACGGCGACTCGGCGCCGTCGGTGGGGATGGAGAAATCCTCGCGCACCGGCTTTTGCGTATCGACAAAGCGCCAGTTGGGCAGGGTTTCCGCCCACCGGGTTTGCAGCAGCCTGGCGTTTTTCAGGGTGCGGAAGTTTTCGCCGTTGACCCACAGCAGATCGATGGAACCGCCTTTACTGCGTCCGGCGCGGGCTTCGGTCTGGATGCGCTTTACCGCGTCGGCGGCATCCGCAATATGCACGATGCGCAGGTCGATAGCGTAGTCGCGCTTTACCTCACCGCTGACCCAGTCGAGATAGCGGTTCACCGCCGGATCGCCGCCCCAGGCGTTAAACCACACCGTCTGGCCGCGGGCTTCTTGTTGTAGGGATTGCCAGCCGGCGCTGGCGGCCAGCGGGGAGAGCAACAGCAAAGCGAAGACCAGCACACTGCGCATAACCACTCCTTATGGTTTTGAATCGGTTGGGATCCGGCACAATCCCTGGGCGGGGATCGCCATGGCCGAATTAAAGCGCGCCGACAGGTTTTGTAAACCGATCAGCGCCGTGAGTTCGGTGAGCGCGCGGGCGTCAAACTGGCCTGCCAGCCTGTCGCGCAGCGCATCGTCGACCACCGGCGGCGTCATGCTGGCCGCCTCGGCATACTCCAGCGCCAGCCGCTCGCGGTCGCTGAACAGCGCGCTGTCCCGCCATTCGGCGACCGCCAGCAGCTTAGCGCTGCCGCCGCTGCGTTCCGCCAGCTTCATATTGGTGATATCAATGCAAAACTCGCACAGGCACAGCTGCGCGACGCGGGCGCTGACCAGCGATCTCAGCACCGGATCGAGGGGCGAACGCTTGCGTTCCAGATAGCCGACGAACATCGACACCAGGTAAAACACCAGCGGAATACGGCCCCACCAGCGGATAGGGCTGAGCACCTCGCCGTAGTGGCGACGATGCAGCCAGGCCTGCGGGCGAAGAATCAGCGGAATGGACTTCAGAGGGGGTAAGCTCATCGTGAACGCCTCTTTTGTTGTTCAAGATAGAGCGCTTTCGCGACGACCACCACAATCGCCAGCGCAAACAGGATCGATAAACCGGTCACCAGCCAGAATGTGCCGCCGGTCAGCAGGCTGCCGGTCCACGAATAGACTATCGTCGCGGGCAGCTGGCCGAGACCGGTGGCCAGCATAAAGTGGCGAAAGCGCATTGACGTCAGCCCGGCGGCGTAGCTCACCGGGTCGAAGGGAACGAAAGGGAGCAGACGGCAGATTAATATGGTGTGTTTGCCGTAGCGGGTAAAAAAGCCATCCGTACTCTGCAGTACGCTCTTGCCGGTGAGCTTTTCCACCGCGTCGCGGCCGAGCGCTCTGGCGATAAAAAAGCACAGCGCCGCGCCGGCCATCGCGCTCACCCACGACAGCGCGCCGCCCCAGAAGGCGCCGAACAGGGAAGCGTTAGCGAAGGTGATCAGGAAGGCGGGAAGCGGGGCGATAATCGCCTGCAAAATCATCAGGGCGAAGGAGACCAGCGCCGCCTGCGGGCCCCAGGAGTCGATAAAGCGTTCAATAGCCTGCTGATCGAGCGTGGCAAAAGCGGCGAGGCTGCGCTGCATAAACTCATTGACGCCGGGTATCAGCCACCATGCCAGCAGAAGCGTAAACAGCGTCATGCCGATGGCTATCCGGTAGCGCGCGTTGCTATTTTTCATCGTTAGCCTGTATCCGTGATGTCTCGATTCGCCGATAGCGGGCATAGCTTTTCGCCGCCTGAATCAGGACAAATAAAGCCAGCCCCGCGAGGGTCAGCTTCAGTATAAACAGGGGGGTGATACCCTCGCGGATAAGCTCGCTGGCCATCAGCGTATAGATAAATATGCCGGGCAAGGTGGTGAGGGCGGAAATAAAGGTAAACGTCCAGAACGGAATCGCCGTCAGGCCATAGGCGTAGTTCTGAACATTATAGGGAAACAGCGGGATGAGCCGGGTCAGAATTAAAAAATCGGTGCCGCTACGGGCGATGCCTTTTTCAATGGCCTGAAATATCGCCGTCTGCCCGACGTATTTAAGCAGCAGCTCGCGGCCCAGCCAGCGGGCGAACAGAAACGACGCGGAGGAGGCGAGCGTCGCCGCCAGCAGCGATAGCAAAGTTCCCGCCAGCGGACCGAAAATCACCCCGCCGGCAATCACTAAAAGAGTGCCCGGTAGCAAAAACAGGGTGGCGACGATAAACAGCAGAATATAGAGCGTATAGCCGAAGGCGCCGCTCTGGCGGATCATTTCGCGCAGACGATCAAAATGGGTAACCAGCCCGGCAAAACCCGACTGCTGAATAAGACAGGCGACAATGCTCAATATCACCACAACAAAAAGCAGCTTATATTCTGCTTTATGACGGCTTCTTTTGCATTGGGTTCTCCTGTATGGCGCGGGCGGTCTGAAGTGCGCGCGACAGTATAATAGTTTGCCGCCGTTCACAATCTCTGACGGCGGCTTTTTTGATATGGCTCAGGCTCTCCGGACGGGAGAGCCTGACGGAGGGAATATTTAGACTTTAAAGGTCGCCCATACCGGCGCGTGGTCGGACGGCTTTTCCATTGCGCGAATTTCGTAGTCGATACCGGTTTCGATGCAGCGCTGCGCCAGCGGGGTGCTTGCCAGCAGCAGATCGATACGCAGCCCGCGGTTATCGTCAAAGCCCTTAGAGCGATAGTCGAACCACGAGAAGTGTTCGTTATCCTGCGGATTCGCATGGCGGTAAGTATCCACCAGGCCCCAGCTCAGCAGGCGCTCCATCCATTCGCGCTCTTCCGGCAGGAAGGAACACTTGCCGGTACGCAGCCAGCGCTTGCGGTTCTCTTCACCGATGCCGATATCGAGATCGGTCGGGCTGATATTCATGTCGCCCATGATCAGTACCGGATTCTCTTTATTCAGTTCGGTATCAAGGTAGTTTTGCAGGTTCTGATAAAACGCCGCCTTCGCCGGGAATTTGGTTTCATGATCGCGACTTTCGCCCTGCGGGAAATAGCCGTTAATCACCGTCACGTTGCCAAACGGGGAAGGGATTTCCGCCATGATGATGCGGCGCTGGGCCTCTTCACCATCGTTTGGGAAACCGCGGCGCACGGAGATCGGCGTCTCTTTGGTCAGCAGCGCGACGCCGTAATGGCCTTTCTGCCCGTGATAAAAGACGTTATAGCCCAGCTTTGCCACCTCTTCGAGAGGAAACATATCGTCGTGAACTTTGGTTTCCTGTAGGCCGATGACGTCGGGCTGGTGTTTATCGATGATGGCGGCCAGCTGATGCGGGCGGGCACGCAGGCCGTTGATATTAAAAGAGACAAATTTCATAGTCGCTGCCACTGTGCAAGGTGAATAGTGCAGGGATGGTAGCAGAAATTCGCCGGGCTGGCTGCGCAAAGGCGCTTTATTCTGCCGATTGCAGCGGTTGGTAGCCTGTTTGCACAAACTGTGCACCATTCTGGAACGCGCTGCGCCAAAAAAGGGCGATTATTGCCGATAAATTTCGTCAAGGATCACAATTACAGAATTATATCTTACCCCTGCATAATCTTTCTTTTTATTCCACTGCAAAAGCCTCTTTTAGTATTTTTATTCACTTTTTATGCATTTTATGTGAATAACGGTATTTCGTAACTTATTGATATTTCGTTGACGACCTCGATTTATGCATTTTTACCTCTGGCTGGCACGAACCGTGCAATCTACATTTACAGCGTAATAACCATATTCATTAACATTATTTAAACTTTTTATTTACCGGAAGAGGTCGATATGTCTCAGTCAATTACGCGTAGCAACTTTGATGAATGGATGATGCCTGTATACGCGCCAGCGGCTTTTATTCCGGTACGCGGCGAGGGGTCACGCCTGTGGGATCAGCAGGGAAAAGAGTATATCGATTTTGCCGGCGGCATTGCGGTGAACGCCCTCGGCCACGCTCATCCTCGGCTGGTTAAAGCGCTGACCGCGCAGGCGGAAAAGTTCTGGCATACCGGTAACGGCTATACCAATGAGCCGGTATTGCGTCTGGCTAAGCAGCTGATTGACGCCACTTTTGCCGACCGGGTCTTTTTCTGTAACTCCGGGGCCGAAGCCAACGAAGCGGCGCTAAAACTGGCGCGCAAATATGCCCACGATCGTTTCGGCAGCGAGAAAAGCGGCATCGTGGCGTTCAAGAATGCCTTCCACGGCCGCACGCTGTTTACCGTTTCCGCGGGCGGCCAGCCGGCCTATTCGCAGGATTTTGCGCCGCTGCCGCCGCAGATTCAGCACGCCATCTATAACGACCTCGACTCGGCAAAGGCGCTGATCGACGACAATACCTGCGCGGTGATCGTTGAACCGATGCAGGGTGAAGGCGGCGTCGTGCCTGCGGATGCGGACTTCCTGCGCGGCCTGCGTGAACTGTGCGATGAGCACAACGCGCTGCTGATTTTCGACGAAGTCCAGACCGGCGTCGGCCGTACCGGGGAGCTGTACGCCTATATGCACTACGGCGTGACGCCGGACGTGCTTTCCACCGCGAAAGCGCTGGGCGGCGGTTTCCCGATCGGCGCGCTGCTGGCATCGGAGCGCTGCGCCAGCGTGATGACCGTCGGCACCCACGGCACGACCTACGGCGGCAACCCGCTGGCCTGCGCGGTGGCGGGAGAAGTGTTTGCCATCGTCAACACCCGCGAAGTGCTCAGCGGCGTTAAGCAGCGCCATCAATGGTTCTGCGAACGGCTCAACGCGATTAACGCACGTTACGGCCTGTTTAAAGAGATTCGCGGCCTGGGGCTGCTTATCGGCTGCGTGCTGAAGGATGAATATGCCGGCAAGGCGAAGACCATCAGTAATGAGGCGGCGGAAGAGGGGCTGATGATGCTGATCGCCGGCGCCAACGTGGTGCGTTTCGCTCCGGCGCTGATTATCAGCGAAGAAGAGATCAACGCCGGGCTGGATCGCTTCGAACTGGCCTGCAAACGCTTTCTCGCGGGGGTCTCATCATGATGGTGATCCGTCCTGTAGAAAAAGGCGATCTGCCGGGGCTAATGACTCTGGCGGGCGAGACCGGCGGCGGCCTGACGTCGCTGCCGGCCGATGAAGCCACGCTGGCCGCGCGCATTGAACGTTCGCAGATGACCTGGCGCGGCGAGCTGCCGAAAAGCGAGCAGGGTTATGTGTTCGTTCTTGAGGACTGCGCCAGCGGCGCGGTAGCGGGAATTTGCGCCATTGAGGTGGCCGTGGGGCTTAACGACCCCTGGTACAACTATCGCGTCGGTACCCAGGTGCACGCATCGAAAGAGCTTAACGTCTACAACGCCCTGCCGACGCTGTTTCTCAGTAACGACCATACCGGCAGCAGCGAACTGTGTACGCTGTTCCTGGACCCAAAATGGCGTAAAGAGGGCAACGGCTATCTGCTGTCGAAATCGCGTTTTCTGTTTATGGCCGCCTTTCGCGAACGTTTCAACGATAAGGTCGTGGCGGAAATGCGCGGCGTCATTGACGAACACGGCTACTCGCCGTTCTGGGAGAGTCTCGGGAAACGCTTCTTCGCGATGGAGTTCTCCCGCGCCGACTACCTGTGCGGCACCGGGCAGAAGGCGTTTATCGCCGCGCTGATGCCGAAGCACCCGCTGTATATCGACTTTTTAAGCGACGAAGCACGAGCGGTCATCGGCGAGGTCCATCCGCAAACCGCGCCGGCACGCGCGGTGCTGGAGAAAGAGGGATTTCGCTATCTCAACTACGTCGATATCTTCGACGGCGGCCCGACGCTGGAGTGCGAAATTGACCGGGTGCGGGCCATTCGCAAAAGCCGGCTGGTCACCGTCGTTGAAGGCCAGCCCGCGCCGGGCGAGTGGCCGGCCTGTCTGGTTGCTAATGAGCAGTACCAGCAGTTTCGCGCCATGCTGGTTCACGCCGACCCGGAGAGCGACCGCCTGGTGCTAAGCGCGCGCGAGCTGGATGCCCTGAAATGCCACCCCGGCGACCAGATTCGCCTGGTTCGTCTGTGCCCTGAGGAGAAAAAATCATGAGTTTATGGATTAACGGCGACTGGCAAAGCGGTCGCGGCCCGGCCCGTAGTAAACATAACCCGGTAAGCCAGGCGCTGCTGTGGCAGGGCAACGATGCCGATGCCGGGCAGGTGGCGCTGGCGGTCACCGCGGCGCGCGCGGCGTTTCCCGCGTGGGCGCGTCAACCGTTTGCCGCCCGGAAAGCGATAGCGGAAAAGTTTGCTTCGTTACTGGAAGCGAACAAAGGCGAATTAACCCGGATTATCGCCCAGGAGACCGGCAAACCGCGCTGGGAAGCGGCAACGGAAATTACCGCGATGATCAACAAAATCGCCATTTCGGTGAACGCGTATCATAGCCGTACGGGGGAAGCGCAGACCGCGATGGCGGACGGAGAGGCGACGCTGCGCCATCGGCCGCACGGCGTGCTGGCGGTCTTTGGCCCCTACAATTTTCCCGGACACTTGCCTAACGGGCATATCGTTCCGGCGCTGCTGGCGGGAAATACCGTGGTATTCAAACCCAGCGAGCTGACGCCTCAAAGCGGAGAGGCGGTGGTGAAGCTATGGGCCGAAGCCGGCCTGCCGCCGGGCGTGCTTAACCTGCTCCAGGGCGGGCGGGAAACCGGCGAAGCGCTGAGCGGCCAGGCGGACATCGACGGCCTGCTATTTACCGGCAGCTCTGCGACGGGTTTTCAACTTCATCGTCAGCTTGCCGGGCAGCCGGAAAAAATTCTCGCTCTTGAGATGGGCGGCAACAACCCGCTGATCGTCGATGACCCACAGGATATCGACGCCGCGGTCCATCTGACCATTCAGTCGGCGTTTATTACTGCCGGACAGCGCTGTACCTGCGCGCGGCGGCTGCTGGTAAAACGCGGCCAGATCGGCGATGCGTTTCTTCAGCGGCTTGTGACGGTGTCACAAACGCTGATTCCCGACGCGTGGGACGCTGAACCTCAGCCGTTCCTCGGCGGGTTAATTTCAGCGCAGGCCGCGCAAAAGGTACATCAGGCCTGGCTGGCCCACGTGGCCAGCGGCGGAAAAACCCTGCTGGAGCCGCGCCTGCTGCAGGCCGGAACCTCGCTGCTGACGCCGGGTATTATCGAAATGAGCGCGGTGGCGCAGGTGGCCGACGAAGAGGTCTTCGGGCCGCTGCTCTGCGTCTGGCGCTATGACCATTTCGATGAGGCGATTGCCCTCGCTAACGCGACCCGTTTCGGGCTTTCCTGCGGGCTGATCTCCGCCGAACGCGACAAATTCGACCAGCTGCTGCTGGAGGCGCGGGCCGGGATCGTTAACTGGAACAAACCCTTAACCGGCGCCGCCAGCACCGCGCCGTTCGGCGGTACCGGCGCTTCCGGTAACCACCGGCCGGGGGCGTGGTACGCCGCAGACTATTGCGCCTGGCCGATGGCCAGTCTCGAATCACCGGAGCTGGCGCTGCCGGCAACCCTCAGCCCCGGGCTGAATTTCCGTAAGGAGACATCACAATGAAAGCCCGGGAAGTGAACTTTGACGGGCTGCCGGGCCTGACCCACCACTATGCGGGTTTATCTTTCGGCAACGAAGCCTCGACGAAGCACCGCTATCGGGTGTCGAACCCGCAGCTGGCGGCAAAGCAGGGGCTGAAAAAAATGAAAGCGCTGGCGGATGCTGGCTATCCGCAGGCGCTGATCCCGCCGCAGGAGCGGCCAAACATTCCGCTGTTGCGGCAGATCGGTTTTAGCGGTAGCGATGAGCAGGTGCTGGAAAAGGCGGCGCGCCAGGCGCCGGAACTGCTCTCGGCGGTCAGCTCCGCGTCATCGATGTGGGTGGCTAACGCCGCCACGGTCTCGCCCTCGGCCGATTCGCTGGATGGCCGGGTGCATCTGACCGTCGCCAACCTGAACGATAAATTCCATCGCGCCAGCGAAGCGCCGACCACCGAAGCGCTGCTGCGGGCGATTTTCCCCGATGAGCAGCGGTTTGCTGTACACGGCGCCCTGCCCCAGGTATCGCTGTTCGGCGATGAAGGGGCGGCAAACCACAACCGCCTCGGCGGCGACTACGGCGCGCCCGGCGTGCAGCTGTTTATTTACGGCCGCCAGCAGGGGGGCGAAGATAATCCGCTGCGCTACCCGGCGCGGCAGACGCTCGAGGCCAGCCAGGCCGTCGCCCGCCTGAATCAGGTCAATCCCCGGCAGGTGATTTTCGCCCGACAAAATCCGGCGGTGATTGATAAGGGCGTGTTTCATAACGATGTGATTGCGGTAAGCAATCAGCAGGTGCTGTTTTGCCACGAGCAGGCGTTTGTTGACCAGCCGCAGCTCCTGCAGCAGCTGGCGCAGCAGGTCTCCGGCTTTACGCCGCTGGTGGTGCCGGCGAGTCAGGTTTCGGTGGAAGAGGCGGTGGCGACCTATCTGTTCAACAGCCAGCTGCTAAGCAAAGAAGAAGGCGGGATGCGGCTGATTTTGCCGCTGGAAGCGCAGGAACACCCGGGCGTCTGGCGCTACCTGAACCGGCTGGTGGAGGGCGATAACCCCATCGATGAGCTACAGGTTTACGATCTGCGCGAAAGCATGGCCAACGGCGGCGGCCCGGCCTGCCTGAGGCTGCGGGTGGTGCTGACGGAGGACGAGCGACAGGCGGTGAATCCGGCGGTCATGATGAACGATACGCTGTTCGCCACCCTTAATGACTGGGTAGACCGCTACTATCGCGATCGCCTGACCCAGGTCGATCTCGCGGATCCGCAGCTGCTGCGCGAAGGCCGCGAGGCGCTCGACCGCTTAACGCAAATCCTGCGCCTGGGCTCAGTGTATCCGTTTCAGCAATAAGGAGGCGTCGTGGACGACTTTCTGGCACTTACTCTGGCGGGGCGTCTGCCCCACCATTTCCATGGTCAAACCGCGCATTTCCGCTGGCACTGGATTGACTGCGGTATTCTGCAGCTCATTCCTCATGAACCCTGCGATCGGTCATTGGTTTTGTCATCCGGGCTTCACGGCAATGAAACCGCGCCGGTCGAAATCACCGATTTACTGCTGCGGCAGCTGTTTCGTGGGGAAATACCGCTCCGCTGGCGGCTGCTGGCGATCTTTGGTAACCCTCCGGCGCTGCGGGCCAACAAGCGCTATATGCACAGCGATATCAACCGGATGTTCGGCGAGCGATGGCGCGCTTTTAGCGCCAGCGATGAAACCGTTCGCGCCCGGCAGCTGGAGCATGCGCTGGCGCGATTTTATGCCGGGACGCCCGGCGAGCGCTGGCACCTGGATTTACATACCGCCATACGCGGTTCTCTGCATACCCGCTTTGGTGTCCTGCCAGCGCGGGATACGCCGTGGGATGAAGCGTTTTTGCGTTGGTTAGGGGCTGCAGGGCTGGAGGCGCTGGTGTTTCATCAGCAGCCTGGCGGGACTTTTACCCATTTCAGCTGCGAACGCTTCGGCGCGCGCTCCTGCACGCTGGAGCTCGGCAAGGCGCTACCTTTTGGCGAAAACGATCTGCGCTTGTTCGCGACGACTCAACGCGCGCTGTCGCTGCTGCTGGCGGGAGAAGTGGCGGCGGAAGAGGCGCACGCGCCGCTGCGCTACAGGGTGGTACAGCAAATTACCCGCAGCAGCGACAGTTTCCGGCTGCATATGTCGGCGCAGACGCTGAACTTTACGCCGTTTGCCGCCGGGACGCTGCTTGCTGAGGATGGCGATACCCGCTACATAGTGGAAAGGGAGCAAGAGTACGTTTTGTTTCCCAACCCCAGCGTCGCCTTCGGCCAGCGCGCCGGGCTCATGCTGGAGCGCTTCCGGTGAATCCGTCGCCCGTCCGGGCGGCGGCATTTATTTCAGCGTTTATTTTTCCGCAGCCATCTTATTTTTTCGTGCTCTGTCCATTGATTGCAGATTATTCCTGGTTAAATGCTTTGTTTTTAATCTCCGCTGATTTATAATCTTCATAATTTCCCACTAAAACAGTTGCTTATTTATTTTCTATTGCATTTGTTCCCTCATTTTCCTTATTTTCTCCATAATTGGCGAGAAAATGTTTTTTACACTTTCAATGTTTTACGCTTGCTCTGATTAATTGACGATAAACGTCGTAAAGTTAATCTCGTCAACACGGCAACGCGCCGTAAGAATAACGCAAAGTAAGGATTGAACTATGAAGAAGATTACTGCACTGTTTGTTGCCTCTACTCTGGCTCTGGGCGCGGCTAACCTGGCCCACGCGGCTGACGCTACTGCAACCCCAACCGATAACGCGCCGATGATGCATCATAAGCGCGGACCTGCGGGCCCACATGAAATGATGTTTAAAGGGCTGAACCTGACCGATGCGCAGAAAACGCAAATCCGCGACATTATGAAGAGCCAGCGCGACAACATGAAGCGTCCGTCCCTGGATGAGCGCCGCGCGATGCATGAGCTGGTAGCCAGCGATACCTTCGATAAGGCAAAAGCGGAAGCGCAGATTGATAAGATGGAAGCCCAGCATAAAGAGATGGCGCTGGCTCGTCTGGAAACCCAGAATAAGATTTACAACATTCTGACGCCGGAACAGAAAAAGCAGTTCAATGCCAATTTTGAGAAGCATCTGACAGATCGTAAAGCGCCGGAAGGTAAAATGCCTGCACCTGCTGAATAACTCAGCGCGCTGACTTAAGACCGCCGGTCTTGCCCAATAACGCCAACAGGCTTTGGGCAGGACCGGCGGTTTTTCTTTATCTGTAGCGACAAGCTGATTTACCCGGCAGGGACGAATGTGCCAGTATGAGTGCCATCGCCACGGACTCTGGTGTCCTGGTCTAAAGCCTACTCTGCTCATGGATCTTGCATATGGAAATGTATATCGGCCTCGCCGTCCTCGTTGTCGTCCTCATCTGGGTCGTGATGACCTATAACCGCTTTATCTCCCTGCGACGTTTCAAAGACGAAGCCTGGAGCGGCATTGCCGTACAGCTTAAGCGCCGCCACGACCTGGCGCCGAATCTGCTGAGCCTGGTGAAACGCTATGCGCAGCATGAAAAAGAACTGCTGGAAGAGATCTCCCGCCAGCGCGGCGAACTGGTCGGAAGCACCCGACAGATCGCCGACAGCGAACGCCAGTACTCGGGTACGCTAGGGCGCGTTTTCGCGCTTGGCGAAGCGTACCCGGAACTTAAAGCCAGCGAAAACTACCTTGCCTTACAGCAATCTCTCAGCGAAATAGAAGAGCAGCTGCAGATGGCTCGCCGCTACTTCAACGGTACGGTGCGCGATTTCAATATCCTGGTCGAGTCTTTCCCCAGCCTGCTGCTGGCGCGACTGTTTAATTTTCAAACGGAAGTGTTCTTCGAGCTGGACTCACCAGAAGAAGCTAAATCACCGCGGATGGCGTGATTAAATGGCGAATTTACTTTTTCGGGGGCTGCGCACCCTCGTCCTGCTGCTGCTTCTGAACATCAGCGCGGCTTTTGCCGCCGGCGACATGATCATCATCAAGGATGCTTCCCAGCTTCCCGCTGGCGCTATTCCAGCGTATGAACATATCCTCTCTTTCGATGCCCGGGCGCGCTTTAACCCGGACGGTAGCATGGAGATGCGGGAAAATATCAAAGTACTTTCTCTGGGCAGGCAGATTCGGCGGGGAATTTTCCGTACGCTGCCCCTGACCTGGAACCGCCAGGACGGCAAGATCTTTCGCGTGTATTACGCGATCGAGTCGGTGTCGCGCGATGGCGTGCCTGAGCCGTTTAGCCTTGATGAAGCGGAAAAAAACCTGACGGTACGCATTGGCAGCGGCGAACGGCTCCTGAAACCAGGGATCTATAACTACGAGATTCGCTATCAAATCAGCAACCATTTCAGCCGCTTCCCCGAATGGGATGAGCTTTACTGGAACGTGACGGGCAATGACTGGGCGTGGCCTATCAGCAAGGCCAGCTTTCGTCTTGAACTGCCGGACGCCGCCGGAAATCTCAACGCCGACGCTAAGGACGCCAGAGTGCGGTCGCTTGATGTTTATACCGGCGTCGCAGGGGCGAAAGAACACAACGCGCAGGTGCTTCCTGACGGTAGCGTCCGCACCCTGCGGCCTCTGGCGCGGGGGGAGGGGCTGACCGTGGTCTATACCTGGCCTCGGTCGATCCTTGCCGATGCTCCGGCGCCGGAGGCCGCTTTGCCGCTGGTGCATCTCCTTATCCCCACCCTAAAAACCGGCGTGGTCTGGCTACCTCTGCTGCTGATGGCCGCTTATTACCTGATCTGGTGGCGAAAAAACGTCACCAAAGCCGGGCTAAAAATGCCGCCGGTCGTTGCGCTTTATTCGCCTCCTCCCGGCATGTCTCCGGGCTACCTGCGTTTTATCACCCGGCGTAAATATGATGATGTGGCTTTTAGTAGCGATTTATTAGCGCTGGTGGCTAAACGCGGAATGGCGGTCAGCGGGGACAGTCAACACACCCCTAACCCGTGGCTTGCGAACGCCGGCGTAAAACAGCGGCTGACCCGTTTGCCCGTCGAGGGAAACCGGCAATTAAACTATGATGACAGGCAGCTATTAAGTACGCTTTTTAAAGGTAAACAAAAAAATATCGATCTCAGCAAGGCCCATCAGCGATCGATGCAGACAGCGCGTGAAGAGCAGGAAAAGCGTTGTGAAGCGCAGCGGGATAAATTATTTCGCAAATGGGGGCAGCCGCTGCGGCGCTGCATCTACATTGCGCTGTTGGTGCCGGTGGCCTGCGGTCTTTGGGTTAATACGGAGGCCGCGCTGCTGACGATACCGGCCGCGGTTTTTATGCTGATTGGCGGAGCGATGCTCGCCTGTTTGCTGCGCTTTATATGCCGCCCGCGGGAAATGTGGCGTGCCTGGGGGCCGGTGCCGCTCTTTTTTTTGGCGATCTTCGGCCCCTTCGCGACGCTGGGAGGCGGGATTTTTCTCTTTGGTATACTGCCCATCACCCAGCTTCCGTCAGGATACATTGGCGCGCTTATGGCCGCGCTGGTGCTCTGCGTTTTCGTGGCCTGGAAAACGCCTCGCTATACGCAGCGCGGGCTTGATGAACTGGCTATCGCGAAAGGATTGATGCGCTATCTGGGCACCGCCGAAAAGCATCGTTATCAGATTATCTATCCGCCCGAGCAGATGATTTCCCATTTTGAAGCGCTGCTGCCGGTTGCCCTGGCGCTTGGCGTAGGGAAAACATGGGCAAATACCTTTGCCCACTACCTGAGTAGTACAGGCGCCGTGTCGCATGCGTTTGCCGGCGCCGACTGGGGAAGCGTCCACCACTTCAGCGAAGCCTGCCGAACCGCCTCTATGTCAACGCCGGATAGCGGTTCAGGGAACGGTTCATCATCAGGTTCCGGTTACAGCGGCTCCGGTTCCTCCGGAGGCGGTTCATCCGGAGGCGGCTCTGGCGGGGGCGGCGGGGGCGGCTGGTAATTGCCCCGATAGCGCATCGGGGCTGACATTCGCCTCACAGAGGATGGAGCTTATAGCGGCCGCTGAGCAGCGGCTTACACAATATTTTATAACCGTCATGGTCAAATTTGGCCGACAGGCGCGTGAGTGATGACGCCTGCGACAGAGACTCTACCGCGCCGAGCCAAAGCCAGTTTTGAATAATGTGGTATTGGGTCATATCCTCGCTGCTCTCTTCCAGCGCGATCGCCCCGGCCCAGGGCCAGCATACCAGCTGCATCTTTTGCATATTGTCGACCAGACGCTGCTGGTGTGCTTCAACGCTCTCTTTTCCGCAACAGGCGCCCGCGCAGCGGCCGAGCGCCGAACGAAAGCAGGCCCGCCCGCGGTTGAGCGGCTCGAGGCCCATTAATCCGTAGCACAGGCGATGCTCGTCGGCAATTTTTTGCAGCGCCTGCAGCGCCGCGCGGCGGTTGGCAAAAAGACCATAGAGATCGCTTTGCAGGGAAAAATCCAGCTCGCTGGCGTACACCACCTGCGGACGGGCGTCAGCCAGGCGTAATGAACATAGCTGTCGGTTTTGCCGCAGACGCTTATTGAATAGCGGCTGCTGTTCTTTAATGAGCTGTGCCTCTAATAAGAGTGCGCCCAGCTCTCCCGCCGTTCGTTGCCAGGTAATGCGCCGGGACTGGCGCAGCATCGCCGCTTCGTCGGGCGTGCGCAGATGCGACAACACCCGGCTGCGGATATTCACGCTTTTCCCGATATAGAGCGGTAGGGTATCGCTTTCGCCGTGGAACAGATACACCCCCGGCTGCCTGGGCAAAGCCTCAAGCCACGGACGCAGATGTTCGGGATACTCATAAATTGCCGCCGCTTCAAATTCGAGACGCGGGGCGGATTGCCTTCTTGCCACTTTTGCTCCTGGTGCTGGTTATTTATCCAGTATAGCAGCCGAAGGAAGAGGCGAAAAGGATAAAAAATCGCCCCGAACCGGGTCGGGGCGGAGGGGGAGAGGCGAATTACTTTTTCCAGAAGTCGTCGAAGACCGTAATCGGCGGTCGGCGTTTATGCTCGGTTTTCAAATACCAGCCTTCAATCGTTTTCGCAATTTTCTCATCCAGCGCTTTGCCTTCCAGATAATCATCGATATTTTCGTAGGTCACGCCCAGCGCCACTTCGTCCGGCAGGGAGGGGCGGTCGTCCTCAAGATCGGCGGTCGGCAGCTTTTTATACAGATGCTCCGGGCAGCCTAGCTGGGCCAGCAGCTGTTTGCCCTGGCGTTTGTTAAGGCGAAAGATAGGGTTAATATCCGTACCGCCATCACCGTATTTGGTGAAGAATCCGGTAATGGCTTCCGCTGCATGGTCGGTACCCACCACGACGCCGTGGGTCATTCCGGCGATGCTGTACTGCGCCTTCATGCGTTCGCGGGCTTTTTCGTTACCGCGAACAAAGTCGCTAAGTTCAATCCCGGCCTCGCGCAGCGCCTGTTCGCTGGCCAGCACGGCGCCTTTGATATTGACCGTTAATACGCGATCCGGCTGAATAAAAGCGATAGCGTCCTGGCAGTCCTGCTCATCCGCCTGCACGCCGTAGGGCAGGCGCACGGCAATAAACTGCAGGCTGCTGTCACCGGTTTCGGCACGCAGTTCGTTGATGGCTAACTGACACAATTTACCGGTTAGCGTTGAATCCTGGCCGCCGCTGATGCCGAGGACCAGTGATTTAATAAAAGGGTATCTCTGAAGATAGGCCTTCAAAAAGTCTACGCTGCGGCGTATCTCGGCTTCGACATCGATCTGGGGTTTTGCGCCCAGCGCCTGAATAATCTCTTGTTGTAGCGTCATTGCGCCCTCCGGGAAGTGAATCTGTTTGCCAATAAGCAGTGGTTTAACCTACCTCTTTGCCGGTAAAACGACAAGGATCACAATTTTGAGTGAAGCAAAAGCAGGCAACCTCAACAAGAGGGGATTTATTATTGGAAAGCTCTTAATTTCGCTTCATTTCCACCTTCGGCTTGAAAAATAACGATATTTATTCCAGGCTTATTAACACGCCAAAAAAAAGAGGATGGTATATGAACAAGCATTTTGCAGGATTTCTGGGCGCAGCAGCAGTATTGACCCTGCTGGCAGGGTGTACGGCCTACGACCGTACGAAAGATCAGTTCACTCAACCCGTGGTTAAAGACGTTAAGAAAGGCATGACCCGCGCGCAGGTTGCGCAAATTGCCGGTAAACCTTCATCAGAAGTCACCATGATCCACGCGCGCGGTACCTGCCAGACATATATCCTGGGTCAACGCGATGGTAAAATTGAAACCTACTTCGTTGCGCTGGATGAAACCGGCCGCGTGATGAATTCTGGCTATCAAACCTGCGCCGAGTACGATACCGACCCGCGCAACAGTAAGTAACGCCCCGCCATAGTGCTGATTCCTACGAAAGCCCGACCAGTGGTCGGGTTTTTTTATGAGTTCTGATGCTTATTTAATTGCGCGAATTATTTGAGGGAAATGTGAAGGCAGTCAAAACGCGAGGTCAATGAGAGACAATTCTGTTCAAGGAGGAATTATCCTGCTGCCGATCGATGCCGTATACTCAATGCATAAACAATACTAATTCAAAGAAACATCTCTTACCGCCTCTCAGGCATCAATGCTGCAGAGAGGACCGGGTCACACAAATTGAGGAAGCGTTCATGGAAAAGAAACATATCTACCTGTTCTGTTCTGCCGGGATGTCGACATCACTGCTGGTATCGAAAATGCGTGCCCAGGCCGAGAAGTATGAAGTGCCGGTGATTATTGAAGCATTTCCGGAGACCTTAGCCGGTGAAAAAGGACCTGATGCGGATGTCGTATTATTAGGCCCACAAATTTCCTATATGCTGCCGGACATTCAGCGTTTACTGCCAAATAAACCCGTAGAAGTCATTGATTCTGTTTTGTACGGTAAGATCGATGGTTTAGGTGTTCTGAAAGCGGCCGTTGCGGCCATTAAGAAAGCTGCTGCACAATAATTTTATTTTAAAACTCGACATATTTCGGATAGCAGCGGTTAGAATTTCGTGAGGGTGTGTTTTAGCTGCTCGCTGTCCGAAATACCCAGAGTTTATTTTCCCGTCAAAGAGTAATTTCATCTATCATTGCCGCAGTGACTATATTGCGGCCTTAAAGGGTATTTATTATGAGTAAAGTGATTGACTCGCTTGAAAAGGTACTCCTGCCTTTTGCCGTCAAAATAGGAAGGCAGCCCCACGTCAATGCAATTAAAAACGGCTTTATTAAGTTAATGCCATTGACGCTAGCCGGGGCGATGTTTGTTTTAATTAACAACGTATTTTTGAGCTTTGGCGACGGCTCATTCTTTTATTCAATGGGCATCCGTCTGGATGCGTCTACAATAGAAACGCTTAACGGTTTTAAAGCTATCGGCGGTAACGTTTATAACGGTACGCTTGGCATTATGTCGCTGATGGCGCCTTTCTTTATTGGCTCCGCTTTAGCTGAGGAGCGGAGAGTAGACCCGATGGCCGCCGGTTTACTGGCCGTTGCGGCATTTATGACCGTCACGCCTTATAGCGTCGGTGAAGCCTACGCCGTGGGCGCGAACTGGTTAGGCGGCGCCAATATCATTTCTGGTATTGTCATCGGTCTGGTCGTTGCCGAGATGTTCACCTTTATCGTTCATCGCAACTGGGTGATTACGCTGCCGTCCAGCGTGCCGGCTTCGGTTTCCCGTTCATTCTCTGCGGTTATTCCGGCCTTTATCATCCTCTCGATTATGGGGATTATCTCCTGGGCGTTGACCCACTGGGGGACTAACTTCCACCAGATCATCATGGACACTATCTCCACGCCGCTGGCTTCAATGGGCGCCGTCGTAGGCTGGGCATACGTCATTTTCACCTCGCTGCTGTGGTTCTTCGGCGTACACGGGTCGCTGGCGCTGTCAGCGCTGGATAGCGGAATCATGACGCCGTGGGCGCTGGAAAACATCGCAACCTACCAGCAGTACGGTTCCGTCGAGGCCGCGCTGGCCGCGGGTAAGAGCTTCCATATGTGGGCCAAGCCGATGCTGGATTCCTACATCTTCCTTGGCGGTACCGGCGCGACTCTGGGCTTAATCATCGCCATCTTTATCGCTTCACGTCGTGAGGATCATCGTCAGGTGGCGAAACTGGCGCTGCCGTCAGGCATCTTCCAGATTAACGAGCCAATCCTGTTCGGTCTGCCGATCATTATGAACCCGGTGATGTTTATCCCCTTCATTCTGATTCAGCCTCTGCTGGCGGCTATCACCATGACGGCTTATACCCTGGGCATCATCCCGCCGATTACCAATATCGCGCCGTGGACCATGCCAACCGGTTTAGGCGCCTTCTTTAACACCAACGGTAGCGTAGCCGCTCTGCTGCTGGCCCTGTTCAACCTTGCCGTGTCCACCCTGGTCTACCTGCCGTTTGTGGTGATTTCCAACAAAGCGCAGGGCGTCATTGAGCAGGAAGAGAGCGAAGAAGATATCGCTAACGCACTGAAATTCTAATATTGAACGGTACGGGAGATTTCCCGTACCGTCCTGGAAATAAGGGAGTCATTATGTTTGATCTGGATAACATCGCAGCAGAAGAGACCGCGGTAAACGACCTCGAAGAGGTGGTGATGGGGCTGATTATCAACTCCGGTCAAGCGCGCAGCCTGGCTTATGCCGCGCTGAAGCAGGCAAAGCAGGGAGATTTCGAGGCGGCGAAAACGATGATGGAACAGTCGCGCATGGCGCTGAGCGAAGCGCACCTTGTGCAGACGCAGCTGATTGAGAGCGATGAGGGTGAAGGCAAAATGAAGGTGAGCCTGGTGCTGGTTCATGCGCAGGATCATCTGATGACCTCAATGCTGGCTCGTGAGCTGGTTGCCGAATTGATTGAGCTGCACGAGAAGGTACAATAGGTCATCGACACGATGAGGCAGCCAAAGATGATGACCACTGAAATCAGTACCGCCCGGGAGCAACAACTCTTTAACGGCAAGAACTTTCATGTGGTCATCTATAACAAAACGGAGAGCGTAAGCGGGCTTCACCAGCATGATTACTACGAGTACACCATCGTTTTAACCGGGCGCTATTATCAGGTTATTAATGGCAAGCGGGTGCTGCTGGAGCGCGGGGATTTTGTCTTCATCCCAATGGGGTCGCATCACCAGAGTTTTTATGAATTTGGTGCGACGCGCATTCTTAACGTTGGCATCAGCAAAAGTTTCTTTGAGAAACACTATCTGCCGCTGCTGCCGTTTGGTCTGGTCGCCTCACAGGTCTATGCCGTTAAAAGTACTTTTCTCAGTTATATTGAGTCGGTTATTGCATCACTGAATTTTCGCGAAACTGAATTCGACGAATTTATCGAGCTGGTGTCTTTTTACACCCTGAATCGTTTGCGGCATTATCGTGAAGAACCTACGGAAGACGTTATTCCGCAATGGTTAAAAAATACCGTTGAGGGTATGCACGATAAGCTTAAATTTGGCGAGGGGGCGCTGGAAAATATGGTCGAGCTTTCCGGGAAAACTCAGGAATACTTAACCCGGGCGACCCAGCGTTATTACGCCAAAACGCCGATGCAGATGATTAACGATATTCGCATCAACTTCGCCAAAAAACAGCTGGAGATAACCAACTACTCGGTGACCGATATCGCCTATGAGTCGGGGTACAGTAGCCCAAGTCTGTTTATTAAAACATTCAAGAAGCTGACTTCTTTTACCCCCAGCAGCTATCGGAAACACCTCACCAGTATTAATTAACCGGGCGCGGAATAGTCCGCGCGGTCTAAATATTCAAATTAACTGTCCGTATTTAAACGGAGAGCGGGTGCCGCATACGCGCTATCCGCAAGGGAGAAAAAGATGAGCCAGAAATTGAAGGTAGTGACTATCGGCGGCGGCAGCAGCTATACCCCGGAATTACTGGAAGGATTCCTGAAGCGTTACCATGAACTGCCGATTAGCGAACTGTGGCTGGTGGACGTCGCGGAAGGGCAGGAAAAGCTCGATATAATCCACGCGCTGTGCCAGCGCATGGTGGAAAAAGCCGGCGTCCCGATGAAAGTCTACAAGACCCTCGATCGCCGCGCGGCGCTGGAAGGCGCAGATTTCGTCACCACCCAGCTGCGCGTCGGCCAGCTTAAGGCGCGCGAAAAGGATGAGCGTATTCCGCTGAGCCACGGCTATTTAGGCCAGGAAACCAACGGCGCGGGCGGACTGTTTAAAGGTCTGCGCACCATTCCGGTCATTTTTGACATTGTGAAAGATGTGCAGGAAGTCTGTCCGAACGCCTGGGTGATTAACTTTACCAACCCGGCGGGTATGGTGACCGAAGCGGTTTATCGTCATACCGGCTTTAAGCGCTTTATCGGCGTATGCAATATTCCTATCGGCATGAAGATGTTTATCACCGATGTGCTGAAGCTGAGCCCGAGCGATGAGCTCAATATCGATCTGTTTGGTCTGAATCATCTGGTGTTCGTGCGGGATGTGCTGGTCAACGGCGTTTCGCGCTTTGACGAGCTGCTTGACGGCGTGGCGTCGGGTCGATTGAGCGCAAACTCGGTGAAAAATATCTTTGATTTGCCGTTTAGCGAAGGGCTGCTCCGTTCGCTGCGCCTGATCCCTTGTTCCTATCTGCTCTACTACTTTAAGCCAAAAGAGATGCTGGCGATTGAAATGGGCGAGTACTACAAAGGCGGCGCCCGCGCGCAGGTGGTGCAGAAGGTTGAGAAACAGCTGTTTGAGCTATACAAAGATCCGGATCTGAACGTTAAACCAAAAGAGCTGGAACAGCGCGGCGGGGCGTATTACTCCGACGCGGCCTGTGAAGTGATTAACGCCATTTACAATGATAAGCAGGCCGAACATTACGTGAACGTGCCGCACCATGGCCACGTGGATAACATCCCGGCCGACTGGGCGGTCGAGATGACCTGTACGCTGGGTCGCGACGGTGCGAAACCGACGCCGCGCATCACGCATTTCGACGAAAAAGTGCTGGGACTGATTTACACCATTAAAGGCTTTGAAGTCGCGGCCAGCGAAGCGGCAATCAGCGGTAAACTGGATGACGTGCTGCTGGCGCTTAACCTGAGCCCGCTGATCCACTCCGATCGTGACGCCGAACAGCTGGCGCGTGAGATGATCCTTGCGCACGAGCAGTGGCTGCCAAACTTTGCGGCGACTATCGAAAAACTGAAACAGTAACGGGAGCGGCTTATGGAACGCGTGTTAATCGTCAATGCCGATGATTTTGGCCTCAGCAAAGGGCAAAACTACGGCATTATCGAAGCCTGCAAGAACGGTCTGGTCACCTCCACGACGGCGCTGGTCAACGGCGCGGCGATCGGCCACGCTGCCCAGCTTAGCCGCTGCGTCCCTGAGCTGGCGGTGGGGATGCACTTTGTCCTGACGCTGGGCGAACCGCTGTCGGCGATGCCGGGCTTAACCCGCGAAGGTCGTCTCGGTAAGTGGATTTGGCAGATGGCGGAAGAGGATAGCCTGCCGCTGGATGAGATCGCGCACGAGCTGGAGTGCCAGTACCGGCGCTTTGTCGAGCTGTTTGGCCATGAGCCGACGCATATCGACAGCCATCACCATGTGCATATGATTGCGCAGATTTACCCCATCGTCGCGGCCTTTGCGCGCGAGAAGGGGGTGGCGCTGCGGATCGATCGGCAACTGGCGACGCTGTCAGGTTTAGCGCAGGATGCGGCGCGCAGCAGCGACGGGTTTACCAGCGAGTTTTACGGGGAAGGGGTTTCGGAAGCGCTGTTTCTGCAAACCCTGGATGCCTCTATCCAGCGTGATGAGCGATCGCTGGAGGTGATGTGCCACCCGGCGTTCGTTGATAACACGATTATGGGTAGCGCCTATTGCTACCCGCGCCTGACCGAACTGGACGTGCTCACCGCCGAGTCGCTGAAGTATGCGATTGCCGAGCGCGGCTACCGGCTCGGCACCTATCGCGATGTGTAAGTAAAGAGAAGTGAGAAGCCCGGCAGAAATGCCGGGCTTTTTTTACGCCGGGATCGCGGAGATTTTGGCGCTTCTCGACCACACCCGATGCGCCGCCATCAGGGTAATCAGCGCATCCACCGACGCATTATCGATGGCGTCCGTCTCAACGATGCCTTCTTCCCCCTGACTGGCAACCTGCAGCGGCGCTTTGCACTGCCGGGCATCGCCTGCCAGCAGAATCGGCTTCAGGTGTTTATAGGCTTCCAGCAGGTAGTAGTGGAAATCACCGTTGTTGCTCAGGCTTTGCAGATCGCCGCCGGGAACAATGACCGCGTCCACGGTAAGCGATGGCGACCCGGCAAAGGTCCCGGCCACCGGCAGCTCGGTACCGTCATCGGCCTGCACTTTCCCCATTCGGGAATAGAGTAGTTTGGCATGCACCCCGTGCGCTTTCAGCGCCTTGAGCAGCGTCAGGAGCTCTTTGGCGACCGGACGATCGTTAAGCAGTACCGCTACCACCCGGCCTTTTACGTCACCGCTGGGAATAGCGTACAGGCTTAACGTAGGATCCTTTTTCAGACCGTTAACATCCGGCGGCGGCGTGATGCTGCGCTGTTCGTCGGTGAGCTCAATACCCAGATTTTTACCCACCGCCTGAGCCAGCTGCAGGTCGATATGCGCCAGCTGATCGACCACCCGCTCGCGGATCCACTCCCTGACGACCTTGCTCAGCTCGAAGCTGAATCCGTCGATAATATGCTGCTGCTCAATAGGCGTCTGGCTACGCCAGAACAGCAGGGGCTGCGAGTAATATTCGCCAAACGACGGACTGCGCTGGCGAATCTTTTCCCCGTCAACCCGCTCGGCATAGGATTCAAAGCCGCCGCGTTTAGCGGCCGGCGGCGTCTCCCGCGGCCAGTTATCGTTGATGGAGTTAGGTTCATAGTTTGCCGGGTTGGTATCAATATCCATCCGGTGCATGCCGTCACGCTGGAAATTATGGTACGGGCAGGTGGGTTTATTGATCGGAATTTCATGGAAATTCGGCCCGCCGAGGCGGCTGATCTGCGTATCGGTATAGGAGAAGAGTCGGCCCTGCAGCAGCGGATCGTTGCTGAAGTCTATCCCCGGAACGATATGCCCTGGATGGAAGGCCGCCTGTTCGTTTTCGGCAAAGAAGTTGTCCGGGTTGCGATTGAGGACCATCTTACCGACGCGCTGCACCGGGACCAGCGCTTCCGGAATCAGCTTGGTGGGATCCAGCAGATCGAAATCAAAAGCAAACTCGTCCTCTTCCGGGATCAGCTGTAAGCCCAGCTCGTACTCAGGATAATCGCCGGCTTCAATCGCTTCCCATAAATCACGGCGGTGGAAATCGGGATCGCGACCGGTCAGCTTTTGCGACTCGTCCCATACCAGGGAGGCTTTGCCCGCGACCGGCTTCCAGTGAAAACGTACGAAGGTGGCTTTACCTTCCGCGTTAATCAGGCGGAAGGTGTGGATGCCGAACCCTTCCATCGTGCGGTAGCTGCGGGGCAGTCCGCGGTCGGACATCGCCCACATCACGTTATGCAGCGTTTCGGGCTGCAGTGAGACGTAATCCCAGAACGTGTCGTGCGCGCTTTGCCCCTGCGGGACGGCCCAGTGCGGCTCGGGTTTGACCGCGTGGACGAAATCAGGGAACTTGATCGCGTCCTGAATAAAAAAGATCGGCGTGTTGTTGCCGACCAGGTCAAAGATGCCCTCGTCGGTATAAAACTTGGTGGCAAAGCCGCGGATGTCGCGCACCGTATCGGCGGAGCCTGCGCCGCCCTGAACGGTGGAAAACCGGACGAAGACCGGCGTTTTTTTCTGCGGATCGCAGAGGAAAGCCGCTTTGGTGATATCGCTTAAATCGCTGTACGCCTGGAAATAGCCGTGCGCAGCGGAGCCGCGGGCATGGACGATCCTCTCAGGAATGCGCTCGTGGTCAAAATGGGTGATTTTTTCGCGCAGGATAAAATCTTCCAGCAGCGTGGGGCCGCGTTTGCCCGCGCGCAGCGAGTTCTGGTCGTCTGCGATGCGTACGCCCTGATTGGTGGTGAGCGCAAAATCCTCGCCGCCTTTACGCTGTTTTTCAAGGGCATCGAGCTTTTCGCTGCGCGTATCCGGGGCTTTCATACTGCCCGGGGCGGTCGGCTCTTCACCTGGGGCGGTGGGATGCGGCGTGGGCCGCCAGTTCTGATCTTCGGGGGCTAAGGCATCCAGACCTGGTTTTGCTTCCCGGTCGTCGTGAACCGGTGATTGATGGGGTTGCGGGTTATGGTGTTTATCAGACATTGCTCGCTCCTGCTTTCATTGCTGAAAATGGTCGTTGCTAAACCAAAACCCTTCTAATTGTAGAACATCATTTCAAGAATATATTTTTATAAGAGTTTTACTACTAAAGGGCCGCAAGCTGGGGGCGACGAAAGGGGGCTTTTTCGGCTATGATAGGGGTTTCTGTTTCCCGCTGTGTTTAGTGAATCTATTTGTGATGAAACCACTTCGCCAACAAAATCGTCAGGTCATTAGCTACGTGCCGCGAGTCGAGCCTGCGCCGCCGGAACACGCCGTCAAAATGGATGGTTTTCGCGACGTCTGGGTTTTGCGGGGTAAATACGTTGCTTTTGTGCTGATAGACGAACATTTTCGTCGCTCCCCGCCGTTTAACGTGCCGGAAGCGGCGCAGCGCTGGGCGACGCAAATGAGGCAGGAAGGTGAAATCGACGCCTGAATGTGCCGGGCACAATAAAAAACCGCTGAAAATCAGCGGTTTTTTGTTTTTAACAACCTGAAGTGCGGGCCCGCTTAGCGGTGCGCGAGCTCCGCGTCCTCTTCGCTATCGAGAATAGCTTTATCGGTTTGACGCAGCCACTGGCTGGTCAGGGTACCGGCGGTCATGGAACCGCTTACGTTCAGCGCGGTACGGCCCATATCAATCAGCGGCTCAACCGAGATCAGCAGCGCCACCAGCGTGACCGGCAGGCCCATCGCCGGCAGGACGATCAGGGCGGCAAAGGTCGCGCCGCCGCCCACGCCCGCGACCCCGGCGGAACTAACGGTCACGATGCCCACCAGCGTCGCAATCCACAGCGGATCGAGCGGGTTAATACCGACGGTAGGGGCGACCATCACGGCGAGCATCGCCGGATAGAGGCCCGCGCAGCCGTTCTGCCCGATCGTGGCGCCGAACGATGCGGAGAAGCTGGCGATAGACTCCGGCACGCCCAGGCGACGCGTTTGCGCTTCCACGTTCAGCGGAATAGACGCCGCGCTGGAGCGGCTGGTAAAGGCGAAGGTCAATACCGGCCAGACTTTACGGAAGTACTTCAGAGGACTCACGCCGTTGACCGCCAGCAGCAGACCGTGCACCACGAACATGATGCCCAGACCAATATAGGAGGCGATAACGAAGCTGCCGAGCTTGATGATGTCCTGCAGGTTAGAGCCCGCGACCACCTTGGTCATCAGCGCCAGCACGCCGTACGGCGTTAACTGCATAACCAGGCGCACCAGCTTCATTACCCAACTCTGCAGCGTGTCGATGGCGGTGAGTACGCGCTGGCCTTTGGCGACGTCATCTTTCAGCAATTTCAGCGCCGCGACGCCGAGGAACGCGGCGAAGATAACCACGCTGATAATCGACGTTGGGTTCGCGCCGGTCAGATCGGCAAACGGGTTTTTCGGTACGAAAGAGAGGATCAGCTGCGGGACGCTCAGGTCGGCGACTTTACCGGCGTAATTGCTCTGAATGGCGTTGAGGCGGGCGGTCTCAGCGCTGCCCTGAACCAGCCCTTCGGCGGTCAGGCCAAACATATTAGTGACCAGCACCCCGACCAGCGCCGCAATCAGCGTGGTGAACA
Organism: Klebsiella sp. ME-303; assembly: GCF_007910085.1. Taxonomy (NCBI): domain Bacteria; kingdom Pseudomonadati; phylum Pseudomonadota; class Gammaproteobacteria; order Enterobacterales; family Enterobacteriaceae; genus Klebsiella; species Klebsiella sp. ME-303. The sequence goes on along the minus strand of NZ_VOJB01000083.1, from coordinate 109,451 downwards.
GCAGGGTTCCAATACTGAGGAAGCTGATTTTACCCAGCTGCGAGGCATTATGCAGACGGGCGACCGCGCTCAGAATGGAGGCGAAAACCAGCGGCATGACGATCATTTGCAGCAGTTGAACATAGCCGTTACCGACGATATTGAACCACTGGATAGAATCCTTCAGCACCGGGCTGTCGGAACCATAGATAAGCTGTAGCGCCAGGCCGAAGACAACGCCGATCGCCAGACCGACCAGCACTTTTTTAGCGAGGCTCCACTGTTTATGGCGGGTTTGGGCCAGCGCCAACAGTAAAACCGCGAACACGACTACGTTCGCTATTAATGGAAAGTTCATCCCCGTTCTCCTGATATCTTTTATTACCGGGTTGGTCAATAACCAACTCTTATGACGGCAAGGGTAGCAGAAGGCGTTATTCGTTACTTATATTCAAATGGAATTGATTATAACCAATTGAATAATTCGCTGGTTTATCGTCCAACCTGGTGGCTAATTAAGCGATTAAAGGTGGTTTGCAAAGAATTAATCATGTCCGATGACCAGCGAATGGCGCTGTTTTCGGCAACGTTTTGCGGCATCCATACGGCATAGATAAACAGCGCCATACACAGCGCGCGCTCCAGCTGGTTACCCTTGCGCGGTGCAAGCAGGGGCAGGCGAAAACGCCAGCGGCAGGGCCAGAGCAGCGGAACGCCTGCCGGGGTGAGCATGTCGGCGAGAATATGGCTGAGGTAGCCAAGAACCAGGCCCTGAACCGCGTCTGCCGGCACTATCCAGCTTTCCGGTACTTTCAATGAGAAAATCGCGACCGCGCCAAAGACTACCAGCAGGCTATGGGTGAAGCCGCGATGGCCAAAGGCGCGCGCTATCGGTTTTGATATCCAGCTTAATCGCTGACCGAGAAACGACTTAGGGTGATCGATATCCGGCAGCAGACAGGTCAGGATGGCGGAAGGAACGATGTGCCACCAGTCGCCCTGAGCCAGCACGGGGGTCAATTCCGCGTTTTTCGCAAATACCGCACAGGCGATAGAGAAGAGGAGGTGGCCTTCCGCCGTCATGATAAACACCCTAAACTGTCAATTCATACAGTATAGGGTTTTTATACAGTGTGCGGAAGAGGTGACGGTGTAACTCTTTGTCACAAAAACATCAGCGTGCCAGCCAGCCGCCATCTACCGCCAGCGTAAAGCCGCTAATGTAATCCGCCGCCCGGGAGGCGAGAAAAACCACCGGCCCCTGAAGGTCATCCGGCACGCCCCAGCGCCCGGCCGGAATACGATCGAGAATCGCTTTGCTGCGCTCGGCGTCTTCACGCAGTTGCTGAGTATTATTGGTAGCCATGTATCCCGGGGCAATGGCGTTAACGTTGATGCGATGCCCCGCCCATTCGTTGGCCATCAGGCGGGTAATGCCCAGTACGCCGCTTTTTGACGCGGTGTAGGAGGGTACCCGAATCCCCCCCTGAAAGGAGAGCATTGAGGCAATGTTAACAATTTTCCCGCCGTCACCTTGCTGAATAAACTGCCTGGCGACCGCCTGTGAAAGAAAGAACACCGACTTCAGATTCAGGTTAATCACCTCGTCCCAGTCTTTTTCGCTAAAGGAGAGCGCATCGGCGCGGCGGATGGTTCCCGCATTGTTGACCAGAATATCTACCCGGCCCATGGCGGCCACGGCCCGATCGACAATGGTTTCAATCTCATCCTGCCGGCTCAGATCGGCCTGAATAGCGGTAAAGCGTCGGCCCAGCGCCTGAACCTTCTCTGCGGTTTCATGGGGGATCCGGCGATTCACGCCGACGATATCGCACCCGGCCTGCGCAAGGCCCAGCGTCATTCCCTGGCCCAGCCCGGTATCACAACCCGTCACGATAGCGACCTTGCCCGTAAGGTCAAAGGCGTTCAGTACCATATGCACCTCTGTATGCTGATTTCACGCGTTAAATAACGCCGTTGAGACAAGCATAGAGGGCGGGAGAAGAAAAAACAAATAAAAATGAAACGCTGTTTTAATTTTGTGATGATGAGACGGTGCCGCTATCTCATCATCAGCGGCAGGATTAACCGAGCAGGTCGCTCAGGGTGAGGGATTCAAGGGTGGCAAGCTTCACGTCCGCCAGCACGAAGCGCGGATCGCGGCTGTTTTCCGCTTCCGGTACGACGATAGATCGCATTCGGGCCGCTTTGCTGGCAATCATGCCGTTAACCGAGTCTTCCAGCGCCACGCAGTGCATCGGGCTGGCGCCGAGTCTGGCGGCGCAGTCCAGATAGACCTGCGGGTGCGGTTTGCTGAACGGCAGCCCTTCGGCGGAAGCGAGGGCGTCAAATTGATCGCGCAGTTCAAACATGGTGAGGACTTTTTCCAGCATCCGCAGCGGCGAAGCCGACGCCAGGCCGATTTTCAACCCCTGGGCTTTGCACATCGCCACCGCTTCCCGCGCACCGGGGAGGAGCGGACGCGCTTCTTCCACCAGCTGGATGGCGCGGTTGATGATCCGCGCGGTGACTTCGGCACGATCCGGGCCTTTCCACGGCTGCTGGGCAAACCACAGATCGACGACTAAATCGATGCGCAGCCCCAGGATATCGGGCATTTCATGGCGGCGGCTGATATCCACCCCGAGGCTTGCCATCACCTCCAGCTCCGCTTTATCCCACAGCGGCTCAGAATCAATCAGTAAACCATCCATATCAAAAATCGCGGCGTGAATCTGGCGCCTGGCTGACATAAGTCCCTCTCCTGTAGCGTAAGTAGATAACGAATCGGCACTCATGGTATATCATACCGCGCATTATTGGGCGAAATTCGCCGACGAAGGTAGACTTAGGGTAGACAGGCGTCTTAACAAGGGGAACCCATGACGTATCAACAAGCTGGACGCGTTGCAGTACTTAAACGTATTTTGGGGTGGGTGGTATTTATCCCGGCGGTTATCTCGACGCTGATTTCCGTACTGAAGTTTATGTACGAGCACAGTGAGAAAAAACCGGGCATTGACGCGGTGATGATGGACTTTGCTCATGTGATGATTGAGATGATGCGTTTCAATACGCCGTTCCTGAATTTCTTCTGGTACAACTCGCCGCTGCCGGACTTTAAGCACGGTATGAATATCGGCTTCTGGGTTATCTATATTCTGGTGTTCGTCGGCATGGCGCTACAGGCCTCCGGAGCGCGGATGGGGCGCCAGGCGAAGTTTCTGCGCGAGGGCGTTGAGGATCAGCTGATTCTGGAGCAGGCGAAAGGGGCCGAAGGGCTGACGCGCGAACAAATCTCTGAACGCGTTGTGGTGCCGCGCCATACCATCCTGGTGCAGTATTTTCCGCTATACGTCCTGCCGGTTATTATTATCGTGCTGGGCTACTTCTTCTTCTCTTTACTCGGCGTTCTGTAAAGGACCGGCCCGGAAGCGCCGGGCCGGCAGAATCACTGGGCGGGAAGGGCGCGCGGTTTACCCTCATTATCTACCGCGACGTAGATAAACAGCGCTTCGGTTGCTTTGTAGCGCTGGCCGATGGGTTCAGACGACACCTTCTTGACCCACACTTCCATATTGATGGTTATCGACGTATTGCCGCGCTTCACGCAGTTGGCGTAGCAGCACACCACGTCGCCGACCGCGACCGGGCGTAAAAAAGTCATGCCGTCGACGCGCACGGTCACGACGCGACCGTGGGCAATCTCTTTGGCCATAATCGCCCCGCCAATATCCATCTGCGACATCAGCCAGCCGCCGAAAATATCGCCGTTAGCGTTGGTGTCCGCCGGCATCGCCAGGGTGCGTAATACCAATTCGCCCTTCGGCGTAAGATCTGTTGTTGTCATTCTATACTCTGTACTAGTCAAAGATGATCAGGCGGATGCTACTATGAAAATGACGCTGAGAGAATAGGGAATACGCCCGCGATAGCGGGCGTGAGGGGTTAGAAGGAGATCGTGACGCCAGCGTAATAGGCGCGACCCGGTTCGTTATAGGTCGAAGCCCCTTCGTTTTCACGATAAATTTGCTTATCGAACAGGTTACTGATCCCGGCGTTCAGGCGCAGATCTTTCATTAGCTGATAGTTGCCGCCGATACCAACCACTGAATAGGAGCCCACTTCATTGGTGGCCAGCACGCCGTTTTCAGTACGAATTTCCGCATATTCCCGCGGTTTCTGCCGACCGTACAGAGTCCAGTTGACGTTCGCCGAAAACTTGCTGGTCACCTGCCAGTCGAGCAGGGTATTGATGGTGTATTTCGGAATAACGGACAGCGGGTTTCCGGTATCTTTGTTTTCCGATTTGATCATATAAGTGGCATTGGTGCGCCAGCTGAGCGTATCGGCAATGACCGGAACCAGCAGCGTGCCTTCAAGGCCTTCGACGACCGCTTTCCCGCCGTTCTCCCACTGCAGGATATTCGCTCCGGTCGCGGTATTACCCAGTATCTCTGTGCCGGAGACGATCTTGTTTTTGTAGTCGTTGCGAAACCAGGTGACGCCGGCGTTGTAACCGTTCAGGTTAAACTCAAGGCCAATCTCCTTATTGATGCTGATTTCCGGATCGAGGTCCGGGTTACCCAACAGATAGCAGTTGCCATCGGCAATACTTATCGGGCAGCCGTTACCCCGCGTAGAAAGCAGATAGCCTTCGCTCGACTGATACAGGTTCGGCGCTTTAAATACCCGGGCGATGCCCGCTTTGACCTTAAACATATCGCCCAGATCCTGCGCCAGGTTCAGGCTCGGGCTCCAGTTGCTGCCGAAGTCGTTATGATAGTCGAAGCGCAGACCCGGGATAATATTGGTGCCCGGCATCGCTTCAATATTGTCTTCCAGATAGATACCGGTCAGGGTGGCGCTGTTTTTAGGGCTGCGTTGTGAAGGATCGCCAGAAATCCCGGGGAGAGCATCCGTGGTGGTGGTGGCCTGCATGGACGCCGGATCGTTTAGCTCATCGCGATTCCATTCCATGCCCAGAGTCAGGGTCTGTTCAGCGAGCCAGTTGAAGGGGAGATTCACCTCTGCGGTTGAGCGCCACGACTCCAGGCGGCTGGTGTCATAGACATCGCTGTTGATCATCCCTTCAACGCGGCCGGTGGTGCCCTCCTGCAGGCGGGTATTGTTGGTTTTTTCGTAGTAGACGCCCGCCTTCGACTGGCCCCAGTCCCAGATCCCGTTGTAGGTCAGGCCCCAGGTCTGCCGATATAGCCGGTTGGTTTCCTGACCGTACAGCGTATCCACCAGGCCATTTGGGCTCATATTGCTGTTGCTGTACTGCGTATCGCCGGCATAAATATTGCCCTGGCGGCTATAGGCGTAGCTAAAATCCAGGATCTGCTGCGGGGTAACTTTCCACGACAGCAGGGCGTTAATATCTTTGTTGCGTACCCCTTCGCGGCCCGCCGCGTAAGAGCCATTTTGCGCGCGGTTAATATCCCAGGCATCGGGCTCCGTTTTGTTGATGTTGCCGTACAAACGCATGGTCAGGGCATCTCCCGCCAGCGGTCCGTTGAGGCTGAAGTTAGCCCGGTTGGTGGCGCCTTCTTTATTATTTTCCGGCTGATTGGTATACAGCGAAAGCGAGCCGTGCCAGTCGTTGGTGGGGCGCTTGGTGATGATATTGACAACGCCGCCCGCGGCGCCTGAGCCGTAGCGCGCTGCGGCAGGGCCGCGCAGAACTTCAATGCGTTCCACCATTTCCGGCGGTACCCAGTTGCTGTCGCCGCGGGTATCGCGCTCGCCGCGCCAGCTATAGCGCACTGAATTGCGGGAGGTGACGGGCACGCCGTCGATAAGAATCAGCGTGTTTTCCGGTCCCATTCCGCGAATGTCGATCTGACGGTTGTTGCCGCGGCTGCCGCTGGCGCTGTTGCCGGTCAGGTTGACGCCGGGCATTTTACGGATGATTTCTGAGAGATCGTTAACCGGGGGATCTTTAGCAATATCTTCCGCAGTGATGATCGAGACGCCCGGCTGCTGCTTCAGCGCCTCTTCGGCGGTGCCATGAACCACCATGGTCTCCGTATCCTGTTCCACCTCTTCGGCGAAGACCCCTGGGCTGAGTAAGCCTGCAATGGCCAGGGCCAGGGGCGTTGCTATGTGATTTTTCTGCGTTCTCATTATAAATATCCATATCAAATCATGAAAAAATTGAGATCGAGAATATCAATGATAATCATTATCGTTTCAATAAAGAGACGCTAATCTCCATTAAATCCTCACAATTGCCGCAACTTTCCGACATGTGGTAGATATCATGAAGAAACCGGCGAGCCTGAACCCTCCGGTTTCCGGGCGCGTTCGTCAGGAGGTGGGGGTTTCGTTGTCGGTTTTTTGACGGCGTGTTTGCGATTGGTACCACGCCGGGAGCTCAGCCAGTCTGATGCCGGTCGGGACATAGCTTTGTTTCAGGCAGGCTATGCGCTGGGAACGATAAATACCGGTATAGCCCGAGACCAGCCATGCCACCACGCAGGCCAGCGCCGCGTAAACACCGATTTCCGCGCCAAATAGCTCAATCGCCATCAGCGTCGAGGCGATGGGGGTATTCGCCGCGCCGGCAAAGACGGCGACAAAACCTATCCCGGCCAGAAAACCTGGCGGCATATGCAGCAGCGGCGCCAGCGCATTGCCCAGCGTCGCGCCGACGTAAAACAGCGGGGTGACTTCGCCACCTTTAAATCCGCTGCCTAAAGAGACAACGGTGAAGATCAGTTTGCCGAAGCAGTCCCACGGCGCCAGCGGATGCTGGAAAGCGTCCACTATCACCGGTATGCCCAGGCCAATATAGCGCTCTCCGTGCAGCAGCCAGACGGCGCCGGCAATCGCCAGTCCGCCAATAAACGGCCGCAGCGGCGCGTAGTGAATCCGTTTTTTCATGAAGGCGCCGACCGCATGCGTGCTGTCGGCGAAAATGCGCGCCGCGAGGCCAAAGCAGCAGCCGGCGATAATGATGGCCAGCAGCGTCCAGAGCGTCAGCGTGGGAAAGCCGGTAATAAAGTAGTGCGTATGCTGCACCCCCCACATGATGCCGACCCGATCGGCGATAATCGCGGCAAACAGACAGGGAAGAATGGCGCTGTAGTCCATCCGTCCGATAGCCAGGACCTCGAGCCCGAATAGCGCTCCGGCGAGCGGGGTACCGAAAACCGAAGAGAAACCGGCGCTGATCCCGGCCATCAGTATCATTCGCCGGGCATCGTCGTTAAGGCGGAAAAGGGCCGTAAAACGGTCGGCAATCGAGGCACCCATCTGCACCGCCGTGCCTTCACGCCCGACGGAGGCGCCAAACAGATGAGAAACAACGGTACCAAAAAAGACCAGCGGCGCCATGCGCAAGGGAATGACGCGCTGAGGGTCGTGAATCTCTTCCAGAATCAGGTTATTGCCGGCCTCCACGCGGGTGCCGTAGCGCAGGTAGATCCAACCGACGGCAAAACCGGCCAACGGCAGGAGCCCGATAAGCCAGCGGTGAGCTTCACGCGTTGCCGTGGTCCACTGCAGTGAGAAAAGAAAAAACGCCGATGCCGTACCCGCCAGCACCGCGATGATAAAGGCGAGGAGCAGCCATTTTCCGAGGAAGAAAAGCAGAGAGAGTGATGAAAAGCGGTTTGCACGCATCGTCAGTTCCTTAGAAGATTAACCTTCCCGGACGCGGTGCCTGCAATTCAGATATGCCTGCCCATTCCCGGTCCGGGAATAAAAAGCAGGCATCATTAGCCACATGGCGGTTCAAGGAGGAATGCCATCTCCTGTGAGAAATAGCTTACATTACGAATCGTTTCAGCTGAAGCGATTTATGCGGAGAGGGGAAAAGCGAAGAACGCGGCACGCCGTCCGGCGTGCCGTGGGAAAGCCAGCTTAGTGGTTGTCGTCCTGCGGCATATGGCGATAGATATACACGCCGCTCAGCAGGGTGAATACCAGCGTCAGGGCGGTCAAACCAAAGACCTTGAAGTTGACCCAGATATTCTGCGGCAGCCAGAAAGCGATATAGATATTCGCCAGTCCGCAAAGGATGAAAAACACCGCCCAGGCAAGATTCAGACGCGACCATACCTGCTGCGGCAGCGTCAGCTCTTTACCCAGCATGCGCTGGATCAGCGGCTTCTTCATCACCCACTGGCTAAACAGCAGCGCGCTGGCAAACAGCACGTAGATAACCGTCACCTTCCATTTAATAAACTCATCGTTATGGAAGAAGATGGTTAAGCCGCCAAATACGGCCACCAGCACAAAGGTAATCAGCGCCATTTTCTCGACTTTACGATAGCGCACCCAGCTGTAAATCAGCACGATGGCGGTAGCGATAATCAGCGCGGTCGTCGCGGCGTAGATATCATAAAGCTTGTAGAATGCGAAGAAGACTACCAGCGGTAAAAAATCCAGAAACTGCTTCATACATCGATTCCGTCGTTCAGGTTGGGGCAGGGAGCACCCGCCCCGGATTAGGTTAGTTACGAATGAGCATATACAAGCGAAATAAATAGATCAGCAACAATGCGGAGATAAGATTGCTGAGGGTATTTATTACCACCGCGCCAACGTTTGGCGTCAGGACCGCGAAGCTGGAGGCAAACAGCAGCAGCAGCGTTTTCGCCAGCAGCCAGCCGATAATGGCCGGCGCCACCAGACGTACGTTGGCCCAGGCCAGACGCATACTGCTACGCATGGCGCTGAAAATCCCCATTTTATCCTGCACCAGCATAACCGGTGCGAAAGAGAGCACGATAGCCAGCAGGACGCCCGGCACCACCACCAGCATCATTCCCATCTGCACGATAAACGTCGTCAGCAGGATCAGCAGCAGCAGCTTTGGCAGCACCGGCGCAGAAGCGCCGATCGCGCGCAGGGCGCTGACTCGCTGGCCGGCGGAGATCATCTGAATCATGAGCAGAATGCCGCCGGCAAGAATGGCGTTACCTACCAGCCCTGAGAAGGTGGAGGCCGCAGACGCGCGCAGCAGGATTTGCTGCTGCTCCGGCGTCATGCTCTGGACCAGTTCGAACAGCCCGCCGCTACCCGCCAGGCTATCGCCCTGGCTCAGTATTGACAGCTGCTCTTCACTGGGTGAAAAGGCATGGCCAAGTACTACCGTAATGAACGCGCATAGCAGCGCAATCAGCAGGATAGTAACGAACTGATTGCGGAAAAAGTTCCCGGTGTCACGGTAGACGGACTTCGCCGTGATAGACATGCATTCTCCTTGAGTATTGCAGGTGTTAACTAGCCGGCGATTGTACCGCAAATCGCGGCTGGGTAGCAGTCTCTGCTCCTGCACGCTAAGTATATCTTTGTAAATAGAAGAGGAAATCAGCGACGCGCTGCCTTGAGTGTCATAAAGGAAGAAATTTGATATGACACGCTTCTCACTGATTGTATTGAGAAAGTGAAAATTAATCTGGATCAATAAATGTTAAATTTGCCCACTTAATGTGATCTATGTTGGATCAAACATACTTCAATGTAGGTATATTCTGGCGCTGAATAACCATAATGAGGAAGTGGGTATGAAAAAGTTAGCAGCGGCGGTTGTTATTCTGAGCAGTCTTTCCGGCAGCAGCGTCTGGGCGCATGAAGCCGGTGAATTTTTTATTCGCGCGGGTTCGGCAACGGTCAGACCGACCGAAGGCGCGGGCGGCACGTTAGGCAGCCTGGGGGGCTTTAACGTCAGCAATAATACGCAACTGGGTTTGACGTTCACCTATATGGCAACGGATAACATCGGCGTTGAACTGCTGGCCGCCACGCCGTTCCGCCATAAAGTCGGGACCGCGGCAACCGGCAATATTGCGACCGTTCACCATTTACCGCCGACGCTCATGGCGCAGTGGTATTTTGGCGACTCCAGCAGCAAGCTCCGTCCATACATTGGCGCGGGTATCAACTACACGACCTTCTTCGATGAAAGCGTGAACGATACGGGTAAAAAGACCGGCATATCCGATCTGAGCCTGAAAGACTCCTGGGGGGCGGCAGGACAGGTGGGGATGGACTATCTGATTAACCGCGACTGGCTGATTAACATGTCGGTGTGGTACATGGATATCGACACCACCGCCAACTATAAGCTGGCGGGCGCGCAGCAGCACGACAGCATCCGTCTGGATCCGTGGGTGTTTATGTTCTCTGCGGGATACCGGTTCTAAAGTCTCAGGTAAAGCTGGTCGCAATGACCAGCTTTATTGCACATCCCAACGCGAAGTCCGCTGCCGCGATTGCCGATGCGTCATTTGCCGCAATCATTCCGCGGAACGTCCGCGTCAACCGCTACTCATTACCCCATTTATTCAGGAATACCGCGATATCATCGATGCGCTGCCGATCGATGCCCGCTTGTATGGCCATCTCTCCCTGCGCCTCCTCGCTGATTTCTTCGTTATTCATCAGCCGCGTAATCAGCAGTTGAAAATAGCGCGCCAGGGGCTCACGTTCTGACTCGCTGACGGGCTCGGCGGACTCCGTCGAATACTCATCCGCAATGTCGTAATATTTCAGTGGTACTTCCTCGTGCATAAATCGCTCCCGGTTGACGTTGTGCCTGCATTTTCTGGCTTGAATAGTATCACCCCTGCCTGGCTTTAGCTCAGGAACGCCCAGAAAAACGTATGACTAGCCCACACTATGCGCAACGGGAGGGTAACGCCCCGCTATCGAGGCGTAAGGATGTTCGTGCGACATGCGCTGGCCTTTATTAAGGCTATTGGTACGGTTGTTCCGTTTGGAGCGTTATTAAACATCTGGTTTCTAATGCTATGTTATTTGAGCTGCACGTTTAATGAGAAAACTCTTGCCGCGACACCATCAATTCTGAAATAAAAGCAAATGGCTTGTTGGAATAATACGCCGTGCTCTATGATGCCTCTGCCTGTAAATGTCTTTTCTTTTATATCCAGGGTGCCTTATGAGTAATTTACTTCTTTTATTTATCTCCATCTTGCTATTGGTTATTTCCGTATACAATGGTGTGGCTTATTTTAATGAGATCAGAAGACGACGTAATGTGTTTCGTTGTTTTTATACTTCTGACGATCGTGACGCTAGGTCATAAACTGTTTTCTTTTCTCTAGCACGTTTAGAAACTTATTAAGATCGGTATTGCTTTCAATCTTAAAGTCATGCATGACATTTTTCTTGTGAGAATACACTGTTTTATAGTTAATGTTCAATTTATTCGCGATTTCCAGCTGGTTAAGCCCAAGACTCAGGGCATGAACGACCTTTGACTGCGCCTGGGTCAGCGATTTACAGGGACAGTTAATGCAGCGGCTAGTCTGCGGGCGATATCCTGTTTCATTGTCCGTCCAGGTGAATGCATAAACATGAACTTTTATTTTATTTCTTATCGCCGGAAGCGAATCACCTTTATATAAAAACAAACAATCTTTAGTACAGTTGGGGAGTTCATTTTCCGAACATTGATTTTCCCTTTCCTGAAGAATAAATAGTAAGCTTTTCGTGGTTTTATATTTCAATTCATCATGGCATAAAAATATTTCTCCGGGTGCCATTTCGGTGAATATGATCTGAGCCTCTGCGATGTTACCGGGGGTGTAGCTATCTACAAAAATGAGGTTTTCCTCATGGGCTACGCTTTCCTGCATCAGCTGCTTGATGGCATATCGGGTGTAGATGTTTTTGGTATTGATTAAAATGGTTATCATAAATAAAGATTCACATGCTTATGAATAAATAAATCAGAATTAAAATAGTGTCAGTGCCTGATAATGGCCGTACGTAAAACTAAGAGGTCTAACGGTAATGAGTGGTTTAACAAACTGCAAATAAGATATTGTAGAGGTTTTTAAAAAGCAATATTTCTATAGAAAATGAGAATTCAGATATTTTTCATGGGAAAAATCTTATCTTTCAAATAGATAGTGAGCCTTTTTGAGTTTTTTAACTGAGATCGTTTTTATTTATTTTTGTCGTGCACGAAAAGCTTAGTGTCCGTATTGCTTTACTGGTAAGATTTTGGCTGAGGATGAACTGGTCAGGGTATTCTTAAAGGTAATGAAACGGGCAATTTTTAATGAGGTGGTGGAGTGGATTGAATCCCGCCTGACAATCAATCCGGCCGTTGATGATATCGCCTGTGGGGTTGGGTATTCCCGGCGTTTTGTTTATAACCTGTTCCATGAGCATGCCGGCCTTCCCGTCGGGAAATATATTCGCATGCGCAGAATGACGCTTGCCGCCGGTAAGCTAAAGCTGACTCAGCAATCAATTTCATCGATTGCCTGTTTACTGCACTTTGATTCTCATCAAACCTTTTCCCGTGAGTTTAAAAAAACCTTTGGCCTTAGTCCCGGAGCGTATCGGGATTCGACCTGTTGGGATATGTCGTTACTTTATCAGAAGGTGGCACCGCAGGGCGGCGGCGTACCGGCACCTTACCTTTGTTTTCTTGAAGGACAGTCGTTTGCTGGATATGGATTCAACTATACGCTATCTCTGACTGATGATATCGCTACGCGAAAAGAGGTCACCCGGAGAAAAATTGCCGGCGGCGCGACAGGCGCAGACCGCGATATCTACATTCTCTCTGCATGTTCCCCCGCTGCGCACAATATATATAAAACAGCGATCAATGCATTCATCGGCACACCGTTTAATTCGCGGGCGGCTTCTTTTCGTGAGGTACGGGTCGCTAAACGTGGGCTATACCTTGGTCTTGAATTTAGTGGCTCATGGGAAGACTTTATTTTTCTTTCGAATCATGTCTATCTGAAATACCTTCCTGAACTGGGTCTGTATCGACGTGAAGGTTATGATATCGAACGTTTTGTCCCTCAGGAAAATATTCCTTTAGGAAACGACCGACCCATTTACACTCTGCATTATTATGTCCCGGTCGGTTATATTTAGAAGATGGCAGCTTTGCCCAGTAAAAAGCGAAAATTGACTGCCATGAACCCGTCTGCAGGCCATTAATACGCATAGACTTATCACCACGGCACGCGACATCCGCGATAATCCAGATACTCTAATCCGGGACGATTTTGTTTTTCCAGCAGCACGTTCACCAGCGAGGGGATGGTCTCCGCCATGGTGAGCGGGGCGCTCTCGCCGCCAAGAGCCGTGCGGATCCACCCCGGCGCCATGACCACCATCGGATGCGATACGCTGGCAGGGCGGGCGGCAAAGCTGCGCATAAACATATTCAGCGCGGCTTTGCTCCCGCGATACAGCTCGCGCTGCCCGCCGGTATTATTGCTCAAACTGCCTTGTCCTGAAGACATAACGCCAATCAGCCCCTGCGGCAGCACCAGCGCCTGCAGATTTTCTATAACCCGCATCGGCGCGAGCGCGTTGGTCAGCATGACGTGAATAAACTCTTCCGTCGCGATCTCGCCGATGGTTTGTGTGGGATCGCGGTTGGTGGTGCCCGCGTTGACGAACAGCATATCCAGCACGCTATCGGCAAGCGCATTGCGCAGCGCCGCGATCCCGTCGCTATCACAAATATCCAGCGCCTCAATGCGCACCCGTCCAGGATAAGCCTCGGCCAGATGATGCAGCGGCGTCGTTTGTGAGAGATCGCGTACGGTGCCGATGACCTGCCAGCCATGCAGCAGAAACTGTTCAGCCATGGCGTGCCCAAGCCCGCGTGACGCGCCTGCGATCAATACTGTTTTAGGGGAAGTGACCATGGGCATAACTCCTGAGTAAATACATGATGGGGTAAATATAGGCTGGTGCTGTAGCAGGCGGAAGGCGCAGCATTTGCAATAATAAAGTGCATCAGACGCCTTATCCTGGAGTGGAGAAAAAATGACCGATCCTGATTTCAATTTACTGGCGGCGCTGGATGTATTGTTGAGCGAGAAAAGCGTTGCCGGGGCGGCTAAACGGCTTGAGCTCAGCGCTTCGGCGATGAGCCGCACGCTGACGCGCCTACGGCAGGTCACCGGCGACCCGCTACTGGTCAGAGCCGGGCGAAACATGGTGCTGACTCCGCACGCAGAAAGTCTGCAGGCGCGGGCAAAAAACGTTGTCTCCGAGATGCGCGCGGTGCTCGAGGCTTCGCCTGCGCCGCTGAGTTTATCGACCCTCGAGAAGCGATTTACTTTGCGTACCAATGAGGGATTTATAGAAGCTTTTGGCCCGGCGCTGGTGAACGCGGCCGCGCGGGAAGCACCGGGCGTGACGCTGGAGTTTGTCGCTAAGCCGGAGAAAGATGCCCGATTTTTACGCGAGGGGCGGGTGGACCTGGAAATTGGCGTACTGAAAAATATGGGGCCGGAGATCCGCCTGCAGGCGCTGTTTCGCGATCGTTTTGTCGTCGCGCTGGCCAAAAACCATCCGCTGGCCGCCTTTGCCGATATGTCGCGAGAACAATTTGTTTCCGTGGGGCACGTCATTACCTCCCGTCGCGGGTTGATACGCGGGCCGGTTGATGATGCGCTGGCGGCGTGTGGCATGCGCCGCAGGATTGCCGCGGTGGTGCCTGGTTTTTCCGCCGCGCTGGCCGTGGCCCGGGATTCTCAGCTCATCGCCGTTGTCCCGGCCTCCTGCCTGCAGAGCGCGGCGGGAAAAGAGATGGTCGCTTTTCCTCTCCCGGTGAGTACGCCGGAGATAACGGTGTCACAAATGTGGCATCCTCGCCAGGAGCATGAATCGGCACATCGCTGGCTAAGGCAGCTGGTGCGCAGAGTGTGTCGACAACCATAAAAAAAGCCCGCACAGGTGCGGGCAAAAATACTGGAAGCAATGTGAGCAATGTCGTACCGAATACCTGAGCTGTTTGCTCAACTATTCAGTAATGAGAAAGATAATATTTCTCATTTAAGATATCAACCCCAACTTTTGTGCAGAAGCGATTTTTTTAATCGACGACAAAGACGGTGCGTTTCTGGCTGTCGTCCTGCGGCCACGCCGTGGCGACCTCGCGAAGCGGCCGGGGAGTCGTGGCGATAGTCAATCCGCCGGCGACGGCGGCCTGCAGCATCTCCCCGGTGGCGGCCAGCAGCTGGGGCACAGAAAGGCTGCCAATTCCGCTGCCCATCAGCTGCAGCGGCGAGGATCGTAGCACCGCGCCATTGAGAGAGATATCGGCGGCGGAAAGGGCAGGTGAAGAAGCTGGAAGCGCAGCAGCTGGTACTCAAGCAGCCCAATGCAAAAGATCGCCGGATTAGCGAGGTGACGCTCAGCGAAGCGGGGCAGGCGATGATCGATCGTATCGCGGGAGCAAGAACGCGGCTGATGAATGAGGTGCTGGCCGGATGGACGCAAGAAGAGGTGATGGCGCTGTTTCGCCTGACGCGTAAATACGCCGACAGCTTACAGCTGAAATAACCGCCCGGCCCGGGGCCGGACGGCAGGTACGTTAAGCCGCTTTAGTGGCGGCTTTCAGGCTTCGGGCGAAAGCCTTGAGTTCCGCCAGCATGGCCTGCGGATCATTCACGTTCCGTTCGATGATTTTGACGATGGCTGAGCCGGAAATCGCGCCGGCCGCGCCGGCCTCAATCGCGGCGGTAACCTGCTCCGGCGCCGAGATGCCAAAGCCCTGCAGCGGCGGCGCGGCGTGGTACTCGGCCAGCTTTTCAATCAGATGATGCAGCGGCAGCGCGGCGCGGTTTTCCGCGCCGGTCACGCCCGCCCGCGACAGCAGGTAAGTATAACCGCGACCGTAAGAGGCTATCTGGCGCAGCAGATCGTCATCGGCATTGGGCGGGCAGATGAAAATCGGCGCGATATTGTGGCGCAGCGCGGCCTGGCGGAACGGCGCGGACTCTTCCACGGGAACATCGGCAACCAGCACGGAATCGACGCCCGCGCGTTCACACGCGGCGTAGAATTCATCGATGCCGGGGCTGAACACCAGGTTGGCGTACATCAGCAGGCCGATAGGAATGGTAGGGTGTTTCTGGCGAATCGCCGTCAGCATTTCGAAGCACTGCGCGGGGGTCACCCCGGCGGCAAAAGCGCGCAGGGTGGCGTCCTGAATGGTCGGGCCATCCGCCAGCGGGTCGGAGAAAGGAATGCCCAGCTCCAGCGCGTCGGCACCGGCTTCAATCAGCGTATCGATAATTTTCAGCGACTGTTCCGGATTCGGATCGCCGAGGGTGACGAAGGGAACAAACGCGCCTTCCCGGCGAGCTTTCAGTTGTGCAAACAGCGTCTCATAACGTTCCATCAGATTTCCCCTCGCGCTTTTAAAATATCATGTACGGTGAAGATGTCTTTATCGCCGCGGCCGGAGAGGTTAACCACCAGCAGCTGCTCTTTTTCCGGGTTTTCACGCATCATTTTCAGCGCGTGCGCCAGGGCGTGGGAGGATTCCAGCGCCGGGATAATCCCTTCATGGCGTGATAGCTCTTTAAAGGCCTCCAGCGCTTCGTCATCGGTAATCGACACGTAATCGGCGCGGCCAATGCTGTTTAAATAAGCATGCTGCGGGCCGACTGACGGGAAATCGAGCCCGGCGGAGATGGAGTAGGACTCCTCAATCTGGCCTTCTTCGGTTTGCATCATCGGCGATTTCATACCGAAGTAGATGCCCACACGACCGTGCTTAAGCGGCGCGCCGTGCTCGCCGGACTCAATACCGTGACCTGCCGGCTCCACGCCAATCAGGCCAACAGCGGTTTCGTCGATAAAATCGGCGAACATGCCGATAGCGTTCGATCCGCCGCCGACGCAGGCGATAACCGCATCCGGCAGGCGACCTTCTTTCTCGAGGATCTGCGCTTTGGTCTCTTCGCCAATCATGCGCTGGAATTCACGCACAATGGTCGGGAACGGGTGCGGACCCGCGGCGGTGCCGAGCATATAGTGGGCTTTTTCGTAGCTGCCGGACCAGTCGCGCAGGGCCTCGTTGCAGGCATCTTTCAGCGTAGAAGAGCCGCTATGAACCGGGATCACTTCCGCCCCCATCAGGCGCATGCGGAAAACGTTCGGCGACTGGCGTTCGATATCCTTCGCGCCCATATAGATGCGGCACTTCAGGCCGAGCAGGGCGCTGGCGAGGGCAGAGGCCACGCCGTGCTGACCGGCGCCGGTTTCGGCGATAATTTCCGTTTTGCCCATCCGTTTCGCCAGCAGAGCCTGGCCGAGCACCTGGTTAGTTTTATGCGCACCGCCGTGCAGCAGGTCTTCACGTTTCAGATACAGCGTCGTGCGGGTGCCTTCAGTGAGGTTGCGGCATTTGGTCAGCGCCGTCGGACGACCGGCGTAGTTTTTCAGCAGGTCGGTAAATTCGGCCTGGAATGCCGGATCTTTTTGCGCGCTGACGAAGGCTTCTTCCAGCTGGCGCAGGGCGGGCATCAGGATCTGCGGAACGTACATCCCGCCGAATTCGCCAAAGTAGGGGTTCAGTAAAGTACTCATTATTGCTCCTTAATATGCGCGCAGCGTTTGAAACACAGAGGACAGCTTGTCGGCATCTTTAATACCCGGCTGCGACTCTACGCCTGAATTAAAATCGAGTCCGGCACAGCCGCTTTTGGCGGCTTCTACGCAGTTATCGGCGCTGAGGCCGCCTGCCAGCATGACGTTATGCAGGTCCTGGCCCTGCAGCAGGGACCAGTCGAAACGCTGGCCGGTGCCGCCCTGACCGTTGTCGAGAACGTATTTATCGACATGGCGCAGCTCGCGCGGCGGTAGCGTTTCACCTACGCTGAGGGCTTTCCAGATTTGCACCTTCGGCGGAAGTTCGGCGCGCAGGGTATCAATATAGGTCTGGTCTTCGCTGCCGTGCAGCTGTACGGCGGCTAAGTCGAGGTTTTCCGCCCGGGCGATCACTTCCGCCATCGGGGTATTGCGGAATATGCCGACATAGCTCAGAGGCGCGCTGGCGATCACCGCTTGCGCCTGCGCCTCGTTCACCGCGCGCGGCGACGTCGGGACAAAAATCAGGCCGCCGTAGACCGCGCCGGATTCATACGCCACCTGGGCATCCTGGGGGCGGGTCAGGCCGCAGACCTTATTCTCGCCGAGCAGCACGCGCTTCACGGCGGCGTTGAGATCGGCGTGCTCCATCAGCGCTGAGCCAATCAGGAAACCGTTGGCGAAGTGGCTCAGTTCGCGCACTTCCGCGTAGGTATGGATGCCGGACTCGCTGATCACCGTGACATCGTGACCGAGCTTAGGCGCCAGGGTACGGGTACGGTTGAGATCAATCGACATATCGCGCAGATCGCGGTTGTTGATGCCGACTACTTTCGCCTTCAGCGCAATCGCGCGCTCCAGCTCCTCTTCATTACTCACTTCGGTCAGCACGCCCATGTTCAGGCTGTGCGCGACGGCGGAGAGCTGGCGATACTGCTCATCATCCAGCACTGAAAGCATCAGCAGACAGGCGTCGGCCTGGTAGTAGCGCGCCAGGTAAATCTGATAAGGATCGATGGTGAAGTCCTTACAGAGAATCGGCTGCGGCGCGACCTTACTGACCATCGGCAGGAAATCGAAGCTGCCCTGGAAATATTTCTCATCGCACAGCACCGAGATAGCCGAGGCGTAGTGCTTGTAGACGCCGGCGATGGCCGCCGGGTCAAAATCTTCGCGAATCAGGCCTTTTGATGGCGAGGCCTTTTTGCACTCGAGAATAAACGCGGTGCGGGTTCCGGCGAGGGCATCATAAAAATTGCGCTGCGTCGGTACCACTTCATTTTGAAAACTGGCTAACGGTTGTTGTTGTTTGCGGGCTTCTACCCAAATCGCTTTGTCGGCCACGATTTTTGCTAAAACGGTCTGCATTTTTTACCCTCTTGCCGCTAATGCGGTCACTCTGTCATAGGCCGCTCCGCTATGCAGCACATCGATGACTTGCTGCGCGTTGGCCTTCAGGTCTTCGTGTCCATGTAAACGCATCAACATGGCGACGTTGGCGGCAACGGCGGCTTCGTGAGCGGCTTCACCTTTACCTTGTAGCAAGCGCGTAAGAATGTCACGGTTTTCTTCCGGCGTGCCGCCTGCCAGCTGCTCCTGATGGTAAGGCGTCAGGCCAAAGTCGGCGGCGGTGAGCTGGTAGCTCTTGATTTCGCCATGGTTCAGTTCCGCGACCACCGTCGGCGCGTGCAGCGACACTTCATCCATACCGCCGCTATGCACCACCGCGGCGCGCTGGTAGCCCAGCACGCGCAGGGTTTCCGCAATCGGCAGCACCAGTTCCGGGCTATAGACGCCAATCAGCGCCAGCGGCGGATGAGCCGGGTTGATCAGCGGCCCAAGCACGTTAAACAGGGTGCGGGTTTTAAGCTGCTGACGGACCGGCATCGCGTGGCGGAAACCGGTGTGGTACTTCGGTGCGAACAGGAAGCAAACGCCCAGTTCATCCAGCGCCTGGCGAGATTTATCGGCATTCATATCCAGGTTGATACCGAACGCCGCCAGCAGGTCGGAAGAACCGGATTTACTCGATACGCTGCGGTTACCGTGCTTCGCGACCTTCAGGCCGCAGGCGGCGGCCACAAACGCGCTGGCGGTCGAAATATTGATACTGTTGCTGCCGTCGCCGCCGGTACCGACGATGTCGGCAAACGGATAATCCGGCCGCGGGAACGGCGCGGCGTTTTCCAGCAGCGCGGTGGCGGCGCCGGCGATTTCCTGCGGATGCTCACCACGTACTTTCATGCTCACCAGCGCGGCGGCCAGCTGCTCGGGTTTGACTTCACCGCGCACCACCGCAGAGAACAGCTGATGGCTCTCCTGCTGGCTCAGGGTTTCGGCCTGGTACAGTTTTTCCAGAATCGGCTGGAGGGTGTTGGTCTGCTCCAGCTTCTGCAGCGCCCAGGCCAGGGTTTGCTCCAGCAGGCGTGCCCCCTGGGTGGTCAGAATTGACTCAGGGTGGAACTGGAAGCCGCAGACGCGATCCGCGTCGTGACGCACCGCCATCACCATACCGTTGAAGTGGGCGTTGATGGTGAGTCCGGCCGGGATATTGCTGCCCACCAGCGAGTGGTAGCGGGCGACCGGCAGCGGATTGCTCAGTCCGGCAAACATCGCCTGGCCATCGTGCTCAATGCTTGACGCCTTCCCGTGAAGAATTTCACCGGCCTGACCGACGTAGCCGCCGTAGGCTTCGACAATCGCCTGATGGCCGAGGCAGATACCGATAATCGGCAGCTTGCCGCGCATGCGGGTCAGCAGCTCCGGCATGCAGCCCGCTTCGCTCGGCGTCCCCGGCCCCGGAGAAAGCATCAGTACCGGGTTTTTCATGGTGCCGATGCGCTCAATCAGCGCCTGCGCCGGGACGGAGTTGCGGTAAATCACCACGTTATGGCCGTTCGAACGCAGCTGGTCTGCCAGGTTATAGGTAAAAGAGTCGATATTATCGAGCAGCAGAATGTCGGCCATTAGAAAATCTCCTTCGCGTGGTGGGCCTGGGCGATAGCGCGCAGCACCGCGCGAGCTTTATTACGGGTTTCATCCGCTTCTGACTGGGGAACGGAGTCGAGCACGATACCGGCGCCGGCCTGCACCGTGGCGATGCCATCCTGCACGTAGGCGGAGCGGATCACGATGCAGGTATCGAGGTCGCCGTGGGCGGTAAAGTAGCCCACCGCGCCGCCGTAGCTGCCGCGGCGTTTGCCTTCAGCGGCGGCGATAAGCTGCATGGCGCGCACTTTCGGCGCCCCGCTGAGGGTGCCCATATTCATACAGGCGCGGTAGGCATGCAGCACGTCAAGATCGCGGCGCAGCTCGCCAACCACGCGGGAGACGAGGTGCATCACAAAGGAGTAGCGGTCGACTTTGGTCAGGTCGGCGACGTAGCGGCTACCCGGGGTACAGATGCGCGCGAGGTCGTTACGCGCAAGGTCGACCAGCATCAGATGCTCGGAGAGCTCTTTATGGTCGGTGCGCATCTCCAGCTCAATGCGGCTGTCGAGATCGCGATCCAGCGAACCATCCGCGCGGCGGCCGCGCGGGCGGGTACCGGCAATGGGATAGATTTCAATCTGGCGATTGGTGGCATCGTACTTGAGAGAACTCTCCGGCGACGCGCCGAAGAGAGTGAAATCGTTGTCCTGCATAAAGAACATGTACGGGCTCGGGTTGCTCTTCTTCAGCACATCATAAGCGGCCAGCGGCGACGGGCAGGGCAGCGAGAAGCGGCGCGACGGCACGACCTGAAAAATCTCGCCCGCGCGGATGGCGCGCTGCATTTTACGCACGACGGCGCCGTACTCTTCGTCGCTCTGATCGCAGTCGCAGCTCATTTCGGCAACCGTGGTCACCGGCAGCGGCGCCGGCGGCTCGTTTAGCTGCTGACGAAGCTGAGCGAGCCGCTGTAGCAGACGCTGTTTTTCGCTTTCCAGCGGCGTGAACAGGCTCGCCTGGATACGGGTATTTTTGGTCTGATGGTCGATAACCAGCAGCGTTTCCGCCAGATAGAAGCAGTAATCCGGGCAGGCGGTGTCGCTCTCCAGCGGCGGCAGGTCTTCAAAGCCAGCGACCAGGTCATAGGCGAACAGGCCGCCGAAGAACATCGCTTCGCGCTCCTCCTGCGGGACGGTTATCAGATCCTGCAGCAGGCGAAAAGCGTCGAATACCGAGAATGAACACAGGCGGGCATCTTCATCCAACAGCGCGCTGACCGGCGGGAAGGTTAATACCCGGCTATTTGGTTGACGCTGGTTATCGATGCCGGATGGCAGCGCGCTATCCAGCAGTTCGAGTAACGCCGTACCGTTGGCGGAAAACGCGTGAATGGTGACAGTGTCACCTAGCGCGGTAATGCGCAGCGCGCTATCCACCAGCAGCAGGCTCTTTAAATCATCCTTACTGTCGATATCCGCGGATTCCAGCAGCAGGGTGGCTGGACGCGCGCCGCATAGCTGGTGGAACAGCGCCGTGGGGTTTTCCCGATAGATGGCGTCGCTGGTGAGAAGCTCGAGTGCCGGTTTTGATGTTTGCATTATTGTTGTCGCCTGTTCGCTATAATAATTTGTCCAATAAAAAGCCCGCTCATTGGCGGGCCGGGTATCTGTATGCTGAGTGCAAAACGCGATCACGCCGCCCGATAACAGGAGGTGCGCCACCAGCCGTGCAGAGTGATGAATTGCGTTTTCATTGTTGATACCCCTTCATGTGAACTTGCGTACTAGTTAACTAGTCCGAGGGATTAAAGTCAACCCCTGTTTGCAGATTTTCTCTATCAGTCGGTATGATGATGCGCTTATTACTATCCTTAATCACTTAAGCTGCAGAACCACAGTCAATCTGCCTGTGACTTAAAGTATGACGGGTACCGGTTCATGTCCAGCAGGAGTCATCTTGAGCAACACCAATTACGCAGTGATTTACGACCTGCACAGCCATACCATCGCCTCTGACGGGCGTCTGACTCCAGAAGAACTTGTCCATCGCGCCCACCAGATGCGCGTCGGCACCCTGGCGATTACCGACCACGATACCGTGGCGGCAATTCCCGCGGCTCAGCGTGAAATTGAACGTGCCGGTTTACCGTTGGCGCTGATTACCGGGGTGGAAATTTCCACGCTGTGGGAAAATCATGAAATTCATATTGTCGGGCTGAATATCGATATCCATCATCCGGCGATGACCGCGCTGCTCGATGAACAGAAAGCGCGTCGCCAGATGCGGGGTCAGCAGATCGCCGAGCGGCTGGAAAAAGCGCGGATCCCTGGCGCCTGGGAAGGGGCGCTGAAGCTGGCGGACGGCGGTGCGGTGACGCGCGGCCATTTTGCCCGTTTTCTGGTGGAGGCCGGCTATGCCAACAATATGGCTGACGTATTTAAGAAGTATCTGGCGCGCGGGAAAACCGGTTACGTTCCGCCTCAGTGGTGTACAATAAAACAAGCGATTGATGTCATTCATCATTCTGGCGGTAAAGCGGTCATTGCCCATCCCGGGCGCTACGATCTCTCCGCCAAGTGGTTAAAACGGCTGTTGGCCCATTTTAGCGAGCAGGGGGGCGATGCGATGGAGGTGGCGCAGTGTCAGCAGGCGCCTCACGAGCGCGCACAGCTTGCCGCTTACGCCGTGCAGTATGGCCTGGATGCCTCGCAGGGGTCTGATTTTCATCAGCCCTGCCCGTGGATCGAACTGGGCCGCAAACTTTGGCTACCCGCGGGCGTGGAAGGGATCTGGCGCAGTTGGGAAGTGGCCGTAGAACAAAATTGAGAGGGAAGTATGAGCCAGTTTTTTTATATCCATCCGGAAAATCCACAGGCGCGGTTAATTAACCAGGCGGTGGACATTGTGCGTAAAGGCGGGGTCATCGTCTATCCGACCGACTCCGGCTACGCGTTAGGCTGCAAAATTGAAGATAAAGGCGCGATGGAGAGGATTTGCCGGATCCGTAATCTGCCAAACGGCCACAACTTCACCCTGATGTGCCGCGATTTGTCCGAACTGTCGACCTATTCATTCGTTGATAACGTGGCCTTTCGTCTGATTAAAAACAATACCCCGGGTAACTACACGTTTATCCTCAAGGGCACCAAAGAAGTTCCGCGCCGTCTGCTGCAGGATAAGCGTAAGACCATCGGTATGCGCGTGCCGTCCAACCCGATTGCGCAAATGCTGCTGGAAACGTTGGGCGAGCCGATGCTCTCCACTTCGTTGATGCTGCCGGGAAGCGACTTTACCGAATCCGACCCGGAAGAGATCAAAGATCGTCTGGAGAAGCAGGTTGACCTGATTATTCACGGCGGCTATCTGGGCCAGCAGCCGACCACGGTTATCGACCTCACTGAAGATGCGCCGGTTGTGGTGCGTGAAGGCGTGGGGGACGTAACGCCGTTCCTGTAATGACGTCTGTTTCCATGGAAGGAATCGTCATGTAATGAATACCCGCTCGCCGCTTTTATTTGCCGCCGTTCAACGCGGCGCAATGCCGCGCGCCTTTTGATGGTTCATCCTCTGCAAAAGACCCTATTGTGCTACCTGGCTTCCATCAGCGCGCCATGCGCCCGGACGGAGGTGCGCGGTAAGTTGTGCTATGCTCGTAACGCAAAGAAGCATTCATCTTAAAGTTCGTGTACCATGTTCGCCCACGCGAGAAGGCGTGTCTCTGTTATGTCTGCTGTAGCAACATAGATAACGGCACGCGCTGATGCAAAAAAATTTTACAGAACAGGGTGTTAGGTTTCATTTTGCCTCGCGCCCTGTTTTTCGAAGTATACCAGACGCCTGGGAAGGCGACACCTTAAGGAAGCTCAATGAGCGAGAAATTACAAAAAGTGCTGGCCCGCGCTGGCCATGGCTCCCGCCGTGAAATCGAAGCCAAAATCGAAGCTGGCCGCGTCAGCGTCGATGGCAAAATCGCCACGCTTGGCGATCGCGTTGAAATTGTCCCGGGTTTAAAAATTCGCATCGACGGTCATCTGATTTCGGTGAAAGAGTCTGCGGAACAGATTTGTCGCGTGCTGGCTTACTACAAGCCGGAAGGCGAACTCTGTACCCGTAACGACCCGGAAGGGCGACCGACGGTGTTCGATCGTCTGCCAAAGCTGCGCGGCGCGCGCTGGATTGCCGTCGGTCGTCTTGACGTCAACACCTGCGGCCTGCTGCTGTTTACCACCGACGGTGAACTGGCGAACCGCCTGATGCACCCGAGCCGCGAAGTGGAACGTGAATACGCGGTGCGCGTATTTGGCCAGATAGATGATGACAAGCTGCGCCAGCTCTCTCGCGGCGTGCAGCTGGAAGACGGCCCGGCGGCGTTCAAAACCATCAAGTTTACCGGTGGCGAAGGGATTAACCAGTGGTACAACGTCACGCTGACCGAAGGCCGTAACCGCGAAGTTCGCCGCCTGTGGGAAGCCGTTGGCGTACAGGTCAGCCGCCTGATCCGCGTGCGCTACGGCGATATTCTGCTGCCGAAAGGCCTGCCGCGCGGCGGCTACACCGAGCTGGACCTGGCGCAAACCAACTACCTGCGCGAACTGGTTGAGCTTACGCCGGAAACCACCTCTAAGGTCGCCGTCGAAAAGGATCGCCGTCGCATGAAGGCGAATCAGATTCGCCGCGCGGTTAAGCGCCACAGCCAGGTGAGCAATAATAATAACAACCGTCGTTCCAGCAGCCGTAATAACGGTAACGGTTAATTATTCCAGTTCCGGCGGTCACCGCCGGAATTCTCCCTCCTGTGACTCCTTTCACACTTCTGCATAAAGACAAAAAACAGGAAATGCCCGGACAAATAACGCAAAGCGGTGCGCCAGGCGACGCCATATACTGAGGCCACTGATTACATTAACAGGTAGCCTAAAATGGAAACAGCAGGAAAACTTTCGGCAAGCTATGTGGTTATCGGCGTTAAAGAAAAAATAGGGTATGGTTTTGGCGATTTCGCTTCTAATTTATCCTTCGGCTTCGTTTCTCTGTTTTTACTTTTTTTCTATACCAATATTTACGGCATTAGCGCCGTACAGGCGAGCCTGATCTTTGTTATTGCCCGCGTGGTTGATGCGGCCTTTAATATTCTGATTGGTTTTGCCATCGATAAAACCCACAGCCGCTACGGTAAGCTTCGTCCCTGGTTGTTGTATGGTTCAATTCCGCTCGGCTTCTTAACGGTGCTCTGCTTTGTGCCTTTCGGCGGTGAGGCGAAATTCTACTTCGCACTGATTTCCTATACTATTTATTGCCTGGCCTATACGGCGGTAAATACGCCTTATTCGGCGCTGACCAACCGTTTAACCCAGCATGAAGCCTCCCGCTCATCGCTGTCGGTATACCGGTTTGTCCTGGCGATTGTTGGCTATCTGATTGTGTCCACTACCGCGGACAGGCTGATTTCCCCGTTTAGCGATAAGCAGCTGGGATACGTCTTCGCCGTCTCTTGCTTTGCGCTGCTGGCGACGTTTTTGTTCCTTGCCTGCTTCGGGATGACCAAAGAGCGCGTTGGTGAAGAAGAGGAAGAGACTCCGGCGCCAACGCTGCGGGAAATGTTGAAGGCGGTGGCAGGCAACGCGCCGCTAATTAACCTCTCCATGTTCACCGTCTTTTTTTATATTGCCTATACCGTGTGGATGGCGATCGCTATTTACTTTATCAAATATATAATTGGTAGCGAAGGTTTTACTTCCACCTTCTTTATGATTCAGTCGGCGGCTTATATTGTCGGTACCGTTATTTCGGAAAAAATCATTGCGCTGATTGGTAAAAAGAAAATGACGCTGGTGGCGCTGTTGATCGGCATTGCGGGCGTACTGATGCAATATTTTATCGCTGGCGACAATATCTGGCTGATCATGACCGGCGTGTGTCTGTACAGTATTACGCTGGGGATGGGTTTTGTTTCAATGTGGTCAATGATTGCCGATACCGTGGAATATGCCGAGTGGCACCATGGGGTGCGCACCGAAGGCGCAATTTACGGTTTCTTTAATTTCATCACCAAAATAGCGATGGCCATCGGCGGCGGCTGTGCGGGCTGGATGCTGGACTATTACCACTATGACGCGGGCAACATTACCGCCAGCGCGATTAACGGCATTAACGTACTGATGACGCTATTTCCCGGCGCGATGTTTGCCCTCAGCGCACTGTTTGTCGCCTGCTATTCGCTGGATGAAAAAACCTATCGCGATATTGTGCAAAAAATCAGCCTGCGCAAACAGAACGCGCTTTAACCTCAGGGAGCCAGAGAGATGAATAACGATTTTAACACCACCCTCGCCGCGATGAGCGCGGAAGAAAAAGTGGCGCTGCTGACCGGCAGCGGCCTGTGGCGGACGGCCTCGCTGCCGCAGCACGGTATCGAAGATATCATTATGACCGACGGCACCTACGGCGTGCGCTACAGCAGCGCGCAGATTGATGGCCGGGAAAAGTGGAGCATGGATGATTTTATCTCGGTCATCACCCAAACCGCAGATCAGGCCAGTGCGGAAGAGCCCGCCGCGAAAGGGGGGAGTGAAGCGCTATTCAGCACTTCGCTACCGGCGACCTGTTTTCCTAATGGTTCCAGCCTGGCCTGCAGCTGGGACGTGGAGCTGGTGCATCAGATGGGGGAAGCGCTGGGGCGGGAGTGTCAGCAAATGGGCGTCGGGATCCTGCTCGGGCCGGGGATTAACATTCGCCGTACGCCGCTGGCCGGGCGAGGCTATGAATATTACGCCGAAGATCCGGTGGTCAGCGGCGATATTGCCGCTGCGCTGATCAACGGCCTGCAGCAGGAGGGGGTTGGCGCCAGCCTGAAACACTTTGCGGCGAACAACTCGGAGTACCGCCGCACGGAAATGGATTCGATTATTGAAGAACGGGCGCTGCGGGAAATCTATCTGGCGGGTTTCCAGCGCGCGATTGCGAAATCCCGGCCGTGGACGGTGATGTCTTCCTACAATCGTCTTAACGGCGTGCAAACCTCCCAGGATCCGTTTTTGCTCACCCAGGTTTTGCGCGATGAGTGGGGATATGAAGGGCTGGTGATGTCCGACTGGTACGGTATTAAAGATCGCCCCGCATCGCTGATGGCGGGTAACGATCTGGCGATGCCCGAAACCCGCCGCGATAAACAAACTCTGCTGGCGGCGATTGAAGCCGGAGAGGTGCCGATGGAGGTGGTGGACCGCGCCTGTCTCCGCATGCTGGAACTGCTCGACAAGGTCCAGCGCCATCGCCGCCCGCAAACGCGAGCCGATTTTATGGCGCACCACGCGCTGGCGCAGCGGCTTGCCGGTGAATCCATTGTCTTGCTGAAAAATGAAGATAATCTGCTGCCGCTGCGTCCGGAGAAAACGCCGCGCGTCGCGGTGCTGGGTAAACCGGCTCAGGAGCCGGTGATCCAGGGGTCCGGATGCGCGACCACGGTGCCGTATCTGCTCGATCGGCCGCTGGATGAAATTTTCGACCTCGCCGGCGACGACTTCAGCGTCTCCTGGGCCGTGGGCGCGCCGGACGATCTGCGCTGCGATGAACAGGCGCTGGCGCAGGCCTGCCGCGTCGCGCAGGAAGCCGACGTGGCGGTGATCTTCGTCAGCACCGCCGTAGGCGAAGATGGCGAGAACGGCGATCGTCAGGATCTGCATATTCTGCCGGTGCACGAACGGTTAATTCGCGAAGTGGCGACGGTCCAGCCGAATATCGTGGTGGTGCTGGCGAATAGCGATGCGGTGGTGATGCCGTGGCTCGGCGAGTGCAAAGCGCTGCTGGAAACGTTCTTTGCCGGGCAAGGGATGGGGCGCGCGGTGGCGGAAATCCTCTTCGGCCAGCGTAACCCCTGCGGCAAACTGACGGTAACGGTACCTAATTCCCTGGAGGAAACGCCGGCCTGGCTGCACTATCCGGGCGAAAACCTGCGTCATCATTACGGAGAAGGGCTTTTTGTCGGCTATCGCTATTATGATAAACGTCGCATGACGCCGCAGTTTCCGTTTGGCTTTGGCTTAAGCTATACCCGGTTTGCGTACGATAATATCGCGCTGTCAGCCTGCCGTGCAGGCGCAGGCGAGACGCTTACCGTGTCGTTCGACCTGACCAACTGCGGAGAGTATGCGGGCAAAGAGATCGTCCAGCTGTACGTTAGCGCGCCGAAGGGGGAGCTGATTCGCGAAGTGCAGTCATTAAAAGCGTTCAGCAAAGTGGCGCTGGCCGCCGGAGAGACCCGTCGCGTGAGCCTGCAGCTGCCCATTGGCGAGCTGGCCTGCTATCATCCGGGCCTGGGTGATTGGGTCGTGACGCCGGGCATCTGGCAGGTTCGCGTCGGCGCCTCATCCCGGGATCTGCCGTTGATCGCGGAGATTGAGGTAGATTGTCCGCAGCGGTACGTCCCGCTGCGCGATGATAACTCTCTACAACAGCTGATCCAGCAGCCGGAGGCCTTTGCCCGCGTAGTGAAGCTGATTGCCGATAAGAGCCAGATGCCGGCGGAGCAGGTGCGTGAAAAACTGATTCGCCTGGCGCCGGATCTGTTCTGCGGGCTGCTGATTGCGCTGACCGAATTCCTGGCGCTGGATATCGAACGCGACGAGCTTAACGCCGTGCTGGCCGGCGCTCATCATTGCCAATGACAGGAGAGTGCGCATGTTTCCTTTTTCAGTGACTCACCCTCGTTCGGTCACCCAGAGCGGACGACAAACGGCGAACAGCGGCTACGAGCTGATTGCCTTTGACGCGGAGAAGCTGAACGTGTTTGCCGCGGAGGTTCGCTACTGCGAGCCTCACTGGCATCCGGCTCCGGAGCTGATTACCGTGCTGGCGGGGCGATTTACCCTTGTCGTCGGCCAGCAAAGCCTGGAGCTGGCGCAGGGAGACATGCTGTATATCAATGCCGAAGAGGTCCATTCGCTGAGCGCCGAGGAGGCGGGCAGCCAGCTGCTCACCGTACAGTTTTCACCCGGCCTGTTTGATGAACTTCATCCCTCGCCGCAGCTGGACTGGAGTACCTGCGGACGACCTTACTCTCCGGCAGACAGCGAGGTACGCCAGCGGCTGGCGAGGCTACTGGAACAGCTGATCGATAACCACGCGCCGTTTCAGCGTATCGCGGCGATTTATCTGCTGCTGGATGCGGTCGTCTCCGCAGGCAAGCCGACGCGGCGCGCCGAAAGCTCGCTGCGCGACGAGGCGATGATCAAAAAAGGCATTGATTTTATCAATCAACACTTTGATCAGCCGCTGACGCTGAGCGAGGTCGCCTGCCATAGCGGGATGAGCTACTCGTGGTTCTCGCGGCTGTTCAAAAAGGTGAGCCGGTATAATTTTAAAGAGTATCTGACGCTGGTGCGGCTAAATAAAGCCCGCACCCTGCTGCGCGATACCCGCACTCCCATCACGGAGATTAGCCACAGCTGCGGCTTTCAGGAACACAAGTATCTGATCGCCGCCTTTAATAAATACTGCGGCGTCACGCCAACCGAATACCGCAAGCGCTTCGTCTCGCGGCAAAATATGCGCGAAAGCGAACTGGCGCAGGGGGAGGATTGCCTATGCCTGCCGCTGAATCATGCGCTGCTCGAGCGGCTGGCGGCTAGTAGTCGATCCCCATCTGCGCTTTGATTCCGGCGTCAAAGGCGTGCTTCACCGGACGCAGCTCGCTGACGGTATCGGCCAGTTCGGTAATCTCACGGTGGCAGCCGCGGCCGGTAATAATCACCGTCTGGTGCGCCGGGCGGTTGCGCAGCGCGGTAAGCACCTCTTCCAGCGGCAGGTAATCATAAGCCACCATGTAGGTTAGCTCGTCCAGCAAAACGAGGTCGAGGCTTTCATCAGCCAGCATGCGGCGCCCGTGCTCCCAGACCGCGAGGCAGGCGGCGGTGTCGCTTTCGCGATCCTGCGTATTCCAGGTAAAGCCGGTCGCCATCACCTGAAACTCAACGCCGTGCGGCTCAAGAAGGTTGCGCTCGCCGTTTGGCCAGGTACCTTTAATAAACTGTACGACGGCGGCTTTTTTACCGTGTCCGACGGCGCGGGTGACGGTGCCAAAAGCGGCGGTGGTTTTGCCTTTACCGTTGCCGGTAAAGACGATCACGATGCCGCGCTCTTCCTGCGCGGCGGCGACGCGAGCGTCAACTTTATCTTTTACCCGCTGCTGGCGTTCGCGGTGGCGTTCATCACTCATTGTGCGATTCCTGGTTTGCGGCCCGGCTGGGCGTCAAAGGTCATTCCCGTTTTGCGACGACTGTCGTCGCCCATCAGCCACAGGTAAACCGGCATGATATCAGC
Source organism: Klebsiella sp. ME-303 (assembly GCF_007910085.1). Classification (NCBI taxonomy): domain Bacteria; kingdom Pseudomonadati; phylum Pseudomonadota; class Gammaproteobacteria; order Enterobacterales; family Enterobacteriaceae; genus Klebsiella; species Klebsiella sp. ME-303. The sequence goes on along the minus strand of NZ_VOJB01000083.1, from coordinate 78,884 downwards.
GGGGGTTTTCAATTTTTGCGGATCTTCCGTCGGGAACGCATTGGCGCGCATTTTGGTGCGGGTGCCGCCTGGGTTAATGCAGTTGACCCGCAGATGACGGTTCTGATACTCCTCGGCCAGCACCTGCATCATGCCCTCAGTGGCGAATTTCGACGCGGCGTAAGCGCCCCAGTTCGCGCGTCCCTGGCGGCCGACGCTGGAAGAGGTAAAGACCAGCGAACCCGATTCGGATTTAAGTAATAAAGGAAGCAGCGCCTGGGTGAGCATAAAGGTGCCGTTCACGTTCACCTGCATCACCTGCTGCCATACTTCCGGCTTTTGTTGATCCATCGGGCACACGTCGCCCAACAGACCCGCGTTGTGCAGCACCCCGTCGAGGCGCGGGTAGTGGATGGCTATTTTCTGCGCCAGCTGCTGGCACTCCTGCGGCGTGCAGGTTAACAGGTCGAGAGTAAACCAGCGGGCGGGAATGCCGCCCGCCTGCTGTATTTCGTGCGCGACGCTGCGCAGCTTTTCTTCATTGCGGCCGACCAGGATAACGCTGGCGCTATAGCGGGAATAGGTCAGGGCGGCTTCACGGCCAATGCCGTCGCTGGCGCCGGTAACCAGGATGATGCGGTCCTGTAACAGGTGACGTTGCGGTTGATAGTGCACGGCGACTCCTCGGGCGATCTGCTGACGATCGCGCTTGCTGTTCGGTATCTCACTTTTGCGCTTTATGCCTGAAAGCGCCCGCTATTGCAATCGGCGAAGCGGAAACTCTTCGCGGAATTAATATCTTGCAACGATTTCATCGTCGCTGAAAAAAACAGGAAGGCGCCTCGCGTGCGACACAAAGCACAAAGACTTCTCGCCGACGGCTGATGTACACTGTGCGCCAACGTCAGCGGTTTACACAAGGTGAAAACGTGGAATTACTTGCTCAATATGGCCTGTTTTTGGCCAAAATCGCGACCATCGTTGTCGCAATTGCGGTTATCGTCGCCATTATTGTTAACCTGACTCAGCGCAAAAAACAGCGCGGCGAGCTGCGGGTCACCAATCTTAGCGAGCAATATAAGGAGATGAAGGAAGAGCTGGCGGTTTCGTTGCTCGATGGGCCGCAGCAGAAGCTGTGGCATAAAGCGCAAAAGAAAAAGCTCAAGCAGGAAGCAAAGGCGTCAAAGGCGCGGGCGAAGCTCGGCACACCAGAGCCGGACGTCAAACCGCGCGTCTGGGTGCTGGATTTTAAAGGCAGTATGGATGCCCATGAAGTCAGCAGCCTGCGCGAAGAAATCACCGCCGTTCTGGCGGCGGCAAAAGCGCGCGACCAGGTCGTCATTCGCCTTGAAAGCCCAGGCGGCGTGGTTCACGGTTACGGCCTGGCGGCTTCACAGCTACAGCGCCTGCGCGACAAGCAGATCCCGTTAACGGTCGCGGTCGATAAAGTCGCGGCCAGCGGCGGCTATATGATGGCCTGCGTGGCGAACAGAATCGTCAGTGCACCCTTTGCTATCCTGGGCTCTATTGGCGTTGTGGCGCAAATTCCCAACATCAATCGCTTCCTGAAAAATAAAGATATCGACATTGAGCTGCATACGGCCGGGCAGTACAAACGCACCCTGACGATGCTGGGTGAAAATACAGAAGAAGGGCGGCAGAAATTTCGCGAAGACCTCAACGATACTCATCGGCTGTTTAAAGATTTTGTCCACCAGATGCGCCCTGGGCTGGATATCGAGCAGGTAGCGACGGGTGAACACTGGTACGGCGTTCAGGCGCTGGAAAAAGGCCTTGTGGACGCGGTGGAAACCAGCGATGAACTTCTGCTGGGGCTGATGGATAAGCACGAGGTTATCAGCGTGCGCTATCAGCAGCGTAAGAAAATGCTCGAGCGGTTTACCGGCAGCGCGGCGGAAAGCGCCGATAAGCTTCTGCTGCGCTGGTGGCAGCGCGGGCAAAAGCCGCTGATGTAAACAAACAACGCGAGGCTTCGGCCTCGCGTTGTTGTCATGGCCCTGCAGGCAGCGGTTAATCCGCCAGGTGATACTTATCAGACAGCTCGTGTGCGAGGTATTTAAACATATTAAATACCGCCGTACTCTTCGCCGTTGGCAGACCCTGCTCGTCAAGATAGAACTCGCCGCTGAACACCAGTACGCCGTTACGCTGAACGACGTCGGTGGCCTCGATCCCGGCTAACGTATCTTCATGTTCGCGAATGAGTTTGTTGGCTTTTTCCAGAAGCGTCTGGCGATCGATGGGTTGGGTTGTACCTTGCATAAATGCCTCCTGTGTTTCTTCGCGGCTAGTCTACGCCGCGCGGCGGCGAGGGGCAAATTTTCCATTGATCTTGCAGGGGTAATCGCAGAAGCCTAATAAACATCAGTTTAGTGGCGGGATTTGCTTTTGCATGCTAATAAAGTTGCGTAACGAATTTTATCAGGTACAGTGTGACGCTTTCAGCGATCTGGCAACAGATTTGCTTGACATTCGGCCAAAAATTATTCGTGCTATGTCGCCTGGCGAGAAAAAGCCAGCAAACTCAGCTATCTGGTTTTATGGATGCGAAACCGGTGCAAGGGGTTGATATCCATCGATAACGACGCAACATAGGTTGTGACGTGTCGCCAGTGGATGGTGAATCAATGTGCGATGTATTCCTGGATGAATCAAATTAGGTAAAGGTGAATATGGGTAAAGCTCTCGTTATCGTTGAGTCCCCGGCAAAAGCCAAAACGATCAATAAGTATCTGGGTAATGACTACGTGGTTAAGTCCAGCGTCGGTCATATCCGCGATTTGCCGACCAGTGGCTCAGCTTCCAAAAAGAGCGCCGACTCTACCTCCACCAAAGGGGCTAAAAAGCCTAAGAAGGATGAACGCGGCGCTCTGGTCAACCGTATGGGCGTGGACCCGTGGCATGACTGGAATGCGCACTATGAAATACTCCCGGGTAAAGAAAAGGTCGTTTCTGAACTCAAACAGCTGGCGGAAAAAGCTGACCACATCTATCTCGCAACCGACCTTGACCGCGAAGGGGAAGCCATCGCATGGCACCTGCGGGAAGTTATCGGCGGTGATGAACAGCGCTATAGCCGCGTGGTGTTCAACGAGATCACGAAGAATGCGATTCGTCAGGCTTTCGAAAAGCCGGGCGAACTGAATATTGACCGTGTCAACGCTCAGCAGGCGCGCCGTTTTATGGATCGCGTGGTGGGCTACATGGTCTCTCCACTGCTGTGGAAAAAAATTGCCCGCGGTCTGTCAGCAGGCCGCGTCCAGTCGGTTGCGGTGCGTCTGGTGGTCGAGCGCGAGCGCGAAATTAAAGCGTTCGTTCCGGAAGAGTACTGGGAAGTTGACGCCAGCACCACGACCCCTGGCGGCGATGCGTTACCGCTGCAGGTCACGCATAACGGCGATAAGCCGTTCCGTCCGGTAAACCGTGATGAAACCATGGCGGCGGTCGCGCTGCTTGAGAAAGCCAGCTACAGCGTGCTGGAGCGTGAAGATAAGCCGACCAGCAGCAAGCCGGGCGCGCCGTTTATCACCTCCACGCTGCAGCAGGCCGCCAGCACGCGTCTTGGCTTCGGCGTGAAGAAAACCATGATGATGGCGCAGCGTCTCTACGAAGCGGGCCACATTACCTATATGCGTACCGACTCGACGAACCTGAGCCAGGACGCGCTGAGCATGGTGCGCGGCTACATTGGCGACAACTTCGGTAAGAAATATCTGCCGGAGAGCGCGAATCAGTACGCCAGCAAAGAAAACTCGCAGGAAGCGCACGAGGCGATTCGTCCATCCGACGTCAACGTGCTGGCCGAAACGTTAAAAGATATGGAATCTGATGCGCAGAAACTGTATCAGCTGATCTGGCGCCAGTTTGTCGCCTGTCAGATGACGCCTGCGCAGTACGACTCCACCACGCTGACGGTGAAAGCCGGCGATTTCAAACTGAAAGCCCGCGGCCGTACGCTGCGCTTTGACGGCTGGACCAAAGTAATGCCAGCCCTGCGTAAAGGCGATGAAGACCGTACTTTACCGATGGTCAATAAGGGCGACAGCCTGAGCCTGGTCGAGCTGACCCCTGCGCAGCACTTTACCAAGCCGCCGGCGCGTTTTAGCGAAGCCTCGCTGGTTAAAGAGCTGGAAAAACGCGGCATCGGTCGTCCGTCCACCTATGCGTCGATCATTTCGACCATTCAGGATCGCGGCTACGTGCGGGTGGAAAACCGCCGCTTCTATGCGGAAAAGATGGGCGAAATCGTCACCGATCGTCTGGAAGAGAACTTCCGCGATCTGATGAACTATGATTTCACCGCGCAGATGGAAGACCGCCTCGATCAGGTGGCTAACCATCAGGCCGAGTGGAAGCAGGTCCTCGACAGCTTCTTCGGAGACTTTACCTCGCAGCTGCAGACGGCAGAGAAAGATCCGGAAGAGGGCGGCATGCAGCCGAACCCAATGGTGCTGACCACCATCGACTGCCCAACCTGCGGGCGCAAGATGGGGATCCGTACCGCCAGCACCGGCGTATTCCTCGGCTGCTCGGGCTACGCGCTGTCGCCAAAAGAGCGCTGTAAAACCACCATTAACCTGGTGCCGGAAAACGAAGTGCTCAACGTGCTGGAAGGCGATGACGCTGAAACCAACGCGCTGCGCGCTAAACGCCGCTGTAAAAAATGCGGCACGGCGATGGACAGCTACCTCATCGATCCGAAGCGCAAGCTGCACGTCTGCGGTAATAACCCGACCTGCGATGGCTACGAGATCGAAGAGGGCGAGTTCCGCATCAAGGGCTATGACGGCCCGATCGTTGAGTGTGAAAAATGTGGCTCCGAAATGCACCTGAAGATGGGGCGTTTTGGTAAGTATATGGCCTGCACCAACGACGAGTGTAAAAACACCCGTAAGATCCTGCGTAACGGGGAAGTGGCGCCGCCGAAAGAAGATCCGGTGCCGCTGCCGGAGCTGCCGTGCGAGAAATCGGACGCCTACTTTGTTCTGCGCGATGGCGCGGCGGGCGTCTTCCTGGCCGCCAACACCTTCCCGAAATCGCGCGAAACCCGCGCGCCGCTCGTGGAAGAGCTGTACCGCTTCCGCGACCGCCTGGCGGAGAAGCTGCGCTATCTGGCCGATGCGCCGCAGCAGGATCCGGAAGGCAACAAAACGATGGTGCGTTTTAGCCGCAAAACTAAGCAGCAGTACGTTGCCTCAGAGAAAGACGGCAAAGCCACCGGCTGGTCAGCTTTCTATATAGATGGCAAATGGACTGAAGCAAAGAAGTAACTGCTATCATCTGATAAAAGGGCCGCGCCGCGGCCCTTTTTTGACATCACATGTTGTTGATATCCAAGATATTACTCTGTTCCTCCTCTCTCCTTATAACTGCCTTATTATTTTTTGTTAGTATCTATACACTGTAGATATAAATGATATAGTGGTTATAGCTAATCCCTTTTTTATTATCTTATCGTCTTATACATCACCGTCATCAGGATACGTTGTGGCGCCAACGCGGCGAGTCGCAGGGAGGTTCGGGCTAGCCCGTCCACCGCCAAATGACCTGAGCGTAAAATGTATTAAGCGGGTTTATTTTACGTGCTATCGGATATCAGCCATGAAACTACAGCAGCTCCGCTATATCGTTGAGGTTGTTAACCATAATCTGAACGTCTCCTCCACGGCCGAAGGCCTGTACACCTCACAGCCGGGCATCAGCAAGCAGGTTCGCATGCTGGAGGATGAGCTGGGAATTCAGATTTTCGCCCGCAGCGGCAAACATTTGACCCAGGTCACTCCCGCAGGCCAGGAGATCATACGCATCGCTCGCGAGGTCCTGTCGAAGGTCGATGCGATCAAATCGGTAGCGGGTGAGCATACCTGGCCTGATAAGGGGTCGCTGTACGTAGCAACTACCCACACCCAGGCCCGCTACGCGCTACCGGGCGTTATCAAAGGCTTTATCGAACGCTATCCCCGCGTCTCCTTGCACATGCATCAGGGGTCGCCAACGCAAATCGCCGAGGCGGTGTCGAAAGGCAATGCTGACTTCGCTATCGCGACCGAAGCGCTTCATCTTTATGATGATTTGGTGATGCTGCCGTGCTACCACTGGAACCGCTCCGTGGTCGTCACGCCAGAGCATCCGCTGGCGTCGCGAGAGTCGGTATCGATTGAGGAGCTGGCGCAGTATCCGCTGGTGACTTACACCTTCGGCTTCACCGGCCGCTCCGAGCTGGATACCGCCTTTAATCGCGCCGGCTTAACGCCGCGCATCGTTTTCACCGCCACCGACGCCGATGTGATTAAAACCTACGTGCGTCTGGGCCTTGGGGTAGGGGTAATTGCCAGTATGGCGGTGGATCCGGTTTCCGATCCGGACCTGGTGAAGCTGGACGCCAATGGTATTTTCAGCCACAGCACCACGAAAATAGGTTTCCGTCGCAGTACCTTCTTGCGAAGCTATATGTATGATTTTATTCAGCGATTTGCGCCGCATCTGACCCGGGATGTGGTCGATACCGCCGTTGCTTTGCGCTCAAATGAAGATATTGAAGCGATGTTCAAAGATATTAAATTACCGGAAAAATAACCACAGAAAAAATAATGGCATCCTCTCGGGGATGCCAAAGCCTATAATGGCCTGAAATGGAATATCTAAACCTCGTCTGAATCACAATTTTCGTTAACTCCTCGTACCACATTTGCAAATATACCTGCCGCGATCAAATTAATGATGAAAGATATCTGCTGAAAAGCGAATTCACTGGATTAATAGGCAATCCATAATTAAGATTTATCTGTGGTTAGTAATTCTTAGCGATTGGTGGTGAAAAAATGATTAGTGATATCGATTATATGAAGTTTGCGATGTCACAGGAACGTGACAAGACTGAGATAGATCCAGTTTTGAGAAGTAAGGCCTGGAGCGCCGTTATCCTTGGGCTTGCGATGTTCTGGAGCGTCATTGCTCTGGTTGTCTGCAACGTTTGGTTACTAAGCTAGAGCACCTTCCAGTCACAGCGGTTATGTCAGTTTTATGACAAGTGAATTATTGAGAATTATTTCTATCTGATAAAATAGCGGTAATAAGGAGGATATAATTTTTCCCTTTTTAGACTCGCTCGATAAATTTTCTCTATTGGACTAATCGCCGGAATAATGGCGATTAGTCTTTCTTTGTACTCGTGTACTAATACGACGCGCTCGCCGACGCAAACCTGACTTCTTCAATCCTTCTCAATATATCCGCCCTCATTATTCAAATTTCCTGTCTTAATGCGTTACGCCTATTTTAGCAATTTGAGTTGTTATCAAAATGTTACATCAAAGATGTGTTATCTTTAATAATGACCCTGAGGAGGATCAGGGGATGCTATCCCTAAGGTAAAGGAGGAGCTATGTCGTCAACCCTACGAGCAGCCAGTAAGGATACGCTCCAGGTTAAAGATAAAACCTGGCATTACTACAGCTTACCGCTGGCCGCTAAACAACTGGGCGATCTCTCGCGCTTGCCCAAATCGCTCAAAGTGCTACTGGAAAACCTGCTGCGCTGGCAGGACGGCGATTCCGTGACCGCCGAAGATATTCATGCCCTGGCCGGATGGCTGAAGCATGCCCATGCCGACAGGGAGATTGCCTACCGTCCGGCGCGCGTCCTGATGCAGGACTTTACCGGGGTTCCTGCCGTGGTGGACCTGGCGGCGATGCGCGAAGCGGTCAAACGCCTGGGCGGCGATACCGCCAAAGTGAACCCGCTTTCGCCCGTCGACCTGGTGATTGACCACTCGGTCACCGTAGACCGTTTTGGTGACGATGATGCTTTTGAAGAGAACGTCCGGCTTGAGATGGAGCGCAACCATGAGCGCTACGTCTTTTTGCGCTGGGGGCAGCAGGCATTCAGCCGCTTCAGCGTAGTACCGCCGGGTACCGGTATTTGCCACCAGGTAAACCTCGAATACCTTGGCCGGGCGGTGTGGAGCGAACAGCAAAACGGCGAGTGGGTGGCTTTCCCCGACACCCTGGTCGGCACCGATTCCCATACCACGATGATTAACGGTTTAGGCGTTCTGGGCTGGGGCGTCGGCGGTATCGAAGCGGAAGCCGCCATGCTCGGTCAGCCGGTTTCCATGCTGATCCCGGACGTTGTTGGCTTCAAGCTGAGCGGCAAGCTGCGTGAAGGCATTACCGCGACGGACCTGGTCCTGACGGTCACCCAAATGCTGCGTAAACACGGCGTTGTGGGTAAGTTTGTTGAATTCTACGGCGATGGCCTCGATTCTCTGCCGCTGGCGGACCGCGCGACGATTGCCAATATGTCCCCGGAGTATGGCGCGACCTGCGGCTTTTTCCCGATCGATGCGGTAACGCTTGACTATATGCGCCTGACCGGCCGCAGCGAAGAGCAGGTGGCATTGGTAGAAGCCTATGCGAAAGCGCAGGGCATGTGGCGTCAGCCTGGAGATGAACCGGTATTCACCAGCACGCTGGCGCTGGATATGGGAACCGTTGAAGCCAGCCTGGCCGGGCCGAAACGCCCGCAGGATCGCGTAGCGCTCGGCGATGTGCCCCAGGCCTTTGCCGCCAGCACCGAGCTGGAAGTTAATCACGCGCAGAAAGATAAACGGCCAATCGACTACACGCTGAACGGACAGCAGTATTCGCTGCCTGACGGCGCGGTGGTGATTGCCGCCATTACCTCCTGTACTAACACGTCGAATCCCAGCGTCCTGATGGCCGCCGGCTTGCTGGCCAAAAAAGCCGTTGAGCGGGGGCTGAAACCGCAGCCGTGGGTTAAAGCGTCGCTGGCTCCCGGGTCGAAGGTCGTTTCCGACTATCTGGCCCACGCAAAGCTGACGCCGTATCTTGATGAACTGGGCTTCAATCTGGTCGGCTATGGCTGTACCACCTGTATCGGTAACTCCGGACCGCTGCCGGACCCGATCGAGCGCGCAATCAAGCAGGGCGATCTGACCGTCGGGGCTGTGCTCTCCGGCAACCGCAACTTTGAAGGACGTATTCATCCGCTGGTAAAAACCAACTGGCTGGCGTCGCCGCCGCTGGTGGTCGCCTACGCCCTGGCGGGGAATATGAATCTCGACCTGACCCGTGAGCCGTTAGGGACGGGTAAAGATGGTCAGCCGGTGTATCTGAAGGATATCTGGCCGAGCGGAATCGAAGTCGCGCAGGCGGTTGAGCAAGTCTCAACGGAGATGTTCCGTAAAGAGTACGCCGAAGTGTTTGAAGGGACAGCCGAGTGGAAGGCGATTAAAGTGGATCGCTCTGATACCTACGACTGGCAGGATGATTCCACCTACATTCGCCTGTCGCCGTTCTTTGATGAGATGGGCGTTGAGCCTAAACCGGTAGAGGATATTCACGGCGCGCGCATTCTGGCCATGTTGGGCGACTCGGTTACCACCGACCATATCTCCCCGGCGGGCAGCATTAAAGCCGACAGCCCCGCGGGCCGTTATCTGCAAAATCACGGCGTCGAACGCATTGATTTTAACTCCTACGGCTCCCGTCGCGGCAACCATGAGGTGATGATGCGCGGGACGTTTGCCAATATTCGTATTCGTAACGAAATGGTCCCCGGCGTGGAGGGGGGGATGACCCGTCATCTTCCGGATAGTCAACCTATCGCTATTTACGATGCCGCTATGCTCTACAAAGCGGAGGGCACGCCGCTGGCGGTGATCGCAGGCAAAGAGTACGGTTCCGGCTCCAGCCGCGACTGGGCGGCTAAAGGACCGCGTTTGCTCGGCGTCAGGGTGGTGATTGCCGAGTCTTTCGAGCGTATCCACCGCTCCAACCTGATTGGAATGGGGATCTTACCGCTGGAATTCCCGCAGGGGGTGACGCGTAAAACGCTGGGACTGAGCGGCGAGGAGCGGATAGATATCAGCAACCTGCAGGCTCTGCAGCCCGGTATGACGGTGCCGGTCACGCTGACGCGCGCGGATGGTCGGCAGGAAGTGATTGATTGCCGCTGCCGCATCGATACCGCGACTGAGCTGACCTACTATCAGAACGACGGTATTTTGCACTATGTGATCCGCAATATGCTGTAAACCCGCGTCTGATATAAAAAGGGCCAGCACAGGCTGGCCCTTCATTTTTCAACGGAATTACTTGCTCAGCAGGTGCCCCATTTTGGCAGCCTTAGTATCCAGATAGTGGGCATTTTTCGGGTTTCGTCCCACGATCAGCGGCACGCGTTCCACAATGTTAATTCCCGCTTCAGTCAGGATTTCGACCTTCTTCGGGTTGTTGGTCAACAGGCGTACCTGGTCGACGTTGAGCAGCTTAAACATATCTGCGCACAGCGTGAAGTCGCGTTCATCGGCGGCAAAACCCAGCTGATGGTTGGCTTCCACGGTGTCATAGCCTTGATCCTGTAACGCGTAGGCGCGGATTTTGTTCAGCAGACCGATATTGCGCCCTTCCTGGCGGTGATACAGCAGAATGCCGCGCCCCTCTTCGGCAATATGCGACAACGCCGCTTCCAGTTGAAATCCGCAATCACAGCGCAGGCTAAAAAGGGCGTCGCCCGTTAAACACTCAGAGTGTACGCGAGCCAGAACCGGGGATTGCCCCGAAATATCGCCAAATACCAGCGCGACGTGATCCTGCCCGGTTGCCAGTTCTTCAAAACCCACCATGAGAAAATCGCCCCATGGGGTTGGCAGTTTGGCTTCTGCCACACGTTTAAGCTGCATGTGATTCTCCAGATTCTATCAGCACCTGACTGTGCTTCTGTTTGCCGCTATTTTGCCACAATGGCGCGACGTTCTCCTAATTGCGTCGGGTTACCTGCGCGCAAAGCGCACAAACGAACTACTTTCCGTTATGATATTGAGGTTAATGAATAAGGAGATGAGATGCTGTTGATTGCCAGACGAACCGCCGTTGGCGCGGCCCTGTTATTAATCATGCCTGCTGCGATCTGGATTTCGGGCTGGAAATGGCATCCCGGGCTGTCGGCAGGGACGATGAAGCTGCTGTACTGGGTGACCGAGACGGTGACGCAGCCATGGGGCATCATTACGCACGTTATCTTATGCGCCTGGTTTCTGTGGTGCCTGCGTTTTCGTCTGCGAGCGGCGATAATGCTGTTCCTCATTCTGGCCGCAGCGATACTGGTTGGGCAGGGAATGAAGACGTGGATTAAAGGCCGCGTTCAGGAGCCTCGTCCCTTTGTCATCTGGCTGGAGCAGACGCAGCAGGTGCCGGTCACGCAATTCTACGCGTTGAAACGCAAAGAACGCGCTAAACTGGTGCATGAGCAGCTGGCGCAAGAGCAGCAAATCCCCGAATTTTTGCGCAAGCACTGGCAAAAAGAGACCGGCTTCGCTTTCCCGTCTGGCCATACGATGTTCGCTGCCAGCTGGGCGCTGCTCGGCGTTGGTTTGCTGTGGCCGCGGCGTCGCTGGGTCACCCTGGCGCTGCTGCTAACGTGGGCGACGGCGGTGATGGGCAGCCGCCTGGCGCTGGGCATGCACTGGCCGCAGGATCTGATCGTCGCAACGCTGATTTCCTGGCTGCTGGTGACCCTGGCGACCTGGCTTGCCCAACGGTTCTGCGGCCCGCTATCGCCGCCGGGAGAAGAGGCGCAGGATATTAAAAAAAGGGCGGCAGCGCCGGAATAATGTTGATATTACCCCTATCAGGCCGCATATCCTGTACTGGTGTCATGCATTTCCATTTCACCGCTGCGGCGAAAATGGTACTTTATAGGGCTGAACGCGGGATTTTTTCGCGCAACCCACAGAACGGGAAGTCATGTGAAATATTTTCTTATTTTCTTACTGGTGTTAGCCATCTTCGTCATTTCAGTGACGCTGGGCGCGCAGAATGACCAGGTGGTCACGTTCAACTATCTCCTCGCGCAGGGTGAGTTCCGTATTTCGACGCTGCTGGCCGTGCTTTTTGCTGCCGGTTTTGCTATCGGCTGGCTGATCTGCGGTCTTTTCTGGCTGCGCGTTCGCGTCTCTCTGGCGCGCGCTGAGCGTAAAATTAAGCGTCTGGAGCATCAGATCGCGCCAGCCAGCGCTACGCCTGCAGAAGCCGGTGTTCCTGCGGTGAAGGAATAATCATTTATGCTGGAGTTGTTGTTTCTGCTTTTGCCCGTTGCCGCAGCGTATGGCTGGTACATGGGGCGCAGAAGTGCACAACAGTCCAAACAGGACGATGCGAGCCGTCTGTCGCGTGACTACGTTACAGGGGTCAACTTCCTGCTGAGCAATCAGCAGGATAAAGCCGTCGATCTGTTCCTCGATATGCTGAAAGAAGATACCGGCACCGTCGAAGCCCATCTGACGCTGGGCAACCTGTTCCGCTCGCGCGGTGAAGTTGACCGCGCTATCCGCATCCACCAGAGCTTAATGGAAAGCGCCTCGCTGACTTACGACCAGCGCCTGCTGGCGGTTCAGCAGCTGGGGCGCGATTATATGGCCGCCGGGCTCTACGATCGGGCGGAGGGGATGTTCAAACAGCTGGTGGATGAAACGGATTTTCGCCTGAGCGCCCTGCAGCAGCTGCTGCAAATTTATCAGGCAACCAGCGACTGGCAGTCGGCGATAGAAGTGGCCGAGCGTCTGGTTAAGCTGGGGAAAGAGAAACATCGCGGCGAAATCGCCAATTTCTGGTGTGAACTGGCGCTGCAGCAAATGGCGGGCAACGATCTGGATAAGGCGATGGCGCTGCTGAAAAAAGGCGCCGCGGCGGATCGCAACAGCGCTCGCGTCTCCATCATGATGGGTCGGGTATGGATGGAGAAGGGCGACTATGCCAAGGCGGTAGAGAGCCTGGAGCGGGTGATTGAGCAGGATAAAGAACTGGTGGGTGAAACCCTGGAGATGCTGCAAACCTGTTACCAGCAGTTAGGAAAAACCGACGAGTGGGAAGCATTTTTGCGCCGCTGCGCGGAGGAAAATACCGGCGCGACGGCCGATCTGATGCTGGCGCAGATCCTCGAACAGCGGGAAGGGGTTGACGCCGCGCAAAACTACGTGACTCGCCAGCTGGAGCGCCATCCGACGATGCGCGTTTTCCATAAGCTCATCGATTACCACATTAATGAAGCCGAAGAGGGGCGTGCGAAGGAGAGCCTGGGCGTGCTGCGCCAGATGGTGGGCGAGCAGGTCCGCAGCAAGCCGCGCTACCGCTGCCAGAAATGCGGCTTTACCGCCCATACGCTGTACTGGCACTGTCCATCCTGCCGGTCGTGGTCAACCATTAAGCCCATTCGCGGACTCGACGGGCAGTAATTTTAAAAAAAAGCCGCACTTTAGTTACAACATACTTATGGATTATTATGTCCGTCTCCTCCGGCTACGGCGATTAAGGCGTCTGGCAGGGAGGGAAATGCAGCCTGTTATTTTCGGCTTATCGCAGGTAGAATGCTGCCCGTTTACCTTTTTTGCGCCGAACCGGCGCTCATCAACAATTAAGGTCCGGTCATGACGTCTACTGCTACATCTTCTTCCCGCGTTGTCACATCCTCTCCCATCGTCGTTGCTCTCGATTATGATAACCGTGATAAAGCGCTGGCGTTTGTCGACCGTATCGACCCGCGCGACTGCCGGCTCAAGGTTGGTAAAGAGATGTTTACCCTGCTGGGGCCGCAGTTTGTTCGCGACCTGCACCAGCGCGGTTTTGAGATTTTCCTCGATCTAAAATTTCACGATATCCCGAATACCACGGCGCGTGCGGTCGCCGCAGCGGCAGAGCTTGGCGTCTGGATGGTTAACGTTCATGCCTCCGGCGGCGCGCGTATGATGACCGCCGCACGTGAGGCCCTGCTGCCTTTCGGAAAAGATGCGCCGCTATTAATTGCGGTAACGGTGTTAACCAGCATGGAAGCCAGCGATCTGCAGGATCTGGGCATTACGCTATCTCCGGCGGACCACGCCGCGAAGCTGGCGGCGCTGACCCAGCGCTGCGGGCTGGATGGCGTTGTCTGTTCGGCGCAGGAGGCGGTTCGCTTTAAACAAGAGCTGGGCCAGGCGTTCAAGCTGGTGACGCCTGGCATTCGTCCGCAAGGTAGCGACGCGGGTGACCAGCGGCGCATTATGACGCCGGAACAGGCGCAGGCGGCGGGGGTAGATTACATGGTGATTGGTCGTCCGGTAACGCAGTCTGCCGATCCGGCCGCCACCCTGCGCGGTATCAACGCATCGTTGAATAAGGGGGTATGATGAGCGATTCCAACAGTCGTCTGGTTTATTCAACGGACAGCGGTCGTATTGATGAGCCCAAAGCGGTACAGGCGCGTCCGAAAGGGGACGGTATCGTACGTATCCAGCGCCAGACCAGCGGGCGCAAGGGGAAGGGCGTGTGTCTGATTAGCGGAATAGATGAAAGTGACGACGCGCTGGCTAAGCTGGCTGCCGAGCTGAAAAAGAAATGCGGCTGCGGCGGGGCGGTAAAAGATGGCGTGATTGAAATTCAGGGCGATAAGCGTGACTTGCTCAAATCGCTTCTGGAAGCCAAAGGCATGAAGGTTAAGCTGGCTGGCGGTTGATTAATAATAAGGCCACGATAAATATCGTGGCCTTTATTTTTGTGCTGGTGTACTGGTCAGCAAATATAAACTTTCATTTTATTGTTCGTGGTTAATATTATTTACCCACCTGGTGGCCGATAATCCCGCCGACTGCCGCGCCGCCGAGGGTACCCAGGGTGCTGCCGTCCGTTAATACCGCACCGCCCAGTGCACCGGCACCTGCGCCGATAGCGGTGTTACGGTCGCGTTTAGACCAGTTAGAACAAGCGCTCAGAGACATTGCAACAGTGACGGCCAGAACCACAGCGGCCATTTTTTTGTTCATTGAAGTCATCATTTTTTTTCTCCTGAATAATCTATTCATGGATACAACTTCCCTTAAGCATAGCTTGTTACGCCAGCCCGGGGGGTATTCCATGAAGCTTTAGTTGCGCAGGTGTTGCTCTATTCACGCAGGTGATAGTTACTTCCTGTTATATCGCTAACATTAATTCTACTTTCTATAAATTTTTCAGGCAGGTAAAAAGTCTGAATTCAGATGTCAGAAAAGTCTCAGACCAGGGCGATGCCGGGGAGAGCCCGGCAAAGCGGCGGTAAGGCAGAAATAAGGATCAGGGATGGTTAACGATATCGACGGCTAAACCGCACTGGGTTAACTGGTTGCGCACGGCATCATTGAGATTATCATCGGTGATAATGCGGTTGAAGCGCCCTATCGGGCCGAGCGGATAGGGATGAACCACGTTGAATTTCGAGCTATCGCTCAGCACAATCGCTTCACAGCCCTTTTCAAGCACCGCGTTGACCACGTCAGCACGCATCATATCCCGTCCGGTAAATCCGGTTTCAGCCTGCCAGCCGTCAATGCCAATAAAGGCCTTGCTGAAGTGGACCTGCTGAATAAACTGGCGGGTTAGCGGACCCACCATACTTTCACTGCGCTTTTGATAGATCCCGCCCAGCAGGATGACTTCTCCGGGCGTCTCTTTCAGCAGATGCGCGATATAGCTGCTGACGGTGATGATAGTTATATCGCCGCGCTCGGCAAGCGTACGGGCGAGCAGGGCGTTGCAGCTCCCGTTTTCGATAAATACCGTTTCCCCGGACGAAACGAGCGTAGCGGCCCGCGCAGCCAGCTCTCGCTTAATGGCGAAGTTGGTCATCATGCGGGTTTCCACATCTTCACTATCCAGCGGAACGGCGAAGCCGTGGGTACGCCGCAGGTAGCTCTGTTTCTCGAGTGAATTCAGATCCTGGCGAATGGTGACTTCAGAGACACCGGTCATCTTCGCGAGATCGGCCACGCTCATACGGCCTTTATCGATGACCATTTGCAAAATACTTTGTTGTCGGGCGTTCATAGCAACTTCGCAGTTAAGGGCTATTTGGGCGCGATCGGTCCTGGATGGCCGATGGCGACGATGAAGATTATCAAATTTCCCACGGCGCTTTAGGCTGACCGGGTTTATTTTCCTGCTCGTCGCTGGAAAGCGCCTGCAGTTCAGCTTTCAGAATTTCCAGATTATGGATTGCGGAGTGATAATCCCCGGCAACCAGAATATCCAGCACGGTATCGATTCGTTGGGCGAGCAGGCGGGCATTCAGATCTGACATGGCGTTATCCTGGTTACAAATGTGAATAAAATCAATGATGCTAAAAACGGATGAAAAAGAGAAGCGAAAAAAACGCACAAACTAACTCATCTACAATGATTCGTGGGCAACGCGCAGAAAAACAACGGGAAGGGCTAAAATGCGGCTCCATATAAGGGAGCCGCACAGGTGAACTATCAGGCGGCTGGACGCGCAATCACGCTACGGGTTTCCATGCGCACTTCGGCAATCGTGACGTCGATAACATCCGTGACTTTGTAGACGACTTCGCCTTTGATCTGCACGGTGCCGTTTTCCTGGCTGCACACCAGTTCATCGCGCACGGCGTGAAGGAACGGCGCCGGGATAAAGGCAACCGCGCCGTTATCAACCAGACGCACGCGCATGCCGCCGCGGCTGACATCGATAATCTCAGCTGCAAAACGGGTAGTGGTGCCGGCCTGCGGATTCAGATAGCGGGCGTACAGCCAGTCTCCAACATCGCGCTCCGCCATGCGGTTGAGGCGACGGCGTTCAGCCATTTGGATCGCAACGTCATCCTGCGGGCGGGAGATCGCTTCCCCTTTGATAATCGCTTTCAGCAGACGATGGTTAATCATATCGCCGTACTTACGGATCGGGGAAGTCCAGGTCGCATAGGCCTCAAGGCCCAGGCCGAAGTGCGGGCCCGGCTCGGTGCTGATTTCCGCAAACGACTGGAAGCGACGAATACGGCTATCGAGGAAACCAGACGGCTGCGCGTCCAGCTCGCGACGCAGCTTGCAGAAGCCTTCCAGCGTCAGCACTTCCACCGGGTCAACGTGCACATCGTGAGTCTTCAGTAAGGCCGCGAGCTGCTCGGTGTTGGCCGGATCGAAACCGGTATGGACGTTATAAACGCCGAAACCGAGTTTGTCGCGCAGCACGCGGGCGGCACAGATGTTGGCGGCAATCATTGACTCTTCAACGATGCGGTTGGCGATACGACGCGGTTCGGCGACGATATCCAGCACTTCACCCTTGTCGCCAAGCACAAAGCGGTAATCCGGGCGGTCCTTGAATACCAGCGCGTGGTTTTTACGCCATTCGCTACGACGCAGGCAGGCCTCCTGCAGCAGCTTAATTTGCTGGGCGATAGTCTCGCTTCCCGGCTGCCAGCCACCGTTATTTTCCAGCCAGTCGGAAACATCATCGTAGGCCAGCTTCGCTTTCGACTCGATGGTCGCCGCGAAGAACTGAATATCATCTTCGATGGCGCCGTCATCCGCGAGGATCATGCGGCAGGCCAGAACCGGGCGAACCTCGTTGGGGCGCAGAGAGCAGAGGTCGTCCGAGAGCTCGCGCGGCAGCATCGGAATGTTGAAGCCCGGCAGATAGTTGGTAAAGGCGCGAATTTTCGCCGCGTTGTCCAGCTTGCTGCCTTCGGCAATCCACGCGGTCGGATCGGCGATAGCGACGGTCAGATGCAGCTTGCCGTCAGCGGTTTGCTCAACGTACAGCGCATCGTCCATATCTTCGGTGCTGGCGCTGTCGATGGTCACGAAAGCCAGGGCCGTTAAATCACGGCGTTCCAGACCTTCATCAAGCATCTCGGTCGCCACGCCGTCCGGCGCTTCTTTTTCCAGATTATGACGCGCCAGGGTGACCCACCATGGAACGAAATGATCGTCGCCGTAGGTAATGTACTGGGTGAGCTCAGCGTAGAAACCGCGGTCGCCTTTCAGCGGATGACGGCGCATTTCGGCAACGGCCCAGTCACCCTCTTTAAAATCATGCTCTACGCCGCGCGCGGCGCGGCAAGGAATGGCATCTTTCAGCAGCGGATGGTCAGGAACGATGGAAAGACGATCGTCTTTCTTATGAACTTTGCCGACAAAACGCGTCAGGAACGGCTCAACCAGTTCTTCAGGCTCAGCGCTTTCGCGTTCCTTTTCAGTATTGACCACGGCGATAATACGATCGCCATGCATCACTTTTTTCATTTGCGGCGGCGGAATGAAATAGCTTTTCTGCGAGTCGACTTCGAGGAAGCCAAATCCTTTTTCCGTCCCCTTAACGACCCCTTCAACGCGCGGAGTCTGGGAATGCAGTTGCTGTTTAAGCTGCGCTAGCAGCGGGTTGTCCTGAAACATAATTTCGTATTTTCGTGGCTAAAAGAGCGGCTGACATTTTTACGCGAATATGCCTGCCGCAGCAAGCGCTGTTTCAGCATTTTACGTCTCCTGACGTACATTCCCGAGGGCGATTTTCAGCCGATTCATCCAACCGCACAGCCCGCACCAGGCGAGTAGATCGATAGCCGCGCTACGGGAAAGCCCGTAATCAGTGAGGGGAGTTAGCTGGGCGGCGCTGAAGCGGTCGGGCGCACGGGTCAAAAGCTGTACGGATTGTAGAAGCTGGCGTTCCATTGACGGGTTGTCTCCCCATGGCTGGACGCCGGATTCATTACCACGCAAAGCGTCCGTGAGATCGGCTAAATCTGGACATCGCGAGGCCCACGCGTTAAAGCAGCTGATGCTGCCATTAATCCGCGCAGCGATCAGCGCCACCTGCGCGGCGAACGGTTGTCGATCGCTGAGGTGGGTCAGAAGCTGTTCCTGCAGAGCCAGAGGAGGTTCCTGAGCCGCCAGCAGCGGGGCAAGTTCAAACAGGCCCGGATGTTTTCGCCAGTTCGCTAAAAGAGACTGGCGCTCATCGTCGGCATAGCGTAAGTCCGCGTCGTCAAGTCCTGGCTGCCAGTCACTCTCCCTCGCGACGAAAAGCGCTTCCGGGGCATCTTCCTGCTGCGGCATGCCGGGGATCCAGCGCACCGGGTAACCCAGCGCGGCATGGAAGGCGGCGATAGCGCGGGCCTGGAAGCTGATAAAGCCAATAATCTGATTGATAAGGATAATATCGCGACTGGTCAGGCCGACTTCGTCCAGCTGGCTGCGGGCGAGCGCGTTGATCAGCGAAGGAGAGCTCGCGAGCTGACGCGCATACTGGGTAATTTGCGCCAGACGACGGTTGCTCTCACGCGAGGAGTCCGGGCCGGGAAGCGGCGCCAGGCGAGCGGCGTAGTGATTACACAGGCGCTGTACGCCATAAACCTGGGCGACGGTCAGCGCCGTACTTAGCCGGTCATAGGCGCTAAATGTCTGTAGACGGTTAACCGTCACTGACGCGGGAAAGAGGGCATCTGCCAGCCGACGGGCGGGCGTAAGCCAGCGCGCATGCGCCTCGAGCAGCTCCCGGGGGAGAGTCAGATCGAGTAGAAAACGATCTTCGACATGGGCGGCTTCAGGGACGAGCGGCAATACATCCACCGGGCAGATTGTTGACTGGGTCTCATGATACCAGTGGTTTTTGCCGTTAACGCGGCGTTGCTCCATGGGCGTTCCTTGTTCGGTATGTGGCAAACCGCCGTTTCGCGGTCATGCTATGCGGAACTATCCTGGCTTAACCCTGGAGCGGGAGAAAATATTGATCCGTGCTAACAAATAGCGGATTGGAATAACAGAAGGAAAGCGCGGGGGAAATACCCCTCCTCGCGGGCGCGAGGAGGGTAACGAACTTATTTCAGTTCCAGCTCGTTCATGGCGGCGATGCTGAAGCCGCCGTCAACGTGAACGACTTCGCCGGAGATGCCGGCAGACAGGTCGGAGCACAGGAATGCTGCGCTGTTGCCCACGTCTTCAGTGGTGACGGTGCGACGGATCGGGGTGACCGCTTCGCAGTGCGCCAGCATCTTACGGAAATCTTTAATACCGGAAGCCGCCAGGGTACGGATCGGACCGGCAGAGATGGCGTTAACGCGAACGCCTTCCGGGCCCATGGCGTTCGCCATGTAGCGCACGTTAGCTTCAAGAGAGGCTTTCGCCAGACCCATCACGTTGTAGTTCGGGATGGCGCGCTCTGCGCCCAGGTAGGAGAGCGTCAGCAGGGCGGAGCCCGGGTTCAGCATACCGCGGCAGGCTTTCGCCATCGCCACAAAGCTGTAGGCGCTGATATCGTGAGCGATTTTGAAACCTTCACGAGTGACCGCGTTAACGTAGTCGCCGTCCAGCTGGTCTGCCGGCGCAAAGCCGATAGAGTGGACGAAACCGTCGAACTTCGGCCACACTTTTGCCAGCTCGGTGAACAGAGACTCGATGCTCTCATCTTCCGCGACATCGCACGGCAGGACGATATTAGAGCCCAGCGCGGCGGCAAATTCTTCCACACGACCTTTCAGTTTTTCGTTCTGATAGGTGAACGCCAGTTCAGCCCCTTCACGGTGCATGGCTTGCGCGATGCCGTAGGCGATGGACAGTTTGCTGGCAAGGCCAGTCAACAGAATGCGCTTACCGGAAAGAAAACCCATAGCTTTTAATCCTTATCGTTATTGCGTATTTTTACTTTAACAATCATTTGGTTAGCATTGTTATTTCGAAATAACTCAAATTTAGCCGGGAATTATATCCCACTGACGACCCCTTGTGTCACGATATTTTTCTGCCATTCGCCACGTCATATCGCGCTTTGGCTACCGTGTATACAAGAGTATACCATCGGATATGACGGCGACCTGGCGCTAGCGCCGTGCAATTTACGCCTCGGTTTATTTACCGTCTTTACGCCAGGCATCGGCAGTCAGCGCCTCGCCGAAATGGCCGGCAATCAGGCGTTTTGTCAGCTCGTGCAGCGGAGACGCCAGAACGTCGGCGGTGCTGCCGCGTTCGACCACTTCGCCCTGATGCATCACCAGCACCTGATCGCTGATGTGCTTCATCATGCCCAGATGCTGAGTCACGTAAATGTAGGAGATACCCTGTTTTTCCTGCAGCTCCAGCATCAGGTTTATCAGCTGCGAGCGCATTGACATATCCAGCGACGCCAGCGCTTCATCGCAGACGATGACCTTCGGACGCAGGATCAGCGCGCGCGCCAGGCCCAGACGCTGTTTCTGTCCCGGCGCCAGCATATGCGGGTAGTAGCTGACGTGGTCCGGCAGCAGGCCAACCATTCGCAACGTTTCGATAATCTGCTTCTGCCGCGCTTCGGGTTCGAGGTCGGTATTCAGGCGCAGCGGAAAATCGAGGATTTGCGAAATACGCTGCCGAGGATTGAGCGAGGTCGACGGATCCTGAAAGATCATGCGAATCTTCTGGCTGCGGAAAGAGTAATCGCCAAACGCCAGCGGGCGATCGTCAATCAGCAGTTCGCCGGTGCTGGGTTCGACCATTCCGGCGAGCATTTTTGCCAGCGTTGACTTGCCAGAGCCGTTCTCGCCGATAATCGCCAGCGTCTGGCGCTCGCGCAGGGTAAAGCTTAACGGCTTAACCGCTTCCACCGTTTGCCGATGAAACCAGCCGGTGCGGTAGCGAAAGGTCTTACTCAGATTGCGCACTTCAAGCAATGTTTCGACCATTTCACTCTTTCTCCATGTTCAGCGGGAAATGACAGGCATAGAGGTGGTTACGGGCGCCCACCAGCCGGGGCGTTTCGATACATTCGCGCTGGGCATAGGGGCAGCGCGGCCCGAGCCGGCAGCCGATGGGCAGCTGTTCGAGCAAAGGGATCGCCCCCGGCAAGGTGTTGAGCCGACTCTTGTGCGGCATGGCGCTGCCGAAATCGGGAATCGCCCGAATCAGCGCCTGCGTGTAAGGGTGATGAGGAATCGTCACCAGCTCTTCGCTCGGCGCGGTTTCCACCGTCTGCCCGCAGTACATCACGTTGATTTTGTCCGCCCATTTACTGAGCATCTGCATATCGTGGCTGATCAGCAAAATAGTGGTGTTGTTGTTTTGGTTCAGCCGCGTCAGCAGGCGGATGATTTGCGCCTGCGTTGTCGGCTCCATGGCGTTAGTCGGCTCATCGGCGATCAGCAGCCGCGGCTGGTTAGCCAGCGCGATGGCGATCATGACCTTCTGGCACTCTCCGTCCGTCAGCTCGTAGGGGAAGCTGCGCATCGCATCTTTATGATCTTTGATCCCGACGCGGTGCAGGAGCTCGATGGCGCGCCGCTTGCGCCAGCCCAGGCGCTGCCACCAGCGTCCTTTAAAGGTCCAGCCGGGGATATTCTGCGTTAATTGCTGGCCGATCCGTTCGGAAGGGTCGAGACAGGATTGCGGCTCCTGAAAAATCATTGAGACGTTGTGGCCCACCAGCTTACGCCGCTCGCGCACCGACAGACGCAGCAGGTCGATGTCGTCGAAGCGCATGCGGTCGGCGGTTACCCGCCAGTTGTCCTTGGTGACGCCGCATATCGCTTTAGCTATTAAGCTTTTGCCGGAGCCGGACTCCCCGACGAGGCCGCGTATTTCCCCCTCGGCGAGTGTCAGGCTGACGCGATCGACGGCTTTTACCCAGCCTTCGTTGGTCTTGAATTCAATGGTTAAATTACGGATGTCGAGTAACGGCATTATTCCACCCCGGCGATGATGGCGCGGCGGATCCCGTCGCCCAGCAGATTAACCAGCAGGACGCTTATCATGATTGCCGCACCCGGCAGCATCACCGTCCACGGCGCCACGTAAATCAGCTCCAGCGCGTCGCCGAGCATCGCTCCCCATTCGGGGGAAGGCAGTTGAGCGCCGAGATCGAGGAAGCCCAGCGCAGCGATATCCAGGATCGCCATCGACAGCGCGCGGGTGATCTCGGTGACAAGGCCTGAGGTAATATTCGGCAGCACCGCGAACCATAAAATATTCAGCGTCGAGGCCCCGTCAAGGCGGGCGGCGATAACGTACTCTTTTTCCAGTTCGTCATGCACCATGCTGTAGACCGAACGCACCATCCGCGGCAGAAGCGCCAGCCAGACGGCGAACATCGCGTGGCTGAGGTGCGGCCCGGCGAAGGCGACCACGATAATGGCCAGCAGCAGGGACGGGATCGACAGCAGCGTGTCAAGAATATGGTTCATCACCGCCGACCGCAGGCCGTGGGTAGAACCGGCAATCACGCCAAGCACCAGTCCCAGCAGGGCGGCGCCCAGCGTCACCACAAACGCGCCGCCGACCGTCGGCGCCGCGCCGCTCAGCAGGCGGCTCAGGACGTCGCGACCGAGATCGTCGGTACCGAGAAAGAACGACACTTCGCCGTACCGCGACCAGGACGGCGGCAGCAGCTGGTAGCCGAGAAACTGCTGGTCGATGCCGTAAGGAGCGAACCAGCCGCCGAAAACGCACAGCAGCGCCAGCGCCGCACAGCCGTACAGGCCGATCATGGCGGTCGTATCGCCGTAGAATTTTCGCCATACGGTGCGCAGCGCACCCGGCGGGCGCTTCTCCAGATAGACGCTATCGTAGGGCATACCATTCCTTATGTTTCAGTGGGTTAGCCATAGCACCCAGAATATCGGATATCACGTTCACAATAATTACCAGCGCGCCGATGACCATCACGCCCGCGGAAATCGCGGCGTAGTCCTGTTGGCGAATCGCGTTAATCAGCCAGCGGCCCAGCCCCGGCCAGCTAAAGACCATTTCGGTAATCATCGCCAGCGTTAGCATGGTGGAAAACTGGAGTCCCAGGCGCGGGATCACCGGCGGCAGGGCGTTGTGCAGGACGTGGCGGTGTAAAATCGTCCGCCGCGATACGCCGCGGGTGGCGGCGGCTTTGACATAGTTGGTGTCGTATACTTCGCTGGTGCTGATACGCATCAAACGGATCACTTCCGTCGTCGGCGCTACCGCCAGGGTTAGCACCGGCAGCACCATGTGGCGCGCCGCGCTGACGATCATTTCATGGCGCCACGGGGAGTCGGATAGCCATGCGTCGATCAGCGCAAAGCCGGTGACCGATTTCACTTCATACAGCAGATCGAAGCGCCCGGAGACCGGAAACCAGCCCAGGGTAAGGGAGAAAAACAGGGTCAGCAGCAGCGCCAGCCAGAAGACGGGAATCGAAAAGCCCAGCAGCGCCAGGGCGCTGATCAGGGTATCTTGCCATTTGTTGCGCATAATGCCCGCCAGCATACCGACGGGGATCCCGATCACCAGCGCGAAGCCGAAGGCGAGGATACAGAGCTCCATGGTGGCGGGAAAGACCTCTTTAAGCTGCTCGGAAATCAGCTGACCGTTGATGCTGGAAACGCCGAAATCCCAGTGCAGCACGCCCTCAAACCAGAATAGCCAGGCGTTCCACAGCGAGGCGCCCTGCAGCGGCGCGTGGGGCGTAAAATAGCTCAGGCTAAAACCGACAAAGGTCAGCAGGAAGAGGGTAATCAGCAGCAGCAGCAGGCGACGCAGGGTAAAAATAATCATGGTTTTTTCACCTCGTCTTCTTTTTCCCGCGAGACGCCTGCGAATGAGGCGTTGCCAAACGGGCTCAGCACCAGGCCTTTCATGTCGTAACGATAGGCTTGCAAGCGCAGGGAGGAGGCCAGCGGCAGCACCGGCAGTTCATTGGCAAGAATGCGCTGCGCCTCTTTATAGGCCTCAATGCGCGAGGCCAGCTGCTGGGAAGTGAGCGCCTTTTGCAGCACCTCGTCGAATTCGCGATGACACCAGTGAGCATAGTTGGTTTGTGAGGTAATCGCCGCGCAGCTCAATAGCGGACGGAAAAAACTGTCCGGATCGTTACTGTCCGTTGCCCAGCCGGACAGCGTCAGGTCATGACTCATATCCATTAATCTGGCCTCCTGGAACCGGCCTTCGACCGGCACAATAATCACCTTCACGCCAATTTGCGCCATATCCGCCTGAATAAGCTCGGCGGTTTTCAGAGGGCTGGGGTTCCAGGCCTGCGAGCTGGTTGGCACCCACAGCTTAAGCGTGAGATTTTCCAGCCCCAGGGCTTTCAGCCGGGCGCGGGCTTCCGTGGGGTTATATTCGGTGATCCTGGCGTCGTTATCGTAGGCCCAGGAGGCGCGAGGCAGCATAGACGCGGCGGTTTCCGCCGTGCCGTAGTAGATCGACTGCATCAGGCGCTGATTATTGATGGCCAGCGCCAGCGCATGGCGTACCTCAGGATTATCGAGCGGCGGCTTAGCGGTGTTAAACGCCAGCCAGGCGATGTTCATTCCCGGGCGCAGGGTCAGGCGCAGACGCGGGTCGTCACGCAGAATAGAGAGCTGGCTTGCGGCGGGCCAGGCCAGCACGTCGCACTCGCCGGTCAGCAGTTTTGACAAGCGGCCGGTGCCGCCGGAGCCGAGATCGACCACCACCTGCGGCATCAGCGGTTTACCGCGCCAGTAGGCCGGATGGCGCTGCAGGCGAATGTACTGACCGCTGCGATACTCCTCCAGCTGGAACGGACCGGTGCCGACCGGTTGCCGGTCGATCAGTTCCTGGCGATCGTTCTGCGCCAGCTTCGCGGCATACTCTGCCGACATCACCGAGGCGTAGTGGGTGGCCAGGTGCCACAGGAACGAGGCGTCCGGGCGTTTGAGGCGAAACTCGACGGTATGACTATCCAGCTTACGCACGCTTTCCACGCTGTCGGCAAACTGTAAGCTATCGAAATAGGGAAAGCTGCTGCCGTTAACGTTGTGCCACGGGTGGTCGCGATTAAAAATGCGGCCAAAGGTGAAAATGACGTCATCGGCATTAAAATTACGGGTCGGTTTGAACCAGGCGGTGGTCTGAAAAGGCACGTTGTTGCGCAGGTGGAAGCGGTAGGTTGCGCCGTTGTCCAGCACCTCCCAGCTTTCTGCCAGTTCGGGAACCAGGCGATAAGTATAGGGATCGACGTCAAGCAACCGGTCGTAGAGCTGGGCGGCCAGGGTATCGACAATCAGGCCGCTGCTGACCTTTTGCGGGTTGAAGGTGTTGACCTGACCGCTCACGCAATAAACGAAGCCGCTATCGCGAATATCCGCGTGCGCAGGCAGCGCTGGCGCGGCAAAAGCTTGCCCGTACAGCATACATACCGCTGCCAGGAGAGAAGACAATTTCAGGCGCATAGTTTCTTTTTGATTATAGAGCAAGGCTCTATCTTATTAATATTAAATAACATTTACCACCACCTTATTGCTCATGGAGATAATATAAGCGAGGGCTGCGTCGGTTATTTGACCAACTGATTCAAATTCATACCGCTTATTAACTTCGAGTATACCTCGTAAATCATCCGACGTTTGTCATCAGGCAAGCGAGGGGTTGAGCAAAGCGTATTTTCGATTCATCTGCCGCACGGCTTGAGCAAGCTATGGGTATTGAGCATGGCGCTTATTTGCGTCGAAGCCCCGATATCCGCCACATGGTATCTTTTTATTGGCGGTTTCTCCAGCCAGCCGTGGCTGTAAGGCTGGCTGGCGGTCGAGGCGCTACAGGGGAAGGAGCCGGTTATAGCGGGCGATATAATCTTTGGGATTAATTTCCAGCTTTTCGCCATCGTGATGGTGGGCAACATAAGTACGCAGTACCAGGCCGCTGTTTTGCGGCGTAATTGTCCAGCCCTGTTGACGATATGCATCTTCGGTTGAGCGGATAAGCAGGTCCGAAAAGATCATCATGACCGAGAGCGCCGGCGCGCGGTGGCTTTTCATGGTATGGACCAGGCTGACGTGCGCCGCATAGCGGCCGAGCGTTGAAGGGTTAACCGGAATCATCTTTATTTTCAGTCCATTGAGTCATAATGCGCTGATGATAGTTCACATGAAGATATCTTGCTAGTTACAATTTTTTAACCGCAGGTGAACGGGCTGCCGCGCAAGCAAAAGCTATTTTTCACGGCACAGGCCGCTTGCAGAAAGAAGCAGGGTAGTGACGCTGTCACTTTTCAATCGCCGAGCGGCGTGAATTCATAAAGCGCCAGCGCATTGCTCTCCAGCGAATCGACAAGCTGCCAGCGGTCGCTATCCGGCGTCTCTTCACTGACGCGCAGCGCCGGACGCGCTCTGTGCATCAGCCAGCGATAGTCCTCATCGTCCGGGCCGCTTTGGCTGCGAAAGGCCTCAAACAGCGGGAAGAGCGCGCCATGGTGCCGATCGAACAGATGATGTTTGATTCGCCAGCGTCCTTCAAGGCCGAGCAGGCGCACGCTCCAGGGCTGACTAAAGCGCTGGATAAACGCCTCCTCGCTGGAAAGCCAGGGATTGAAAACCACCGTGTTGCGCAGCAGTAGCTGATAATGGCCGTTATGGCGCAGCAGCAGCAAGTTCTTGTCGTTGATCACCACCTCGCCCCGCAGCCTGCGCCACAGCCATAGCACCCAGTAGACCGGTCGCGGCAGACCGTGGAGATAGTGCAGCGCCAGGCTGGAAGTGTCCAGCTTGCCGTTGGCGCGGGCTTCCCCCTGCAGCCCTGAATTCAGCCAGAACCCCGCGAGCCAAACCTGATCCGCCAGTCCCAGCAGATTATCCATCAGCAGCGCGCCGCGAAAGAAACGGCCGTTGGTATCGCGGGTATCGCCGGTGAGGGTATTCCACGAGAGCAGCCAAAGCGGCAGCAGGAGCTGCCGCTGGCGCAGCGCGCTATGAAGTTTGCGCAATTTGTGTACCGGATAGTTTTCGCTGGCGGCCAGTTTCTGGCTATCCACCTGCGCGAGATCCAGCAGTTCATTAGCATCGGCCTGGCAGGCCAGAAAATCCGCCTCGACCAGCAGCGGTGAACGCAGAAGGGGATCGTTCTCCACCTGTTGAGGGAAACGGTGCCAGATCCCCAGCGCCGACTGCGGCGATAGCCTCTGCAGGATCGTCTTTTGTTGCCGCCAGGCGTGCTGGCGGGCCTCGTCGCTGGCCTGAGGGGACCAGTGCCAGACGAAGTGCCAGCTGGCGAGGGTTGCCGGCGGAAAATGGTTAGCGGACAGAGAGAGGAAACGTTGCAGCAGGTCGCCGCGGGTGGTGAGCCCGGTATGCAGTATCACCGCCCAGCCAAGGGTCGCCAGCCAGCTAAAAATGCGCTGCAGGTTATACCAGCAGGCATACCCGGCCATTTGCGGATCGTCCCAGCCGGTGCCGAACAGGCGGCTGCTGAGAAACGGATCGTGAATATCGATGGCGAATATCGGCAGCTTGTCGTGCAGCTGTTCCAGTTCGCGGCGGACATCCTCGCGCAGCAGGTCGTCCAGTTCGCGAACGGTAATCACCATTCGGGTGTGACGCAGCGGCGCGGCGCGCGCCGGGAGTTCGCGAACATCGAGATGGCGGGTTTGTTGGGGGCTGAGCCGCAGCGGCGGGCTATCCAGACCGTAGGTTTGCGGCGCGTTGAGCCGGGCGTACAGCCGATCGATTGACACCGGCTGCCATCGCTCGGTCTGCTGTGGGGGCGGACGGCGAGATTCGACCGCCGTCTGCGGGTGCTGCTGGCGGAACTGGCGCGGCGTCAGGCCGTGCTCGCGTTTAAACAGGTCGCTCATCACCCGGCTGCTGGCAAAGCCCTGCTGCTGAGCGATCTGCTGTATCGATTGACGCGTCGTCGTCAGCTGCTCCGCGGCTTCGCGCAGGCGCAGCCCGGTGATGTACTGCATAAAGCTGACGCCCACCTCTTTGCGGAACAGACGCGAGAGCCAGGCCTCAGAAACAAACTCCGCGGCGGCTATCTCCTGCAGCGACAGGCGCCGTTGATAGTTGGCGTCGATTCGCGCTACCACTCTGTTAATTCGCTGGCTCCAGCGTTCGGCTCCGCGAGGCGCCTGGGCGGTGAGGGGACGGCTGAAGCGTGACGCCAGCAGGAGAGCAATTTCGCTAAGCCAGCGGTTGGCCTCCAGCCGGTAGTGGGCCTGCGGATTGACCAGACCGAGGACCAGCAGCTGGCGCATCAGGTAGCGCAGGGTGTCTTCGGCATCGCGCGTTTCGCTGCTGCTCTGGTAGACGGAGGCAAAAAAATCGCCGTCGAGGCGGGTCAGCCATCCGGCGTTCAGCGACAGCGCCATCACGACGTTCGCCGTCTTGCTGTGCAGGCTCCAGCGGCGATGACGATTCACTATCGCCAGTTCATCGGCCTGCAGGTACCGACCCGTCTCGCCATCGCGGAGTTCGACGCTGCCCTCAAGCAGCCATAGCAGCGTCAGAGCATCGTTT
Organism: Klebsiella sp. ME-303; assembly: GCF_007910085.1. NCBI lineage: Bacteria > Pseudomonadati > Pseudomonadota > Gammaproteobacteria > Enterobacterales > Enterobacteriaceae > Klebsiella > Klebsiella sp. ME-303. The sequence continues at coordinate 49,873 of NZ_VOJB01000083.1, read as the reverse complement.
TCCTGCTGGCTCAGCTGCCGGATATCGCGAACCACAACCTGAAAGTCGCCTGAATGATGCTCCACCGTCGCCTCCTGAAGACAAAAAACAGCACGTCATTTTTTGTCATAACCGTTTTGTATGAAAAACACTCATTAATAATCCGTCACTATAAAACAAAAAAGCGCATTTTAAAGCCGACAGGGATGCATAAACTCGAAAGTGTCGTGCAAACACAACACAGGAATAATAAAAATGACACACCCGATTATTGAGGCATTACAGGTTAACGAGGCGCAGTTTGTCGCGCTTCGCCGCCGTTTCCATCAGCAGCCGGAAATTGGTTTTGAAGAGCATAAAACCAGCGAAGAGGTTGCCCGCCTGCTCGGCGAATGGGGCTATCAGGTTCACCGCGGTCTGGCGGGCACCGGCGTGGTCGGTACTTTACGCGTCGGCGAGGGTAAAAAACGGTTGGGGCTACGGGCGGATATGGACGCGCTGCCGATGCAGGAGATGAGCGGCAAAGCGTGGGCCAGCCGGGTCGACGGTCGTTTTCACGGCTGCGGCCACGACGGCCATACCACCACGCTATTGTACGCCGCGGAATATCTGGCGCGCACCCGGCAGTTTAACGGCACCCTGCAGCTTATTTTTCAGCCTGCTGAGGAGTTGCTCTACGGCGGTCGGGTCATGCTGGAAGACGGCCTGTTTGACCAGTTCCCCTGCGATGCCATTTTTGGCCTGCATAATATGCCGGGGCAGCCGTTAGGCAGAATCGGCCTGCGCGATGGGGCGATGATGGCCTCCTCGGATACTCTCCATATTGAAGTCAAAGGGGTGGGCGGACACGGCGCGGTACCGGAGCATACCGTCGACGCCACGCTGGTTGCCTGTCATATCACCCTGGCGCTGCAATCCATTGTTTCCCGAAACATCACGCCGTTTGAACCAGCGGTCGTGACCGTGGGCAGTATTCAGGCCGGGCACGCCCCGAACATTATCAACGACAAGGTGTTAATGAAGCTCACGGTGCGCACCTTAAACGAACAGGTTCGCGAGACCGTCCTGCAGCGCATTCACGATATCGCCGTTGCTCAGGCCGAGAGCTTTAACGCCAGCGCCGCCTTATCCCACGTTAACGGCAGCCCGGTTTTAAGGAACGATCCGGCTGCCAATGAGATGGTCCGCACGGTGGCGACCGCGCTGTTTGGCGCGGCGCAGGTCGGCGAGGTGAAGCCGTTTATGGGCAGCGAAGATTTTGCTTTTATGCTCGAGCGTAATCCGAACGGCTGCTATTTCACCATCGGGGCCGGGGACGAAGCGGATCGCTGCATGGTGCATAACCCGGGATACGACTTCAACGATGCGCTGTTGCTGAAAGGCGCCGCGCTGTGGTGCGCCCTGACGGAACACTATTTGCGTTAATGTCCGCAACGAAGAGGACCCTGCTATGAGTTCTGTATCGCTAAGCGAAGCGCAGTTCGTCGGCACCGATCGTCTGCTGGCGGGTATTGTATTGAGCGTTCTGACCTTCTGGCTGTTTGCCCAGTCGGTGATTAACGTGGTTCCGGCGATGAAGAGCAGCCTCGATATTTCGCTGGAAACCCTGACCCTGGCGGTGAGCCTGAGCGCCTTATTCAGCGGCTGCTTCGTGGTCGCCAGCGGCGGGCTGGCGGATAAATTCGGCCGCATGCGCATGACTACCCTGGGCCTGATCCTCAGCATTGTCGGTAGCGCAATGCTGGTGTTCTCTCAGGGACCCGCGCTGTTCCTGGCCGGGCGCGTTTTACAGGGGCTGTCGGCCGCCTGCATCATGCCGGCGACGCTGGCGTTAATTAAAACCTGGTATGAAGGCAAAGCGCGCCAGCGGGCGGTCAGCTTCTGGGTCATCGGCTCGTGGGGCGGCAGCGGTCTGTGCTCGTTTGTCGGCGGGGCGATCGCCACCGGTCTGGGCTGGCGCTGGATCTTTGTTTTCTCCATCGCGGTAGCGCTGGCGGCGCTGTTTTTGCTGCGCGGTACGCCGGAAAGCCGCAGCGCCAGCGCGCAGCAGCATAAGCTGGATATCAGCGGCCTGCTCAGCCTGATCCTTGCGCTGGTGCTGCTAAATCTGTTTATCAGCAAAGGCCACGGCTGGGGCTGGACCAGCGCAACCTCGCTGGCGATGCTGGCCGGCGCGCTGGCTTCGGGGCTGTTTTTTATCCGCAGCGGCCAGCGTAAGGGCGACGCGGCGCTGATTGATTTCGCGCTGTTTCGCAACCGGGCCTACAGCGCCGCGGTGTTGTCGAACTTTATGCTCAACGGCGCTATCGGTACGATGATGATTGCCAGCATCTGGCTCCAGCAGGGGCATCATCTGAGCCCGCTGGAGAGCGGAATGATGACGCTCGGCTATCTGGTTACCGTGCTGGCGATGATTCGGGTGGGCGAGAAGCTGCTGCAAAGCTACGGCGCGCGTTTGCCGATGATGAGCGGCCCGGTCTTTACCGCGGTCGGTATTCTTCTTATCTCCTGCACCTTTCTCGATAAATCGACCTATATCGTCACGGTCTTTTTCAGCAACGTGCTGTTTGGCTTCGGCCTGGGCTGCTACGCCACCCCGTCAACGGACACCGCGGTGGTTAACGCTCCTGAGAATAAGGTAGGCGTGGCCTCGGGGATCTATAAGATGGGCAGTTCGCTCGGCGGAGCGATGGGCATTGCGGTGACAGCGTCACTTTTTGCGCTGTTTTTACCGCTCGGCATGGCCAGCGCGGCGCAGTATGCGCTGTGGTTTAACGCCGCGCTCTGCCTGGGTTCAATGGCGGTGAGCGCGCTGCTGCTTCCGCGTACAGGTCAAAGCTGATGTTTTTTCAGCAGCGCCCGCAGCTGGTGGTAGGTTAGCCCCAGCAGTTCGGCCGCCTGCTTTTGATTGTACTTCGCCTGTTCGAGGCTTCTCTCGAGCAGGCTTTTTTCTTGCTCCTGCTGGAAAGCGCGTAAATCGAGCGGCAGCGTGGGGCCTGGCGTCTTCTCCACTTCGACGGGCGTCGCCGCGTGCTGCTGGCGGAAGGGGTTAATAATAATATTATCCAGCTCGCGCTCGCTGCTGCCGTGACGGTAGACCGAGCGTTCAACCACGTTTTTTAATTCACGGATATTCCCCGGCCAGCGGTAGTTCTGCAGCGTCATGGCGGCGCGTTCGCTAAAGCCGGGAAACAGCGGCAGTCCGAGCTCGCGGCACATCTGGATAGCAAACTGGGTGGCGAGCAGCATGATATCGCTCTGGCGCTCGCGCAGCGGCGGCAGCTGCACCACATCAAAGGCCAGACGGTCGAGAAGGTCGGCGCGAAAAAGTCCGTCTTCCACCATTTGCGGCAGGTCGGCGTTGGTCGCGCAAACCAGGCGGACGTTAACCTGTAGCGGCTGGCTGCCGCCGACGCGCTCCAGTTCGCCATATTCAATCACGCGCAGCAGTTTTTCCTGTACCAGCATCGGCGCGGTGGCCAGCTCATCGAGAAACAGGGTACCGCCGTCGGCGCGCTCGAAGCGCCCCGGGTGACGTTTACTGGCCCCCGTAAAGGCGCCGGCCTCATGACCGAACAGCTCCGAATCGAGCAGATTTTCATTGAGCGCCGCGCAGTTCAGGGAGATAAACGGCCCCTGCCAGCGGGAAGAGAGGAAGTGCAGACGGCTGGCGATCAGCTCCTTGCCGGTTCCGCGCTCGCCAATCACCAGCACTGGTTTATCGAGCGGCGCCAGTCTTGAGACCTGCTCCAGCACCTCAAGAAAGCTATTGGCCTCGCCGAGCAGGTTGTCCTTGTAATCCGCCATGATGAATTTCGCCATTTAGTAGTGTGATTCACCAGGTCACTTTAGCAATGCGCTGGCCGGATAACAACCACTTCCATTAAAATCAATAAGATAAAAACTTGGCACGGCATTTGTATTAGTCATGGCACAGGCCGGTGCCTGATACCAGAACTATGAGGATTGAAATTATGGGTATTTTTTCTCGTTTTGCCGACATCGTGAACGCCAACATTAACTCTCTGCTGGAGAAAGCGGAAGATCCGCAGAAGCTGGTTCGGCTGATGATCCAGGAGATGGAAGACACGCTGGTTGAAGTCCGTTCGACCTCGGCGCGGGCGTTGGCTGAAAAGAAACAGCTGAGCCGTCGTATTGAACAGGCCGTTGCCCAGCAGGCGGAATGGCAGGAAAAAGCCGAGCTGGCGCTGCGTAAAGAGAAAGAGGATCTGGCCCGTGCGGCGCTGATCGAAAAGCAGAAGCTGACCGACCTTATCGGCAGCCTGGAAAACGAAGCGCAGCTGGTTGATGAAACGCTGGCGCGGATGAAAAAAGAGATTGGCGAGCTGGAAAACAAACTCAGCGAAACCCGCGCCCGTCAGCAGGCGCTGATGCTGCGTCATCAGGCCGCAAGCTCCTCCCGCGACGTTCGCCGTCAGCTGGACAGCGGTAAGATTGACGAGGCGATGGCGCGTTTTGAATCGTTTGAACGCCGTATCGATCATATGGAAGCCGAAGCCGAAAGCCACCGCTTCGGTAAAGATAAATCGCTGGATCAGCAGTTCGCCGATCTGAAAGCGGACGATGAAATCAGCGAGCAGCTGGCGGCGTTGAAAGCCAAAATGAATCAAAATAACCAGTAATGTCTTCGGGCGGCACCAAGACGTGCCGCCGCCATCAGCAAGGAGTTCACATGAGCATGCTTTTTCTCGCCATCCCTTTGACGTTGTTTGTGCTGTTTGTTTTGCCGGTCTGGCTCTGGCTGCATTACAACAACCGCACCGCCAGCGGCAGCCTATCGCAGAACGAACAGCAGCGCCTGCTGCAGCTGACCGATGACGCGAAGCGCATGCGCGAGCGTATTCAGGCGCTGGAGGCGATTCTTGACGCTGAGCATCCGAACTGGAGAGAGAAATAATGAGCGGACTGGATCTGAGTAAAAAACTGTGGCGCATTCCGCAGCAGGGCATGGTGAAAGGGGTTTGCGCCGGCATCGCGCAGTACCTGGACGTGCCGGTTAAGCTGGTGCGCCTGATTACCGTACTGGCAATGATTTTTGGCCTGTTCCTGTTTGTGGTGGTGGCCTACATCATTCTCTCGTTTGCGCTGGATCCTATGCCGGAAAGCGAGCTGTATGGTGAAAAAACGCCGAGCAGCGGAGAGCTGTTGGCCGCCGCGGATAAGGAGCTGGCAGCAGGGGAGCGTCGTCTGCGTGAAATGGAACGCTACGTCACTTCCGACACCTTTTCGCTACGCAGTCGTTTTCGCCAGCTATAACTGAAAGTTGAGGTTAATGATGAACATAAAATGGCAGCAGGCCGGGCAAAAAGTCAAACCGGGTCTGAAAATCGCAGGCAAGCTGGTGCTGCTCACCGCGCTGCGCTACGGCCCGGCGGGCGTCGCAGGCTGGGCGGTAAAATCCGTCGCGCGTCGGCCGCTGAAAATGCTGCTGATGCTTGTTCTGGAACCGATGCTCAGCCGGGCGGCGCAGCGGTTTTCTAAACGTCGCGGATGGCGTATGTTATGAGTGCCTAAAAACTCACTCTATCAGGATGATAAAATGCGAAAACTGCTTCTGGGTTTAGCGCTGGCCATGGCCTTACCCGTCTTCGCGGCGGAGCACTGGATTGACGTCCGCGTTCCGCAGCAGTATCAAAAAGAACACGTCGACGGGGCGGTGAATATTCCGCTGGCGGACTTAAAAACGCGGATTGCGGCTGAAGTACCGGATAAAAACGATACCATTCACGTCTATTGCAACGTTGGCCGGCAATCTGGCCAGGCTCAGCAGATGCTGAGCGAAATGGGCTACACGCAGGTGGTGAATGCCGGCGGCCTCAGTCAGATCGCCAGGCCGAAAAGCGCCAGCAAATAATCTTCAGCCCCGTCGCAGCGGGGCTATTGCACTTTATGATTAGCCCTCATGTCTATTTCCCTCGTTCTTCAGGCTCAACAGGATGGCGATGAAGCGACTCAAAACAGAATTTAATGCGCTGGTGAATCGTGGGGTTGACCGGCATCTCCGCCTGGCCGTCACTGGCCTTAGCCGCAGCGGCAAGACCGCCTTTATCACCGCGCTGGTAAATCAACTGCTCAATATTCACGCCGGGGCGCGGCTGCCGCTGCTCAGCGCAGCGCGTGAAGAACGCCTGCTGGGCGTCAAGCGCGTCCCGCAGCGGGATTTCGGCATTCCGCGTTTTACCTATGACGAAGGGCTGGCCCAGCTGTACGGTCAGCCGCCGGTCTGGCCAACGCCCACCCGCGGCGTCAGCGAAATCCGCCTCGCTCTGCGCTATCGCTCCAACGATTCGCTGCTGCGCCATTTTAAAGAGACCTCGACCCTCTACCTGGAGATTGTCGACTATCCCGGCGAGTGGCTGCTGGATCTGCCGATGCTGGCCCAGGACTATCTGACCTGGTCACGGCAGATGACCGGATTACTGCAGGGGCAGAGGGCGGAGTGGTCAGCGCGCTGGCGTCAGCTATGCGAAGGACTGGATCCGCTGGCGCCCGCCGATGAAACCCGTCTGGCGGAGATCGCCGCGGCGTGGACCGACTATCTGCATACCTGTAAGCGCGAAGGGATGCACTTCATTCAGCCGGGGCGCTTTGTGCTGCCCGGCGAAATGGCCGGCGCGCCGGCGCTGCAGTTTTTCCCCTGGCCGGACGTTGATGCCGCCGGTGAAGCTAAGCTGGCGCAGGCGGACAAACAGACCAATGCCGGAATGCTGCGCGAGCGTTTTAAATACTACTGCGAGAAAGTGGTTAAGGGCTTCTACAAAGATCATTTCCTGCGCTTCGATCGGCAGATCGTGCTGGTAGATTGCCTGCAGCCGCTTAATAGCGGGCCGCAGGCGTTTAACGACATGCGTCTCGCGCTGACGCAGCTGATGCAAAGCTTCCACTACGGGCAGCGCACGCTGTTTCGTCGCCTGTTCTCACCGGTTATCGATAAGCTGCTGTTCGCCGCGACCAAAGCCGATCACGTCACCGTCGATCAGCACAGCAATATGGTGTCGCTGCTGCAGCAGCTGATTCAGGATGCCTGGCAGAACGCGGCGTTTGAAGGCATCAGCATGGATTGTCTGGGGCTGGCGTCGATTCAGGCGACGCAGAGCGGCCTTATCGAGGTGAACGGCGAGAAGATCCCTGCGCTGCGGGGGCATCGGCTAAGCGACGGACAGCCGCTGACCGTCTATCCCGGCGAAGTGCCCGCGCGCCTGCCGGGTCAGGCCTTCTGGGAGCAGCAGGGCTTTCAGTTTGAAAACTTTCGCCCGCAGGTGATGGACGTTGATAAACCGCTGCCGCATATTCGCCTCGACGCGGCGCTGGAATTTTTGATCGGAGATAAATTGCGATGACCGAACCTTTAAAACCGCGTATCGATTTCGATGGCCCGCTGGAGGTGGAAAAGGCGCAAATTCTGAAATCCGCGCGCGCTTTTGACGGCGCCGATGCGGAGAAGTTCGCTCCAGCGCGGCTCGACGCGCCGGAAGAAGAAGAGGGCGCGGCGGAAGCGGTGGTGGAATCGGTGCTGCGACCTAAGCGCAGCCTGTGGCGAAAGATGGTCAGCGCCGGGCTGGCTATTTTTGGCGTCAGCGTCGTGGCGCAGGGCGTGCAGTGGACGATGACCGCCTGGCAAACGCAGGACTGGATCGCCCTTGGCGGCTGCGCAGCCGGCGCGCTGATCGTCGGGGCGGGCGTCGGTTCGGTGGCGACCGAATGGCGCCGGCTGTGGCGACTACGCCAGCGCGCCCACGAGCGCGATGAGGCGCGGGACCTGATGCACAGCCATGCGGTTGGCAAAGGGCGCGCCTTTTGCGAAAAGCTGGCCCAGCAGGCGGGGCTGGATCACTCGCACCCGGCGCTGCAGCGCTGGTATGCGGCGATCCATGAAACGCAGAACGATCGTGAAGTGGTGAGCCTGTACGCGCAGATCGTGCAGCCGGTACTGGATGCGCAGGCGCGGCGTGAGATTAGCCGTTCGGCGGCGGAATCGACGCTGATGATTGCAGTCAGCCCGCTGGCGCTGGTGGATATGGCGTTTATCGCCTGGCGTAATTTACGTCTGATCAACCGCATCGCCACTCTGTACGGTATTGAACTGGGCTACTACAGCCGCCTGCGCCTGTTCCGCCTGGTGCTGCTGAATATCGCTTTTGCCGGCGCCAGCGAGCTGGTGCGGGAAGTCGGGATGGACTGGATGTCGCAGGATCTCGCGGCCAGGCTATCGGCGCGCGCGGCGCAGGGAATTGGCGCCGGTCTGCTGACGGCGCGGCTGGGTATTAAGGCGATGGAGCTGTGCCGTCCGCTGCCGTGGATCGCCGACGATAAACCGAGGCTGGGGGATTTTCGCCGCGAGCTGATCGGCCAGCTAAAAGAGACGTTGCAGAAGAGCAAAAGCGGCGCGGAAAAATAAGTCGCTTAAGCATTCCCGGCTTGCGGCGTGAACGCCTTAGCCGGGCTACCGTTTCACAGAAGGCTGTAACCTGTAGCCCGGCTACGCGCAGCGCAAGCCGGGGAGAAAAGCAGAAGCGATGATAGCCGCTTATCTCATCGTCATTTTTCCTCTGAGCGCATAACTTTACGGCAGAAAGGCCATTTTTCCGCCATACTGTCAATAATTGTTGACAGCTATCTTCACGCCAGCAAATAACTGTCCTATTATTCATCGGTTATTGGCCTCTTTAGGGTGAAAACGCCTATGCGTCTTGAAGTCTTTTGTGAAGACCGTCTTGGTCTGACTCGTGAATTGCTCGATTTACTGGTGCTGCGCGGTATCGACCTGCGGGGCATCGATATTGACCCTATTGGCCGAATTTATCTCAACTTCGCCGAGCTGGATTTCGCCAGCTTCAGCAGCCTGATGGCGGAAATTCGTCGTATCGCCGGCGTCACCGACGTGCGCACCGTGGCGTGGATGCCGTCAGAGCGCGAACATCTGGCGCTCAGCGCGCTGCTGGTGGCGATGCCTGAGCCGGTGCTGTCTCTCGACACCAAAGGAAAAGTCGAACTGGCTAACCCGGCCAGCTGCCAGCTGTTTGGCCAGAGTCAGGAGAAGCTGCGCAGCCACCCGGTCGCGCAGCTGATTACCGATTTTAACGTCCAGCGCTGGCTGGAAAACAGTCCGCAGGAGTCCCACGCCGAGCACGTGGTGGTCAACGGGCAGAACTTCCTGCTGGAGATCACTCCGGTTTATCTCGAAGGCGAACACGGCGAGAAGGTACTGACCGGCGCGGTAGCGATGCTGCGTTCGACGGTCCGTATGGGGCGCCAGCTGCAAACGATGACCATTCAGGACACCAGCGCCTTTAGCCAGATCCTCGCCGTTGGGCCGAAAATGCGCCACGTTGTCGAGCAGGCCCGTAAGCTGGCCATGCTCAGCGCGCCGCTGCTGATCGTCGGTGATACCGGTACAGGGAAAGATTTGCTGGCCCACGCCTGCCATCTGGCCAGCCCGCGCGCGGGGAAACCTTATCTGGCGCTGAACTGCGGCTCCATCCCGGAAGACGCTGTGGAGAGCGAGCTGTTCGGCGACGCCGTTCAGGGCAAGAAAGGCTTCTTCGAGCAGGCTAACGGCGGCTCGGTTTTGCTGGATGAAATTGGCGAAATGTCGCCGCGCATGCAGACCAAGCTGCTGCGCTTCCTTAACGATGGAACTTTCCGCCGCGTTGGTGAAGATCATGAAGTCCACGTTGATGTCCGGGTGATCTGCGCTACCCAGAAAAACCTGGTGGAGCTGGTGCAAAAAGGGCTGTTCCGCGAGGACCTCTACTATCGTCTTAACGTCCTGACCCTGTATCTGCCGCCGCTGCGCGATTGCCCGCAGGACATCATGCCGCTGACCGAGCTGTTCGTGGCGCGTTTTGCCGATGAGCAGGGCATCCCGCGGCCGAAACTCTCCGCTGATTTGAACAGCGTTTTGATGCGCTACAGCTGGCCGGGCAACGTGCGCCAGCTCAAAAATGCGATCTATCGCGCGCTGACGCAGCTGGACGGTTTCGAGCTGCGCCCTCAGGATATTCTGCTGCCGGATCACGACGTCTCCTCGCTGGCGGTAGGCGAAGAAGCGATGGAAGGCTCGCTGGATGATATTACCCGTCGTTTCGAACGCTCGGTGCTCACCCAGCTTTATCGCAGCTTCCCCAGCACGCGTAAGCTGGCCAAGCGTCTTGGCGTCTCGCATACCGCCATCGCCAACAAGCTGCGTGAATATGGCCTGAGCCAGAAAAAGGGCGATGAGTAATGCCCGTCGGCCGGCTGCCTGCGCCGCCGGCCGGCATTTCCAGAAAAGGGAGGGGGGCTGGCGTCAAATGAATCGGTATATACTGCGTTTTTACCCTCTTTATGGCAGGCATACGCATGTGGATCTGGCGTAGTCATTTTTTTCAATGGATGAAACTGCTGGCGCTCTCCAGCGCGATCTCTTTTGTGCTGTTCTGGTTTCACCTTCCCGCCGCGCTGCTGCTGGGGCCGATGATTGCCGGCATCAGCCTGAGCCTGCGCGGTGCGGAAATTCGCGTACCCCGTCCCTTTTTTATTGCCGCCCAGGCGATTATCGGCTGCATGATTGCCCGCAGCCTGACGCCCTCCATTTTCGGCGTTCTGCTGGCAAACTGGGCGCTGGTGCTGCTGATTCTCTTTTCCACGCTCGCTATCAGCGCGCTGGCGGGATGGCTGCTGGTGCGCTACAGCGATCTGCCCGGCGCCACCGGGGCGTGGGGGAGTTCGCCGGGCGGCGCCTCGGCGATGGTGATTATGGCCCAGGAGTACGGCGCCGATGTCCGGCTGGTCGCGCTGATTCAGTATCTGCGGGTGCTGTTTGTTGCCGGCGCCGCGGCGCTGGTGGTGCGCGTCGCGCTCGGCGGTGAAGCGCAGGAGATGACTCAGCAGGTCGCCTGGTTTCCGCCGATCAGCCGGCAGCTGCCGCTTACGCTGCTGTTGACGGCGGCGGCGGGGTGGCTTGGGCTGCGGCTGCGCTTTCCTTCCGGGGCGATGCTCTTCCCGATGCTGATTGGCGCGCTGGTGCAGGGAGAAGGCTGGCTGCTGCTCGAACTTCCCGAATGGCTGCTGGCGCTGGCCTATGCCGCCGTCGGCTGGAGCGTTGGTCTAAAGTTTAATAAACAGATTTTCCTGCTGGCGCTGAAAACCCTGCCGCAGATCCTGGCATCGATTATCGGCCTGATCCTGCTGTGCGCGCTGATGGCTTATGGGCTGACGCAGGTTTTGCCGCTGGACTTTATGACCGCCTATCTGGCAACCAGTCCGGGCGGACTGGACACGGTGGCGATTATCGCCGCCGGTACGCGGGCGGATATGTCGTTTATTATGGCAATGCAGACGCTGCGCCTGTTCACCATCTTATTGACCGGCCCGGCGATTGCGCGCTTCATCTCCCGCTATGCGGCGCGGCAATAAAAAAAGCCCCCGTTTAACGAGGGCTTACGTAACTCAGCGAGGATATTACGCTTTCAGCGCGGCCAGGGCTGCGTCGTAGTCCGGCTCTTCGGTGATTTCATTCACCAGCTGGCTGTAAACAACCTGGTCATTTTCATCAATGACGACCACAGCACGCGCCGCCAGACCGGCCAGCGGGCCCGCGGAGATAGCGACGCCGTAGTCGGCCAGGAACTGCGCGCCGCGCAGGGTAGACAGAGTGACAACGTTGTTCAGGCCTTCAGCGCCGCAGAAGCGAGACTGCGCGAACGGCAGGTCAGCGGAAATGCACAGCACGACGGTGTTGTCCAGTTCAGACGCCAGCTGGTTAAATTTACGTACCGATGCCGCGCAAACGCCGGTATCGATGCTTGGGAAAATGTTCAGCACTTTACGGGAGCCGGCGAACTGGCTCAGCGCGACGTCAGAGAGATCTTTGGCCACCAGCGTAAACGGCTGCGCTTTAGCGCCTGCCTGCGGAATGGTGCCTTGAACAGAAACGGGGTTGCCCTGGAAATGCACGGTTTGTGACATGGTTATCTTCCTGTTTACATATAGTTAACGTCGCGGCTAGTGTATGACATCCGTCATCAGCACGGCAAATCCTTTTAATACTTACCTGCGAGGTTCAGGGAATGCGAAATCTGCGAGTCTATGAAGAAGCCTGGCCGTTACATACTCCGTTTGTGATCGCCCGCGGCAGCCGCAGCGAGGCAAAAGTCGTGGTGGTGGAGATTGAAGAGAATGGCGTCAAGGGGACAGGTGAGTGCACGCCCTATCCTCGTTACGGAGAGAGTATAGCCTCGGTGATGGCGCAGATTATGGCGATTGGCGAACAGATTGAACGCGGCGTCTCTCGTGAGCAGATTCAGCACCTGCTGCCCCCCGGGGCCGCGCGTAACGCCGTGGATTGCGCGCTCTGGGACTGTCAGGCGCGCAGCGCGGGTAAGAGCATCGCGCAGCTGTTGGGCGTGACGCTGCCCAGCCGGGTGGTTACGGCGCAAACGGTGGTTATCGGCACGCCGGACCAGATGGCGGCGAGCGCGGCGGCGCTGTGGGAAAAAGGGGCCACGTTGCTAAAAGTAAAGCTCGACGATCATCTGATTAGCGAGCGGTTGATTGCCATTCGTGAAGCGGTTCCGCAGGCAACGCTCATCGTGGATGCCAACGAAGCCTGGCGCAGCGATGGCCTGGCCGAGCGCTGTCAGCTGCTGGCGGATATCGGCGTGGCGATGCTGGAACAGCCGCTTCCGGCTGGGGCCGATGAAGCGCTGGAGAATTTTATCCACCCGCTGCCCATTTGCGCCGATGAGAGCTGTCATACGCGCGACAGCCTGGCGGCGCTGCGCGGCCGCTATGAGATGGTCAATATCAAACTGGATAAGACCGGCGGTCTGACCGAAGCGCTGCTATTGGCTGAGGAGGCGGAGCGCCTGGGATTTGCGCGGATGCTGGGCTGTATGCTGTGTACCTCAAGAGCCATCAGCGCGGCGCTGCCGCTGGCGCCGCTGGCCCGATTTGCCGACCTCGATGGCCCGACCTGGCTGGCGGTGGACGTTGAGCCGGCGCTGCATTTCAGCACCGGCGTGCTTCATCTTTGAGGATGCCAGTGCAGCAGGTCCGTCATCGCCTGAAGGTATTTATCCGTCGCCTCGTCGGCGGATATCGGCGGGAATTCGGCGGTGATGCAGGGCAGGCCGATATCCGCGCACCAGCTGCCAAAGGAGCCGGGCGTTTCATAGCCGACGCTGCCCACCAGCGGCAGGCTGAACGCCCCGGCAAGCCACTGCCCCAGCGCGCTGTGGCCGGGGTCTTCAATACAGGCCAGCGGATCGTGAAACGAGACCACCCACGCGGGATGGATCTGGTGGATCAGCTGGCACAGCGCCTGGGTTTCCGGTTCTGAACCGGGTTTTTCGCCGGTGAGCAGAACCACATCGCGCTGTTCCGCCGCGCTGTTCCAGCGATAAACCGTTTCGCCTTCTTTCCAGTTTGCCGCCGGAAAATTCCGGTTCAGGTCGATGCCGCGCGCGTTGGCGCGCAGCCCCAGCTGGCAACCGTCCGGGTTGACCGCCAGCACGACATGATGGCGGCGCAGCTCGGGTTTGAGCGTACGTAGCGCGCAGGAGAGGGTGACAATCGATGCGTTTTCATCGCCGTGGGTACCGGCAAGTATCAGGCCGCTGCGGCTATCGGCCAGCGGTGCAGGGAACCACAACAGCGGTGCGCCGAGGTGAGACTGGCCATAGCGTTGTGTGCCGGGCGGAAAATCACCGCGCTGAGGGCGAGGACGAGAAACGGGCATAGGGCATCCTGTTGTCAGGTTATTTTTCAGCAGTGTTGTGTAAAACCGTCCCGGAATCAAATAGTTTCCAGTGAGGACGAAATCAGCATATATGTCAACTTTCTTTCACAAGCCGTTTGCAATTTCAGGTGATGAAACAAATAATTATCGCACTGCCAGCTCTGGTTTTTTTATTTTAAAGGGGATCTTATGAAGTATCCTGTCACATTGACATGCGGCGCGCTGTGGTTAGCCAGCGTCTCTTCTCTTGCCTGGGCCGCCGATGTCCCGCCGGGCACCGTATTAGCCGAAAAACAGGTGCTGGTGCGGCACATTAAAGATGAACCCGCCTCCTTAGATCCCGCCAAAGCCGTCGGTCTGCCTGAAATTCAGGTTATCCGCGATCTTTTTGAAGGTTTAGTCAATCAGGACGAGAAAGGCAATCTGATCCCAGGCGTGGCGACTCGCTGGCAGAGCAATGATAATCGTGTCTGGACATTTACCCTGCGCGATAACGCCCGCTGGTCCGACGGAACGCCGGTAACGGCGGAGGATTTCGTCTATAGCTGGCGGCGGCTGGTTGATCCTAAAACCACCTCCCCGTTTGCCTGGTTTGCTGCGCTGGCCGGAATCGCCAATGCGCAAAATATTATTGATGGTAAAGCCGCGCCGGATACCCTCGGCGTCACCGCCGTGGACGCGCGTACCTTGCGCGTGCAGCTGGATAAACCGCTGCCGTGGTTCAGCAATCTGACGGCGAGCTTTGCTTTCTATCCGGTGCAGAAGGCTAACGTGGAGAGCGGCGACAACTGGACGCGTCCGGGAAGCCTGATTGGCAACGGCGCGTATGTCTTAAAAGATCGCGTGGTGAATGAAAAGCTGGTGGTGGTTCCCAATACGCACTACTGGGATAACGGCAAAACGGTGATCCAGCAGGTCACATTTACGCCCATTAACCAGGAATCGGCGGCCACCAAACGTTATCTGGCCGGCGATATCGATATCACCGAGTCGTTCCCGAAAAATCTGTACCAGAAGCTGCTGAAGGATATTCCGGGGCAGGTCTATACCCCGCCGCAGCTGGGTACTTATTATTACGCGTTTAACACGCAGAAAGGGCCAACCGCCGATGAGCGCGTCCGCCTGGCGCTCAGCATGACTATCGATCGCCGTCTGATGGCGGAGAAAATTCTGGGTACCGGCGAGAAACCGGCCTGGCGCTTTACCCCGGACGTGACCGCAGGCTTTACCCCGCAGCCGACGCAAATCGAGAGCATGAGCCAGGCCGAGCTGAATGCCCAAGCCAAAGCGCTGCTGCAGGCAGCGGGCTACGGTCCGAACCGTCCGCTGAAGCTGACGCTGTTGTACAACACCTCGGAGAACCACCAGAAAATCGCGATTGCGGTGGCTTCCATGTGGAAGAAAAATCTGGGCGTCGACGTGAAGCTGCAAAATCAGGAGTGGAAAACCTATATCGACAGCCGCAATACCGGCAACTTCGATGTGATTCGCGCCTCATGGGTCGGGGATTACAATGAGCCGTCGACGTTCCTGTCGCTGCTCACCTCGACCCATAGCGGTAATATCTCCCGTTTCAACGATCCGGCCTACGACAAAATTCTGACCCAGGCGGCGCTGGAAACATCGGAAAAGGCGCGCAATGACGATTACAACGCGGCGGAAAAAATCATTATGGCAAAAGCGCCCATCGCGCCGATTTATCAGTACACCAACGGGCGTCTGATTAAACCGTGGCTGAAAGGGTATCCGATAGCCAATCCGGAGGACGTGGCCTATAGCCGCACAATGTATATCGTGAAGCACTGATGCGTACTGACCTCCTGCTAACATCAGACAACCATCGCTAAACCCATAACTGGCGCGGTTTACAGCGCCAGTTTCTCCTTTCGCATTCCGAGTATCTTCACCCAGGTCGTTTCAGCTCCAAATTCCCACTTTCCGATGCTGTTATTCGTTCAGGATTAAAGCAGAGCCCGTCAACTCAGTGAACAACTTTAGCTCGCGCGCGTTGCAGGCGTCGCAACGTAATAGTACTGGCACCAGCAACCAGAGGCACGCCTTGCCCGGCTGTTGCTAATACAACAGGCGGTGTGCATCAGTTGGCGCATTCGCAACAGCTCTTGCGCAAGCCAATTTATTAAAGCCATTGATTAACATGAATTAAATAATGCGCAGCCTTTGGCATGATTATCGCTAACACCCATATAACAAAATTAAAATAACTCTTCGATAAATATCGAATATGGTTATATAGGAAATGGATAATGACGCAGAAAGCTGACGAAAATATCAACATATTGGCGTTCTCTCGCCGTAGGTTGCTCTCGCAGAGCAACCTTAGCGGAGAAAGCGAGGAATGGCCGGGCGACTATCGGCAGGCAACGCTGGCGCTGATCTCCGGCTGGACCGGTATTGACTTCGGTCAGTATCGGCCGGACCAGGTGCTGAAATACCTGCATACCAACGCCATCCAGTCGGCGGTTGAGGCGTTTTCCACCGCCGACCCGAATCGTCAATGGACGGTGGAAGCGCTGGCGGACTGGGTGGGCATCGGCGGCTTTGGCCCGCTGCTCGTCGGCAGTGCGGAAACGGTGGCCGATGAACTGCAATCCTGGGTCGAGGAAACCGATGTCGATGGCTTCAATCTGGCCTACGCCGTGACGCATGAAACCTTCCGCGACGTGGTGGAGCTATTAATACCAGAGCTGCAAACACGCGGCGTCTTTAAGCAGGATTACCGGGAAGGCACGCTGCGTGAAAAACTGTTCGGCGCCGGGCCGCGCCTGACCGCGCCGCATCCGGGGGCAGACTACCGTCGCGGCGTGCGAAACGATGTCGGGGCGAAGGAGACGGCGGCATGATTGATATCGATAATCTGCATAAACGCTACCGCACGGCGGATGGCCGCGTCAGCGAGGTTCTGAAGGGATTATCGCTCAGGGTGCCCGCCAGCTCCATTACCGCGGTGGTAGGGCCGAGCGGCGCGGGGAAATCGACCCTGGCGCGCTGCATCAGCCTGCTGGAACGCCCCGATAGCGGCAGTATCAAGGTTAACGGCAAAGATTTGTCATTACTGTCAGGGGAGGCGCTGCGGCGTGAACGGCGCGCGATCGGCACCGTTTTTCAATCCTCAGCGCTGCTGAATCGCAAAACGGCGTGGCAAAACATCGCGGTGCCGCTGGAGTATCTGGGCGTGGTGGAACGCGACATTAAGGCGCGGGTCGGTGAACTACTGGAGAGCGTAGGGCTGAGTCACAAAGCGGAGGCCTATCCGTCCCAGCTTTCCGGCGGACAGCGTCAGCGCATTGGTATCGCTCGCGCGCTGGCATTACGTCCGTCGGTACTGCTGGCGGACGAGGCCACGTCTGGGCTGGATCCCCAGGCGACCGCCACGGTGCTGGGTTTGCTCCGACAGCTACGTGATGAGTACCGGCTGGCGATAGTCCTGATTACTCATGAAATGGATGCGGTACGCTCCGCGGCGGATGCGGTGGCGGAAATCCGCGATGGCGCGATAGTCCAGTACGGGCAGGTGAAAGAGCTGCTGGCCCGTCCGGATTCCCTGCTTGGTCAGCAGCTATTGCCGCTGTCGCCCATCGCTGTTAACAGCGATCTGCTGCTGCGCCTGAGTTATCGCTGGGATGTGCCGGTGGCGACTGACTGGATCAGCCGTCTGAGCCACCAGCATGCGCTACAGATAGATTTGCTAGGCGGCCATGTGGAAGTGATCAACGGTCAACTGGCGGGGCGTTTACAGGTCGGCGTCCGATTTCAGGGACAACGACTGTCAGCGGATCGAACGATCGCGCTTTTAGCGCAGCTGGGCATTGCGGCGGAAATCCTTGCTCATGCCCCCGAGCTACAGGAGGCGGTATGAAACCGACAGTGATAAGCCAGGATACGCCGTGGCATGAAATCCACACATTGCTGCTGCCTGCTTATGGTGAAACCTGGCTGATGGTTGCCATTGTGATGCTGTTTGTGGTGACCCTTGGCGGCGTGGTGGGCGTGGTGTTATTCAACGCCTCGCCGCGAGGATTATTTCCGCGTCCCGCGCTTTACCAGGTGCTTAACTGGGGCGTCAACATGGGGCGCTCTCTGCCCTTTCTGGTGTTAATGGCGGCGATTATCCCGTTTACGTTCTGGCTTACGGGCACCACTATCGGCATCCCTGCCGCGGTGGTACCGATGATTGCCGCTGGCGTGCCATTTTTTGGCCGTCTGGTGGAAAACGCCCTGCGCGAACTCCCGGCGGAGGTTACCGCGGTGGGGCTGGTGTGCGGCGGTTCGCGCTGGCAGATAATCCGCCACGCGCAGCTCAGCGAGGCGCTGCCTGCGCTGGTGGCGGCGGTCACGCTTAACCTGGTGTCGATGATCGAATATTCGGCGATTGCCGGCACTATCGGTGCGGGTGGGATCGGCTATCTGGCGGTCGTGTACGGCTATCAGCGTTTCGACAATCACATCATGATCGCCACCATTGTCGTGCTGATCGCCACGATTCAGATCATTCAATTCTTTGGCGACCGTCTGGTCAATAAGCTTCGCCACACTCAGGGGATTTCTTCATGACAACAGAACAGTTTGAACTCCGTAAAGCCCGCCGCTGGCCATGGCTGGCGGCGCTGGCAGCGATCGCGGCGCTGGCCGTCGCGTTCTGGTGGTGGCGCGGATACGCGCAGGCGCCGCAGGTCGTTTTCGGTACGACGTTAAAAATTCACTACGAACCGGCGATGGCGGGCGAGCAGCGAATTATTGAGTACATCAGTCAGCATATTGCGCCCGATTATGGCCTGAAGCTGGAGGCGGTGGGCGTACAGGATCCGGTACAGGCGGACAGAGCCGTGGCGGAGGGGCAGTATGCCGGCACTATCTATCAACATCAGTGGTGGCTTAAGCAGGTGGTGGACGCCAACGGTTTTGCGCTTTCGACGACCGTACCGGTTTTTCAGTGGGCCTTCGGGATCTATTCCGACCGCTATAAATCGGTACAGGATTTGCCCGTCGGGGCGACCCTCGTCGTGCCGGATGATGGCGCTAACCAGGGGCAGGCATTATGGTTGCTGCAAAGGATAGGGTTAATCTCACTCGATCCGGCGGTTGAGCCGCGCACGGCGAAACTGAAAAATATTGTCGGCAACCCGCACAAGTTCAATTTTAAAGAGCTGGATTTATTAACCATGCCGCGTGCGCTGAATTCGGTGGATGCCGCTATTGGTTATGTTTCACAATTTGATGCCGGAAAAGTCCCGCGGGAAAAAGGCATATTATTCCCGCCTGCGCCTAAAACGTTTGCCTCGCAGTTAGTCATCGGTACACCGTATTTATCGCAGGAGAATATTGTTAAATTAAAACAGGCTTTTTCCGATCCGCGTATTCAGACGTGGTTAAAGACCACTGACGATCCGCTGGTCAAAGACGTACTGGTTCCGGTCTCAGCAAACTAAGGCATCATTGATGAAA